>NZ_BSSX01000002.1:0-485303 GCF_030269205.1 Herbidospora sp. NBRC 101105 | reverse complement strand
GACCCGGACCGCGCCCGCGCCTCCCGACCTCCCGCGGACCTGGACTAGTGGGGCCCGACCGGCGCCGTCCTCGGGCACCGCCGACAGCCGTGCCGCCTGGACCGACCGTCTCGAGGCAGGCGCCTAGTCATGACGTGGTGGGGAGGAGTTCGTCCAGGTAGGCGCCCAGGTCGCCGAACGAGAAGCCGCGCTTCTCCACCTTCCGGACCAGCCGGGCGAAGTCCTTCGCCAGCGGCGGCCGGAAGTGCAGGAGCAGGATGTCGCCCGGATGGAGCTGTTTGTCGGAGGCCTGGTACGCGATCCGCGCGTTCGTCTGGACCGAGGCCGTCCACAGGACCATGGCCCGCATGCCGCACTTCTCGGCGGCGGTCAGGGTGGTGGCGTTCCACGAGCCGAACGGCGGCCGGAACAGTTCCGGCGCCCGGCCGATGTGCTTGCCGATGACCTTCGCCGCGCCGCAGATCTCCGCCTTCTGCGCCTCCAGGCTGAGGGTGCGCAGGTCGGGGTGGGTGAGGGTGTGGTTCTCGATCGGCACGCCCAGGTCCTTGAAGTAGGGCCAGCCGCCCGCCCCGACGTACGTCCAGCCCTGTCCGGCCTCCTGACCGCCCTTGGCCTCGACGGCGTCCCGGGTCGGGAAGACGGTGATCGGGATCCCGCGCTCCCTGACGATCCGGGCGAACCCCGGATCCTGCTCCCACCCGTCGTCGATGGTGAGGAAGACGACCTTGCGCCCGGTCGGGACGCTGCTGATGACGGGGAACCCGTCCTCCTTCATCCGGCGTACCTCACCGGGGCGCGGCAGCCCGCTGGGCGTGGGCGACGGGGACGGCGACGCGGCCGCTTCCGGCGGCGGGGCGGCCGGCGGCGACGGAGCCTCCTCCGGTGGCGGAGCGGCCACGGGCGCCGAACAGCCGCTCAGCACGAGGGCCGACAGGATGATCGCGAAGCCCCGGCGCATGACCCGCCATCCTAGCCGCGAGCGCGGCGACGGGCATGGGACACCACGGTCGCAGTGCAGCGGGCATCACGACGGGGCACCACGGCAGCGCATCACGACGGGGCACCACGACGGAGGCGAGTGGCCGGGCGAAGCGGTGGGGCGAAGTGGGTGCTGTGCGTCGGCGGCGCATGGCTCACATGCGCGCCTGGTGCGGGGCCGGGTTCGTCGGCGTGCTCGGGGACGTGTCCGGTGGGGGCGGGTCTACGCTGGTGATCGTCGACCTGTGGGGGTTGGTGAACATCTGCACGGTGTGCGGGCTCCCCGGCGGCAGATGTTGCCGTACTCGCCGGTCGCCTGGATTCTCTAGTGTGCTCGGCAACCGAGGGAGGTGGCCGTGAAGGTCGTCGGCAGTGCCCTGATCGGGGCGGAACGGTCGAAGGTCTGGGACGCTCTGCAGGATCCCGCCGTGCTGGTGCGCACGATCCCCGGCTGCCAGCGCCTGGAGGCGGTCGGGAGCGACGTCTACACCATGACCGTCTCGGCGGGCGTGGCGTCCATCAAGGGCATCTACCAGGGGCAGGTCGCGCTCACCGATCCCGAGGAGCCGGAGGCCTTCGTGCTGAAGGCGCGCGGGCAGGGGGCGCCCGGCACGGTCGACGCGACCGTGCGGGTGCGGCTCACCGAGGAGGACGGCGGCACCCGGATCGACTACGACGCCGACGCCGTCGTGGGCGGCATGGTCGGCGGGGTCGGGCAGCGGATGCTCACCTCCGTCGCCAAGAAGATGGCGGGGGAGTTCTTCACCGCCGTCGAGAAGGACATCCTCGCGGTGCCCGCGATCTTCCCCGGTGCGCCGGTCGCCGTCGAGGGGCAGCCGGTGGGGGAGGCGGCCGTCTTCACCCGTGCCGAGACCCCGGTGACCGGCGGCGGGCGTGACCGCGGGCCGCGCGCGTGGCCCGTTCTGGCGGCTTTCGGGATGGGTGCCGGGATCGCCCTGGGAAGCGCCGTCATCGGCTGGCTTCTCGGTCGTGCCGGGAAACGGTAGCGATCGGGCGATCTTTCGGCGTAACTTGTCCGCATGCGGGAGTCGCACGCGGAGGACGCTCGGGCAGAGGCACGACGGCTGACCACCGACCTGCTGGGGGAGGACCGCCCAACGGCGGCCACCCTCCTGAGGGAGGCGCAGGCCGTGCTCGGCCGTGAACGCACCCGCCGCGTGGCGGACCTGGTCCGTCTCGCCCCACTGACTCGGCGTTCAGCCGAACTGGCGGCCGTCGCCGCGCTCCTCGTCGGGACCGATGAGCTCGGCGGCGGTTGGTGGACCGTCAGCCGCGACGGAAAACTGCCCGCGCCGGAAGAGGCGCTGGTCAAGGCGCAGCCGATCGAGCCGTGGGGTGACCTGACCGTGCTCGAGACGCTGGCCGCGTGGGTCTCCGACGACGTCGCCGACACCCTGTGGGGCACGCCCGTCGGCACCGCCGACCTCAACTCCTGGCAGGCCGAAGACCGGGTCCCGGTGCCGCCCGGCGCCAAGGCCGGGGCCAGGCTGGTCGTCTCGTTCGACGCGGGCGGGCGGCTCGACGCCGTCGTGGTCCGGCGGCTCGACGACGAACTCGGCACCAACCTCGACTTCAACTCCCTGCGCTACGCCCGCCCGGCCGAGGCCCAGTGGTCGTGGGGCGTCGCGGCCGGCCTGGGGCCCCACCCGCTGCCGGGGGAGGAGCCCAGCCCGTACGGCCGGGAGATCGACCCGAAGACCGGCCACGTGCTGCGCGAGTGGACGCTCCGCTACGGCGCCACCACCGAGGAGACCGGGCCCGCCTGGCAGACCGTCGGCGACGTCGTGGCGGCCGTGGAGCGGCTCGACTGGATGTGGCGCAGCGCCGAGTGGTTCGCCTGGTGGCGGGCGGTGTCGGCGCTCATCGACGGCCACGACGACCAGCTGACCGAACGGCTCCACGACCTTGCCCGTTAGCGAGCTGCGGGCGGCCGAAGGCCGGCCGCAGCTCGCGTCATGAATCTGCCCGATAGACAGGGCGGGAATTCGGTCGTGGCCCGTGCGGGTTGCAAGCCGGTGTGAAGGTTGAGATCTTTTCCGACGTCGTCTGCCCCTGGTGCTACATCGGGCACACGCGGTTCCGCGCGGCCGTCCGCGCCTACGGCAAGCCCGTGCAGGTCGCCTACCGGCCGTTCCAGCTCTCCCCCGAGTCCGTCAGCGACGGCACCCCGCTCACGACGTGGCTGGAGCGCAGGTTCGGGCGCCAGGCCCTCCAGATGATCGACCGGGTGGTCGGCGTCGCCGCCGAGGACGGTCTCGACCTCAAGTACGACAAGGCCATCGGCGCCAACACGCTGGAGGCCCACCGGCTGATCTGGCTCGCCCAGCGCGACGGCCGGGCCCCCGAGATGGCCGACCGCCTGTTCCGGGCCCACTTCACCGACGGTCTCGACGTCGGCGACGCCGCCGTGCTGGCCAAGCTCGCCGCCGAGGTGGGGGTGGACGACACCGGCGAGGGCGCCCCGGAGGTCCGGGCCGAGATCGACCGGGCCCGTGAGCTCGGCATCAGCGGCGTGCCGCTGTTCCTGTTCGAGGACAAGTACGCCGTCTCCGGCGCGCAGCCGGTCGACGTGCTGGTCGGGGCGCTGCGGGAGGTCGAGGAGCGCGAGCCGCTCTCGGTTCCGCAGGGCGACGCGTGCGCCGACGGCTACTGCCTCATCTGAGCCGAAACACCGATTGGGCCCCGACCGTATCCGAGTCCGGCTCAGGTCTTCGAGCTGAGCCGGAACCTGGATTTCGGGCGACCGAAAATAATCCAACGATGTGAACAACCGATGTGACCGCCCTCCCCGGAGAGCCCGTGCCGGAACCCCGGCCCGGTCGGCCTCATGGCCGCTGACCTGGGGCCCCACGGACCCGGGCGGGCGGCGGTTCACCACCTCGCCGGGCAGGCTGTGACGAGTATTTTGGGATTCTTCGGCATAACCCGCTGATTCCCCACGTCGGGCAGGTCGGTAGAAACGGGGCATGTACAGCGTCCGAATCGGTGTCGACACGGGTGGCACGTTCACCGACGTGGTGCTCGTCGACGAGCGCACCGGGCAGATCGTGACGACCAAGACCCCGTCGACGCCGTCGAACCCGGCCGACGGGTTCCTCGCCGGCGTCGCCAAGGTCCTGGAGCTCCACGGCGGCGGGGTCGACCTGGCGAGCGTCTCGGCGCTGGTCCACGGCACCACGGTGGCCACCAACCAGCTCCTGGAAGACCGTCCCGACCGGTCGGACCATCTTGGCTTCATCACCACCGAGGGCTTCGAGTTCATCCTGGAGATCGCCCGCCAGAGCGTCCCGGACGGCTACGGCAACTCCTACTTCTGGGTGAAACCGCCCCGGATCGTGCCGGTGCACCGGGTGAAGACCGTGCCGGGCCGCCTCGACCACACCGGCGCCGAGGTCCGGCCCTTCTCCGAGGACGACGCGACGGCCGTCGCCCGCTGGTTCCGCGACCAGGGCGTCACCGCGATCGGGGTGTGCTTCCTGCACGCGTACGCCAACCCCGCGCACGAACGCCTCATGCGCGACGTGCTGGCCCGCGAGCACCCCGAGGCCGTGGTCTCGGTGTCGAGCGACGTGCTCCGGGAGTACCGCGAGTACGAGCGCTCGGTCACCACGCTGGTCGACGCCGCCGTGAAGCCGATCATGCGGACGTACATCGGCAACCTGTCCGAGCGGCTCGGCCGGGGCTTCTCGGTGATGAAGAGCAACGGCGGGGTGCTGTCGGCGGCCGAGGTCGTCAACCAGCCCATCACCACCGTCCTGTCCGGCCCGGCGGCGGGCGCGCTCGGCGCCGCCCTGATCGCCGGCACGGCGGGCCGGCCGAGCGTGATCACCCTGGACGGCGGCGGCACCAGCACCGACGTCGCCGTCATCGTCGACGGGGAGCCCTCCCAGACCACGGAGGGCTCCATCGGGCGTTACCCCTGCAAGATCCCCATGATCGACATCGTCACCGTCGGGGCGGGCGGCGGTTCGGTGGCGTGGATCTCGCCCGAGGGGACGTTGAAGGTCGGCCCCCGCTCGGCGGGGGCCGACCCCGGCCCGATCTGCTACGGCAAGGGCGGCACCGAGGTCACCGTCACCGACGCCCACGTCTTCCTGGGCCGGGTCCCGCCCCACCTGCTCGGCGGCGAGATCCCGCTCGACGCGGCGGCGGCGCGGGCCGGGATCGAGAGCCTGGCCGCCAAGCTCGGCCTCACCCCCGAGCGCTGCGCGACCGGCATCCTGGAGATCAGCGCCTTCAACCAGTCGAACGCCATCCGCCAGATCACCGTGAAGCGCGGCCTGGACGTGCGCGACTTCCCCATGGTCGCCTTCGGCGGATCCGGCCCGCTGCTGGTCTGCCGGCTGCTCGACGTGCTGGGCCTCAAGAGCGCGATCGTGCCGCCCGACCCGGGCAACGTGTCGGCCTTCGGCCTGCTGACGGTGGACGTCAAGAACGACTACGTCCGCACCCATGTGACGACCGACCCCGACCCGGACGAGATCGAGGCGGTCTTCCGCGACCTGGAGGCCCAGGCCGCCGAGGCGCTGACCCGCGAGGGCTTCACCGACCACGTGTACGTCCGCACCGCCGACCTGCGCTACTACGGCCAGGCCTACGAGGTGCGGGTGCCCGCCGACGGCGACGTCGAGGCCCGCTTCCACGAGGCGCACCAGAGGCTCTACGGCTACGGCTACCGCGACGACCCCCGCCACGCCGTCGAATGGGTCAACCTCCGGGTGAGCGGGATCGGCCCCATCACCCGCCCGGCGCTGGCCCGCCGCCCCGAGCAGTTCGAGGAGCCCACTCCGATCTGCACCCGCGACGTCCACTTCGACGGCTGGGCCCGGACGGTGATCTACCGCCGCCGCGACCTCGGCGCCGGGGCCGTGGTGCACGGCCCGGCGGTCATCGAGGAGTACGGCTCCACGCTCCCGGTGCACCCCGGCTTCACCGCGACCATGGACGACTACGGCAACCTGGAGGTGCGCCGTGAGCTTGGCTGACCCGATCCTGATCGAGATCGTCGAGGGCACGCTGGCGTCGGTCGAGATGGAGGTGGAGACCGCCATCGCCCGGACCGCCCGCTCGCCCATGATCCGCGACGCGCACGACTTCCGGGCCGGCATCCACGACGTCCGGCTGCGCAAGCTGACCGGGCGCTCCTACAGCGCGCTCGTGCAGCCGATCGTGCGCGACTTCCCGATCGAGACGATGAACCCCGGCGACGTCTTCTTCCACAACGACGTCTACCTGTCCGAGGGCGGCATCGGCCACCTGCCCGACCTGTGCGTGACCGTGCCGGTCTTCCACGAGGGCCAGGTGGTGGCGTTCGTGCAGGCCTTCGGCCACCACGACGACATCGGCGGGGCGTGTCCCGGCTCGATGCCCTCGGGGGCCCGCAGCGTGTTCGAGGAGGGCCTGATGGTGCCCCCGATCCGGCTCTGGGACCGGGGCGTGCCCAACGACGCCGCGCTGCGGATCATGACGCGCAACTCCCGCATGCCCGACTCGCTGGCCGGCGACCTCGACGCGGAGTGCTCGGCCTGCCTGATGGGCGCGCGGCGGCTGGGCGAGCTGTTCGACCGCTACGGCCGCGCGGCCGTCGAGGCGTGCTTCGACGCGATCCTGGCCAAGACGACCGAGACCTTCCGCCGCGAACTGCTGGCGAAGATCCCCGAGGGCGTGCACGTCTGGGAGGACTACGCCGAGCACGACGGCGTCGACGAGCCCCGCCTGCACGCCCAGCGCATCACCCTGACCGTCGACCACAGCGCCCCCGAGCCGCTGGTGATCGACTTCACCGGCACGTCACCGCAGGCCAAGGGCCCCATCAACCACGCCGGCGACTACGCCGACGGGGTGTTCCTGAAGAAGTGGCTGGCCCCGATCCTGCGCAACCTGGCCGACACCCCGGAGCGCATGGCCGAGCTCGACGTCAACGAGGGCGTCGTCCCGCTGATCAAAATGGTCTTTCCGGAGAAGGGCACCCTGCTCACGCCGATCTTCCCCGCGCCCACCAACGCCCGCACCTTCGTGATCCTGCGGTTGCTGGGCGTGCTGGCCGGGGTGCTGGCCAAGGCCACCGGCGGCCGGATGCCCGCCGACCAGGAGACCATCCGCTACACCGGCGTCTACGGCCACGACGCGGCGGGCGACGACTACCTGATGCGCGAGGTCCTCGGCGGCGGCTCCGGCGGCCGCTGGTACGCCGACGGCGAGGACACCATCCACGTGGTCCCCGACTCCCGCAACATCCCCGTGGAGTTCGCCGAGGCCCGCTGGCCCCTGCGGGTCGAACGCCTGGGCCTGGCCGTCGACAGCGGCGGCCCCGGCCGCTACCGGGGCGGCCTCGGCTACGACAAGCACATCCGGCTGCTGCGCGACGCGTCGTTCATGAGCATCGCCGACCGCTCGATCCTGAGCTGCTGGGGCGTCAACGGCGGCCGGGCCGGACGGCCGTTCGTGGTGACGGTCAACGGCGTCGAGATGGACGGGCTGGTCGACGACTTCCCCGTGCGCGAGGGCGAGATCGTGCGCGTCCGCACGACCGGCGGCGGCGGGTGGGGTTCCCCCTTCGACCGCGAACCGTCGCGGGTCGCCGACGACGTGCGGGACGGGAAGGTGTCTCTCGACGCCGCCCGGGAGGACTACGGCGTGGTGTTCTCCGACGGCCTGACGGTCGACGAGGCGGCCACCGAGGCGCTGCGGGCGCAGCTGCGGGCGCCGCAGGAGGCGTTCTTCGACCGGGGGCCGGGCTTCCCGAAGTTGTCGGGCGGCCTGCCGCACGCGGAGGTCGACGTCCGGCCGTAGGGGCTCAGCGTTTCAGCCAGCGGAAGCGGCTGGTGGCCGGGTAGCGGATGCGCAGTCGTCCGTAGCCCAAGCGGCCCGTCACCCGTATGTGCGGGCGGCCGGGCACGGGCGCGCCCGGGACCTTGGAGAACACGCCGCCCCAGTCGGTCTGGACGCCGTCGGCGTCGGCGGTCGCGCCGGGCGGCAGGACGATCGTGGCGCTGCCGTAGGCGAGGTCGAGCTCCACGTCGATCCGGTCGTGTTCGATCACCGCCTCGGACAGGTCGAAGTGGGGGTGGGCGTATTCGGCCTCGACGCGCAGCGTGCGGGGGACCCGCCAGGCGCCCTTGCGGACGACGCGGCCCGACCGCGTGCGGATCGTCACCACCTCGCCCGGACGTTCGGGCAGGTCGGCGGTGAGCGCGGCCAGGTCGCCGCAGGAGACGGCGGTCAGGGCGCGTTCGACGCGCTGCTCCATCTCGCCGGGGGCGAGGCGGCCGTCGGCGTACGCCGTCTTGAGGCGGGCGACGGTCGATTCCCGGTCCTGGTCGGAGGCGCGGGCTTCCTGGTCCATGGCCGCCAACCTAAGCCCAGACGACCTCGAACGTGACGCCGTCGACCCGGGCGTCCGGCACGACCGGATTCCGGGCGAACCAGGCGTCCTCGGCGGCGGTCCACGTCACCCAGTCGGCGGTGTGCTCCGCGCCGTCGCGGGCCAGGACACGGGCTCGCCGGAGTTCCCGCGGTACCTCCACCCACACCCGGATGGCCGCCGGGCAGGAGGCACGCCCCACGCTCACCCCCTCGACGATCACCACTGCCGCCGCCGGCACCTCGACCCGTTCGGCGTGGACGCCGCGACGCCAGTCGTACCGGCGGAACGAGGCATTGGAGCCGTTTTGCAGTGGTCTGAGCACGTCGCGGGTGAGATGCGAAAACCAGGATTCGGGGCCCTGGTCCCAGGGGATGGGGAAGTCGTCGCTGTGCACCACGGGTGCGCCGTTCAGCGCCCCGGAGAGCAGGCCGGCGAAGGTCGTCTTGCCGGAGCCTCCCGGGCCGTCGACGGCCACCAGCCGGGACGGGCCGCACGACGGCTCCAGAAGGGCGATCCGGGCGGCCAGGTCGGCGATGGTCGGCATGCCCCGATCGTGCCAGCCCCCGTTGGTACGGGTAGCCTGCGGGCTCCCATCGGAATCGGAGGACGATCGTGCAGGGACCCCTCACCGGTGTCGTGGTGCTCGACCTGTCCCGGGCGCTGGCCGGGCCCCACGCGGCCCAGATGCTCGGTGATCTCGGCGCTGACGTGATCAAGGTCGAGCATCCGCAGGGCGGGGACGAGTCGCGCGGCTGGGGGCCGCCCTTCGTCGGCGACGTGTCGACCTACTTCCTGTCGGCCAACCGGAACAAGCGGTCGATCACGCTCGACCTCAAGGACCCCGGCGACAAGGACGTGCTGACCCGGCTGATCCGGCAGGCCGACGTCCTGATCGAGAACTTCCGGACCGGGGTGCTCGCCCGGCTCGGCTTCTCCACCGACACGATCGCCGAGCTCAACCCGCGCATGGTGGTGTTGTCGATCACCGGGTTCGGGCACGACGGGCCCGAGGGCGGCCGTCCCGGCTACGACCAGATCGCCCAGGGCGAGGCCGGGCTGATGTCGATCACCGGTCCGCCCGGTCAGCCCCACCGCGCCGGGCCCTCGATCGCCGACCTGCTGGCCGGCATCCACGGCGCCTACGGCGTCGCCGCCGCCCTCTACGAGCGCGAGCGCACCGGCAGGGGCGGGGTGGTCCGGACCTCGCTGCTGGCCTCGGTCGTCGGCGTGCACGCCTACCACGGCACCCAGTGGACGGTCGCGGGCCAGGTCCCCAAGGCCAACGGCAACCACCACTCCTCGATCGCGCCCTTCGGGGCCTTCCGCTGCTCCGACGGCATGATCCAGATCGCGGCCGGCAACGAGGGCCAGTGGCGGAAGGTGGCCGCGCTGCTCGGCGTCGACCCCGACCGGCCCGAATACGCCACCAACCGCGACCGCTTCGCCCACCGCGACGAACTCGTCGCCGAGATGGAGAAGACGCTGACCACCGAGACCCGCGACCACTGGCTCGGCCGGCTCGCCGACGCCGGGGTGCCCGCCGGGTCGATCCGCACCATCGACGAGGTCTACGCCTGGGACCAGACCCTCTCGCAAGGGCTGCTCGTCGAGGTCGACCACCCGGACCTCGGCCCGATCGGGCTGCCCGGCCCGGTCCTGCGCTTCGACCACCACCCGCCCGGCCGGCACACCGCCCCGCCCGCGCTGGGCGCCGACAACGAGGCGGTGCTCGACTGGCTCAAGGGGAAAGAGGCGCGGTGAACCCCGAGAGACCCGACGCGCGCACCCTGATCGGGGTCGTGCTCGACCCCGGCTCGTGGGTCTCCTGGGACCGGCCGCCCCGTCAGACGGCCCCGCCCGGCTCCGACTACGCCGGCGAACTGGCCGCCGCCCGGACCGCGTCGGGCTACGACGAGTCGGTGATCACCGGTGAGGGGCGGCTCGACGGCCGCCGGGTCGCCGTGGTCGCCGGGGAGTTCTCCTTCCTCGCCGGGTCGATCGGCGTCGCGGCGGCCGAACGCCTCGTCGCCGCCGTCGAGCGCGCCACCGCCGAACGGCTGCCGCTGCTGGCCGCGCCCGCCAGCGGGGGCACCCGCATGCAGGAGGGCGCGCTGGCGTTCGTCCAGATGATCAAGATCACCGCCGCGGTGACGGCGCACAAGGAGGCCGGCCTCCCCTACGTCGTCTACCTGCGCCACCCGACCACCGGGGGCGTGTTCGCGTCATGGGGGTCGCTGGGCCACGTCACCGCCGCCGAACCGGGCGCGATGATCGGCTTTCTCGGACCGCGCGTCTTCGAGTCCCTGTACGGCTACCGCTTCCCCAAGGGCGTGCAGGAGTCGGAGAACCTGTTCGCCCACGGCCTGGTCGACGCGGTGGTCCCGGCGGCGCAGGCGCGCGAGATCGCGATCCGGGCGCTCGGCGTGTTGTGCGCCTCGAAGGACCTCCCGCCGCTGCCCCCGGCCGCCGAACCCGAGCCGAGAACCGACGTCCCGGCCTGGGACGCCATCGTCAGCTCCCGGCGCGACGACCGCCCCGGCGTCCGGACCCTGCTGAAACTGGCCGCCGCCGACGTCACCCCGCTGAACGGCACCGGCGCGGGCGAGAGCGACCCCGGCCTCCTGCTGGCCCTGGCCCGCTTCGGCGCGGCCCCCGCGGTGGTGCTCGGCCAGGACCGGCGCGGCGCGCGGGCCGGCCTCAAGATCGGCCCGGCCGGGCTGCGGGTGGCCCGCCGGGGGATGAAGCTCGCCGAGGAGCTCGGCCTGCCCCTGGTCACGGTCATCGACACGGCCGGGGCCGAGTTGTCGAAGGCGGCCGAGGAGGGCGGCCTGGCGGGGGAGATCGCCCGCTCGCTGGCCGACCTGGTCATGCTCGACGCCCCGACGGTCTGCCTGCTGCTCGGCCAGGGTTCGGGCGGCGCGGCCCTGGCCCTCCTCCCGGCCGACCGCGTGCTCGCCGCCCAGCACGCCTGGCTCTCGCCGCTGCCCCCGGAGGGCGCCTCGGCGATCCTCTACCGCACGGTCGACTTCGCCCCCGAGATCGCCCAGGCGCAGGGGGTGAGGGCGGCCGACCTGAAGCGGGACGGCATCGTCGACCGCATCATCGCCGAGTGCCCCGACGCGGTCTACGAGCAACCGGCGTTCACGAAGAGGGTGGCCAGGGCGTTGGAAGAGGAGATCGCCGCCCTCCTGGCCGAACCGGCCCACGACCGGGTGGACCGGCGGATCGCCCGATACCGAGCCGTCGGAACGACCTGACCTCGGCCCGCCCACCCGGGGATTGAGCTCATGGTGCCACCCGTGTCCGACGTTTTCCGCACGGCCGACCCGGCCTTGTGCAGAGCCGGATCGGCTTGGAAAGCCGGTCTAGCCGGAGGTGAGGGGGATGGAGATGCGCTCGACCCGGATCGAGTGCACCTCCTCGCGGGGCACCACGACCTCGTAGGCGCCGTGGTCGACCAGCCAGTAGCCGAGGGCCTCGGCCTTCATGCCGCTGTGCCCGGTGTAGGCGATGTGCAGCCCGCCCTCCTCGCCGTCGTCCTCGTCGAGGACCAGGCAGGGCTCGCCGCCGAACTCGCCGACGGTGCGCAGCAGCACGAGGCGGTCGAGCTCCTTGGTCGTCACGGCCAGGCGGTGGTAGCCGCGGCCGCGCTCGAAGCCCGGCTCGGCCGTCTCGCTGAACAGGACGACGTCGTCGCCGCCGGGGCCGATGGCGGCCGGGTAGTTGCGGCCCCGGTAGGTCGCCATGAACCCGAGGCCGACCGGTTCGACGTCGCCGCTCATGCGGCCGGCCGCCACGAGAGGCCGTCGAAGGCCGCGAACAGGCGCTCGCCCTGCCGGGTGAGGTGGACGATCTCGGCGCCCGCCGGGATCGGCATGGGCATGGTGTGGAACTGCGGCACGACGTGCTCCCGCGAGGCGGTGAAGCCGTTTCCGGCGAAGGGGGGCGAATCGCTCCAGTCGCCGCCCATGTGGGGGCCGTAGGGAACGACATAGGTGTCGATCTCCCGCGCCAGCCAGCGCAGGATGTAGAGCTCCGGTACGCCCGGGACCAGCTCCGACCCCTCGAAGGAGAGGTCGAGCGCGTCGACGATCGCCCGGGGGGTGGTCAGCCGCTCGCAGTCCTGCACCCGGTAGACGTACCCGGAGATGACGGTGCGCCGTCCGGCCAGGTATGGCACGAGCAGGCGCGGTGGGATCACCTTCTGCATGCGTGTGCTGTGCCCTGGCTCACTCATGGGGGACAGTTTACGAGCGATTGACTTCCTCACCTCCCGTTAGGAGGGATTCACCCGCCAATGTCCCCGATTGTGAATCGTCGGTGCAGCAGGGCGGGCAGCGCCGTCCTGACCGCTTCGGTCCGGGCCGGGTCGACCACTCCGGAGCCCACGCCGGGCGCGGGGCCGAGAGCCCTGGTCACCACGCCCATCGGGTCGACGAGCATGCTGTGCCCGATCCCGAAGCCGTCGGTGTGGGGCGGCTGGCCGACGGCGACGGTCCAGGTGGTGTTCTCGATCGCGCGGGCCCGGACCATGGTGGTCCAGTGGTCCTCCTTCAGCGGCCCGGCGGCCCAGGCCGCGATCACCGCGAAGACGTCGGCGCCCTGGTCGACCAGCTTCCGGAACAACTCGGGGAACCGCACGTCGTAGCAGGTCGCCAGGCCCACCCTCAGCCCGGCCACCTCGGCCACGACCGGCTCTGGCCCTGGGCTGACGAACTCCGACTCCCGCGACCCGAACGAGTCGAACAGGTGGATCTTCCGGTACGCCGCCTTCAGCGCCCCGTCGGCGTCGACGGCGACGGCGGTGTTGGCGACCCGGTCGCCGTCGGGCTCCCAGACCCCGGCGATCACAGCGGTGCCGGTGTCGCGGGCGGCCTCGCGGAGACCGGTCACGAACGGCCCGTCGAGGGGTTCGGCCACCTCGCCGATGTGCCGGCCGAACCGGCTCAGCGTGGCTTCGGGGAAGACGACGAGGTCGGCGTCCGCGGCGGCCAGCGCCTCACGCACGGTCTCCAGGTTCTTCTTCGGCTCGTGGTCGATCGGGATCTGCCCCAGCGCTACTACGGTCACCCGCAACAGTCTGCCTGTTGGGGACCGCCTTCATCCAGGTGAGGCACCGCCAGATCCACTCCAGGGGCCCGTAGCGGAACCGCGAGAGCCACCACGCGGAGAACCCCCACTGGACCACCAGGGTCACCACCGTGACCACGACCACGGAGAAGAACGACTCCGCCCCGGCCGCGATGATCACGAAGGAGCTGGTGACGTAGTTGGTCAGCGCCATCCGCCCCAGCGGCTCGAACAGCCGGGGGCTCAGCAGCAGGAACCCCGACGCGTAGACCGCCGCCCCGGCCAGCGCCGAGGGGAACCCCCCGACGGGGAAGAACACGACCGCCGCGCCCACGCTGATCAGGAACACCGTCAGGCTCGGCCTCGGCCCGCCGTGGTCGACGCAGGCCAGGCCCAGCAGGAACAGGCCGCCGATGAGGATCCACGGGCTGCCCTGCACCACCGCCCAGGCCACCACGGCGGCCCCGAGCACCGGGTTGAGCCACCTCGGCAGGTAGCTGGCGGGCAGCAGCACGCCCACGCCGAGCAGGGCGTAGGGGAGCAGCACCTCGCCGGGCATCAGCCACCAGTGGCCGGCGCCGAACAGGGCCAGCACGGCCAGCCGCCGCAGCATGATCAGCCGGTCGTCGTGGGAGCGCAGGAACAGGGCGAAGCTGACGCCGAACAGGAACGAGAAGATCGGGTAGAACCGGCCCTCGGCGAAGGCCATGAACGCCGCGCCCTCTTCGGGACGCGGGTCGGCGTGCTGCCAGGTGTTCACGAGCATGATGCCGCAGACCGCGAACCCCCGTAGAGAGTCGAGCTCGCGGATCCTGGCCATGCGAACAGAGTAAATTGTGCGGGTGCTAGTTGGACGTATGAGGGAATTCGGCCCGACGATTTTCGCCGAGATGACGGCGTTGGCCGTCAGAACGGGCGCGATCAACCTCGGCCAGGGGTTCCCCGACGAAGACGGCCCCGCCGCGATGCTCGACGTGGCGACCCAGGCCATCCTGGGCGGCCGCAACCAGTACGCCCCCGGCATCGGCGTGCCCGAGCTGCGCCAGGCGGTCTCCGAGCACGCCAAGGAGACCCAGGGCCTCTCCTACGACCCCGATACCGAGATCCTGGTCACCGTCGGGGCGACCGAGGCCATCGCGGCGGCGGTGCTGGCCCTGGTCGAGCCCGGCGACGAGGTGATCGTCTTCGAGCCCTACTACGACTCCTACCCGGCCGCGATCGCGCTGGCCGGGGGCACCCGCCGGGCGGTGCCGCTGCGGCCCGTCGACGGCCGCTTCACCTTCGACCCGGCCGACCTGCGGGCCACGCCGAAGACCCGGGCGATCATCGTCAACTCGCCCCACAACCCGACCGGCACCGTCTTCACGCCCGCCGAACTGGAGACCATCGCCGCGTTCTGCCGCGACCACGACCTGATCGCCATCACCGACGAGGTCTACGAGCACCTGACCTTCGACGGCGTCCCGCACGTCTCGCTGGCCACCCTCCCCGGCATGCGCGAGCGCACGGTCCGGATCTCCAGCGCCGGGAAGTCGTTCTCGGTGACCGGCTGGAAGACCGGGTGGATCTGCTCGACGCCCGAGCTGGTCACGGCGGTGACGGCGGTGAAGCAGTTCCTGACCTTCACCTCGGCCGTGCCCTGGCAGCTCGCCGTCGCCCACGCGCTGCGCCACGAGCTCGGCTGGGTGACCCGTCTGCGCGACACGCTCCAGGCCAAGCGCGACCGCCTGTCGGCGGGGCTGGCCGGGGCCGGGTTCGAGGTGCTGAAAACGGCCGGGACCTATTTCGTGCAGACCGACATCCGGCCGCTGGGGCTGAGCGACGGGCTGGAGCTGACCCGCCGGCTGCCCGAGCTGGCCGGGGTGGTGGCGATCCCGACGCAGGTCTTCTACGACCACGCCGAGACCGGGCGTCACTACGTCAGGTTCGCGTTCTGCAAGCGTGACGAGGTCATCGACGAGGCGGTCGACCGGCTGACGTCGCGGCGGCTGGGCTGAGCGGCCGGTGAGCGCCGGGCCGCCGGCCGCCGTTCCGGCGGCGGTCGGGGCGGGGAGGGCGGAGCCGTAACGGAGCATGATCGGCTGTTAACAGGTGATGAGGATCACATTTCGGAGTCAGTTGGAACGATCCACCAATGAGATGCTCAATAGTGTGACCCGCGCCTATACCTCTACCGTCAGTGATCCCTTCGACCGCGGCCATGAATTCGGGCAGGCGCACAGCGCCGACATCGCCCGCACCGTCGCCACCTACGCCGAGGTCTTCCGGCGCAAGGCAGGGGGGCGGCAGCCCGACCTGACCGAGCTCGGCAAGCTCGGCATGAAGGCGATCGAGGCGTGGGCGCCCGACCTCGCCGAGGAGATCACCGGAATGGCGGAAGGCGCCCGTCTGCCCGTGACCGATCTCGCCGCGATCAACGCCCGGACCGAGATCCTGTCCTACCTGGGCGGCGCGCGGGAGAGCGAGTGCTCCGCGGTCGTCCTGCTCGGCGACGACGAGGACGCCCCGCCCGTGGCGGTGCAGACGTGGGACTGGATGCGCCAGATGGCGGCCGGCTGGCTCGTCTGGACCATCCCGTTCCCCGACGGACGCGTCACCACGACCCTCACCGAATACGGCGTCGTCGGCAAGATCGGCGTCAACAGCAGCGGCCTGGGCCTGCTCTTCACCCGCCTCCACCACGACGACGACGGCGCCGACGGGATCGGCCTGCCGGTCCACGTGGCCGCCCGCCGGGTGCTCGACGAGTGCGACTCGGTGACCTCGGCCGCCTACACGCTCACCACGGCCCCGGTCACGGCCTCCTCGTCGCTGAACCTGGTCTCCCACGGCCCCGGCGGAAACGCGGCGGTGACCTGCGAACTCCACCCGGGCGGACCCGGGTGGAGCGTTCCGGAGGACGACGGCATGCTCGTCCACACCAACCACTTCCTCGACCCGCGCGTGGTGCCCAGCGACCCCTATCCGCGCCTGCACCCCGGCACTCTCATCCGGCGCGACCAGTTGCGGCGCGGCCTGCGGCGGCACACCGCCAGGCCCGACGCGGCGACGGTCCGCAAGGTGATGGCCCGGCACGCCGGCGGCGTCTGCCACCACACCGAGCCCGGCCACGACGACGACCACATCACCCTGGCGACGGTCGAGCTCGACCTGAAGAACGGCGAGGTGCTCGCCACCGAGGGCGGACCGTGCGGACGGCGCACTTGGTGAATCTTGCCCAGGGTCATGACCTTCGACGGCGAGAGTCGCCAATGCCGGGGAGATGGGCGGCGGATAGTTTCGCCGTGTGACGGGTGAGCGTGTCCTGATCGCCCTCGGCGGCAACGCGATGACCGCGCCGGACGGCTCCGCCGCCCCGGCCGACCAGAAGCGCGCGATCGAGCGCGCCATGACCCATGTCGCCGACCTGATCGGCCACGGCCACCGGGTGGCGATCACCCATGGCAACGGCCCGCAGGTCGGCAACATCCTGCTGAAGAACCAGCTCACGGCCCATGTGGTCCCCCCGGTGCCGCTCGACTGGTGCGGCGCGCAGACCCAGGGCACCCTCGGCGCGCTAATCATGAACGCCTTGGACCCGATCCCGGCGGCGACCGTGGTCACCCGCACCCTCGTCGACCCCGGCGACCCGGCCTTCCACGACCCCGTCAAGCCGATCGGCCAGTACTTCTCGGTCGTGGAGGCCCGGCGCTTCCAGGCGCTCGGGCAGACGTGGCGGGAGTTCGAGCGCGGCTGGCGCCGGGTGGTCGCCTCGCCGCGCCCGGTGCAGATCCTCGACGCGGCCCCGGCCGTGGCGCTGATGGAGGCCGGTTACACGGTCGTGGCGGCGGGCGGCGGGGGAGTGCCGGTCGTCCGCGACGCCGACGGCCGGCTCCACGGCGTGGAGGCCGTGATCGACAAGGACCACGCCGCCTGCGCCCTGGCCCAGGCGGTCGGGGCGGACATCCTCGTCATCGCGACCGACGTCCCCCACGCCATCGCCGGATACGGCACCCCCGAGGCCCGCCCGATCGGGAGCGTGACGCCGAAGGAGATGCGGGTACTCCAGGCCGAAGGACATTTCGCCAGCGGCAGCATGGGCCCGAAGGTCGAGGCCGCGCTGCGTTTCGTCGAGGAGGGCGGCGCCAAGGCAGTGATCACGTCACTGGACAACATTGCCGCCGCCATTTCAGGAAATATCGGTACAACGGTTAACCGGGAGAGTTAGATGCCGGACCCCATCGAGGTACGCAAGGTCGCCATCGAGAGCGTGACCGACGCGTCCGGGCTCGCCAAGCTGATCGACGACGGCGTGATCGAGGCCGCCCGCGTGCTGGCCGTCATCGGCAAGACCGAGGGCAACGGCGGCGTCAACGACTACACCCGCATCCTGGCCGACCGCGCCTTCCGCGAGGTCCTGGCGAGCAAGGGCCACCCGTCCCCCGAGAGCGTGCCGCTGGTCTGGTCGGGCGGCACCGACGGCGTCCTGTCGCCGCACGCGACCATCTTCGCCACGGTCGACCCGGCGTCCGCGCCGCAGAGCGACGAGCCGAGGCTGAGCGTGGGCATCGCGATGAGCGAGGTCATCCTCCCCGAGGACATCGGCCGCCCGGCCATGGTCGAGAAGGTCGCGGCCGGCGTCCGCGAGGCGATGAAGATCGCCGGCATCGACGACCCGCGCGACGTCCACTACGTGCAGACCAAGACCCCGCTGCTCACCCTGTCGACCATCAACGACGCCAAGTCCCGCGGCCACGACGTGATCACCGAGGACACCGGCCCGTCGATGGACATCTCCAACTCCACGACCGCCCTCGGCATCGCCGTGGCCCTGGGCGAGATCGAGATGCCGACCGCCGACCAGATCCACCGCGACCTGTCGCTGTACTCGTCGGTCGCGTCGTGTTCCAGCGGCGTCGAACTCGACGTGGCCCAGATCGTGGTCGTCGGCAACGTCCGCGGCATCGGCGGCCGCTACCGCGCCGGCCACTCGGTCATGAAGGACGCCCTCGACACCGACGGAATCTGGGCGGCCATCCGCGACGCCGGCATCGACCTGCCCGACCGCCCCCACCCCAGCGACCTGGGCGGCCGCCTGGTCAACCTGTTCATGAAATGCGAGGCCGACCCGACGGGCAGCGTGCGCGGGCGGCGCAACATCATGCTCGACGACAGCGACGTCCACTGGCACCGCCAGATCAAGGCGACGGTCGGCGGCGTGGCGGCCAGCGTGACGGGCGACCCGGCGGTCTTCGTCAGCGTCGCGGCCGTCCACCAGGGGCCCAGCGGCGGCGGCCCGGTCATCGCCATCGCCGACCTGGGCTGAGCGCCGTCACTTTCCCGACAGCTCCGTCACGGCTCGGATTTTCAAGACGGCTCCGTTACGGCTCCGCCGACAGCGGCACCGCCCGCCGCCCACAGTGGCGGGCGGTCACCCGGCGCTCCGCACCCGCTTGGGCCGAGCGCCGCCACGGCTCATGCCCGGCGACTTCACCGGTCGATCCAGACTTGGCGGCGGGCGACGGCCCGCCCGCCCGGGACGACGTCATGGTCGCTCAGGCGGCCGATGTTCTTCGTCTCCATGCCTGTGCCCTGTGGGGAAACGGCGTCCGGGAGGGCGGCGGGTGACGGCCCGCCCGCCCGGGACGACGTCATGGTCGCTCAGGCGGCCGATGTTCTTCGTCTCCATGCCTGTGCCCTGTGGAAAACGACGTCCTGGCCGGGCGGGTATCCTCGCCCTTCGTGCCTTCGATTCCGCAGCCCCTGGTGCCCGACGACGACGGGCGGGCCGACGCCGCGCTGGCCGCGACGCTGGCCGGCTTCCAGACCGGGGCCGCCACGGTCGCCGACGTGCTGACCGCCCTGGGGCCCGCCCGGCTGCTGGTGCCTGTCGTGGCGCTCCTCACCGAGGCCGAGGTCGGCGAAGACGGGCTCAAGCGGGAGAAGGAGAGCGAGATGGCCCTCCCCAAGCTCGTCGGGCAGGACGGGCGGATGGCCGTGCTCGCGTTCACCGGGGTCGAGGCGCTCGCCCGGTGGCGGGCCGACGCGCGGCCCATCCAGGCCTCCGCGTCGCAGGTCTGCAAGGCGGCCGTGCACGAGCAGGCCGCGGCCGTGGTCATCGACGTCGCGGGCCCTGCGCCGTTCGCGGTCGAGGGGTCCATGCTGCACGCGATGGCCGCCATCGAGGACGCCGCCGCCCGCAGGAGCCTCGACGTCGACGTGCCGGGGGTGACGGTGGCCCGGTTCGAGGCCGAGCCGCCGAAGAAGAGCTGGTGGCGCCGCAAGGGCTCTCCACAGTCGTAACGCGCATCGGAACCGGTGACGAAATGACGAACTGCTGGCGGTAGGGGTTTCTTCGCGGTCTTGACTGCGCCGAACCGGCGACGAAAGCCGAACGGGTGGCGACAGAGGGTCTTCCGCAGTCGTGATGGGGCGCCGGGGTAGAGGAACTGGTCGCCTCGCAGGGGTTTCCACACTCGTAACGTGCATCGGGACCGCGCACCCGCAGGAGGGGTTAGGGTCGGCCGCGTGTTGTCTTGGGGGCTGCTCGTGCTGCTCGGCGTGGTCGCCGGGCGTTACGCGCGTGAGCTCGCCGGAGGGTTCACGCCCGAGCCCGACGACACCCGCAAAGAGGCACGCGCGGCGTTACGCCACACCGTCGGCGTCGTGCCGGTCCCGCGGCGGCCCTTCGTCGTCGAGGGGGTCACGGGGCTGCTGTTCGGGGTTCTCGCCTGGCGCTACGCCGCGACGCCCGAGCTGGTCCCCGCGCTGCTGCTGGCGGCCTGGGCCGGAGTGGTGCTCACCGTCACCGACCTGCGCACGTGGCGGCTGCCCGACGTCGTGACGCTGCCCGCCTATCCGGTCCTGCTGGCCGCCCTCGCCCCCACCGGGCGGCTGATGGTCGCCACGGCCTGCGGGCTGGCGATGGCCGGGATCTATCTCGTCCTGTGGTTCGGGCGGCCCTCGGGAATCGGGTTCGGCGACGTGAAGCTCGCGGGGCTGGTCGGGCTCGTCTCCGGAGCGGTCAGCGTCGACGCCGCCATCGTCGCCGGGGTGGGCGGGCAGCTGCTCGGCGGGCTGTGGGCATTAGGGCTGCTTATCACCCGGAAAGGCACCCGGACCAGCGAGTTCCCCTTTGGCCCCGCTATGATCGCGGGCGCGCTGGCGGCTCTGCTGGCGGGAGCTTAACCGCACATCTGAAAGACTTGGTCCCATGCTGCGCTGGTTGACCGCCGGGGAGTCCCACGGCCCCGAACTCATCGCGATCCTCGAGGGCCTGCCCGCCGGGGTCGAGATCACCACATCCGAGCTCGAAGAGGCGCTGCGCCGCCGGCGTCTCGGCTACGGGCGCGGCGCCCGCATGAAGTTCGAGCAAGACGAACTGACCATCTCGGGCGGCGTCCGCCACGGCCGCACGCTCGGGTCGCCGGTCGCCATCCGCGTCGGCAACACCGAGTGGCCCAAGTGGGAGCAGGTGATGGCGGCCGACCCGGTCGACCCCGCCGTCCTCGAAGGGCTCGCCCGCAACGCCCCCCGGTCGCGTCCCCGCCCCGGCCACGCCGACCTGGCCGGCATGCAGAAATACGGCTTCGACGACGCCCGGCCCGTCCTCGACCGGGCCAGCGCCCGTGAGACGGCCGCCCGGGTGGCGCTCGGCCAGGTCGCCAAGAACTTCCTCAAGCAGGCCCTCGGCGTCGAGATCGTCAGCCACGTCCTGTCGATCGGGTCGGCCGCGACCCCGTCGATCGAGCTGCCGACCCCCGCCGACCTGGCACGCATCGACGACGACCCGGTCCGCTGCTTCGACCCCGAGGGCAGCGCGGCGATGGTCGCCGAGATCGACAAGGCCCACAAGGAGGGCGACACCCTCGGCGGCGTCGTCGAGGTCGTCGTCTACGGCCTGCCGCCGGGCCTCGGCAGCTACACCCACTGGGACCGCCGCCTCGACGCGCGGCTCGCCGCGGCCCTCATGGGCATCCAGGCGATCAAGGGCGTCGGCGTCGGCGACGGCTTCGAGACCGCCCGCCGCCCCGGCTCGCGCGCCCACGACGAGATCGAGAACACCGAGAACGGCGTCCGGCGCATCACCAACCGGGCCGGCGGCGTCGAGGGCGGCATGACCAACGGCGAGCCGCTGCGGGTCAGCGCCGCCATGAAGCCGATCTCGACCGTGCCGCGGGCGCTGGCCACCATCGACGTCGTCACCGGCGAGGCCGCCAAGGCCCACCACGAGCGCTCCGACGTGTGCGCCGTGCCGGCCGCTGCGATCGTCGCCGAGGCCATGGTCGCGCTGGTGCTGGCCGACGCCGCCGTCGAGAAGTTCGGCGGCGACTCCGTCGAGGAGGTGGCCCGCAACGTCTCCGGCTACCTGTCCTCGCTGATCATCAAGTAGGGGGAGCGTCCATGCCTGTCGTGGTGCTGATCGGCCCGCCGGGGTCCGGCAAGTCGACCACCGGCGAACTGCTGGCCGAGCGCCTCGGCGTCGCCTTCCGCGACACCGACGCCGACGTCGAGCAGGTCGCGGGCAAGCCAATCGGCGAGATCTTCTTCGACGACGGCGAAGAGGCCTTCCGCGCCCTCGAGGCGGCGGCGGTCGGGAAGGCGCTGGCCGAACACGAGGGGGTGCTGTCGCTCGGCGGCGGCTCGATCCTCGACGCCGCGACCCGCGAGCTGCTGGCCGGCCACACCGTGGTCTACCTGAAGGTCGGCCTCGACCAGGCGGTCAAGCGCGTCGGCCTCGCCTCCGCGCGCCCGCTGCTGGTGCTCAACCCCCGCAGCCAGCTCCGCAAGCTGATGGAGGAGCGCAGGCCCCTGTACGAAGCCCTCGCGGTCCTCACCGTCCCCACCGACGACCTGGAGCCCGGCGAGGTGGCCGACCAGATCCGGGCCGAGCTCAAGCTGGAGAGCGAGTGACCGTCACCCGCATCCCCGTCTTCGGCGACAGCCCCTACGACGTCGTCGTCGGCGCCGGCGTCCTGGGCGAGCTGCCCGGTCTGGTCGGCGAGAAGGCCCGCACGGTCGCCGTCGTCCACCCGGTCACCCTGCCCGAGCTGGCGGGCCCGGTGACGGGCGTGCTGGAGAAGGCCGGATACGACGTGCTGGCCCTCCCGGTGCCCGACGCCGAGGCGGCCAAGGACGTCCAGGTGCTCGCCTCGCTCTGGTCGGCGTTCGGGCGTCACGGCATGACCCGGACCGACGTCGTCGTGGGCGTCGGCGGCGGGGCCACCACCGACCTGGCCGGGTTCGCGGCCGCCACGTGGCTGCGCGGCGTGCGGGTCGTCCAGGTCCCGACCACGCTGCTGGCCATGGTCGACGCCGCCGTCGGCGGCAAGACCGGCATCAACACCCCCGAGGGCAAGAACCTCGTCGGCTCCTTCCACCCCCCGGCGGGCGTGTTGTGCGACCTCGCGACGCTGGTGGGCGTGCCGCGCGACGACTACGTCGCCGGGCTGGCCGAGACGATCAAGGGCGGGTTCATCGCCGACCCCGAGATCCTCCGGCTGATCGAAGACGACCCCGAGGCCGCCCGCCACCCCGAGGGCGCCCACACCCGCGAGCTGATCGAGCGCAAGATCCAGGTCAAGGCCGACGTCGTCGGCGCCGACCTGAAGGAGAGCGGGCTGCGCGAGATCCTCAACTACGGCCACACCCTGGCCCACGCCATCGAGCGGGTGGAGAACTACACCATCCGCCACGGCGAGGCGGTCGCGATCGGCCTGGTCTACGCCGCCGAACTCGGCCGACTCTCGGGCCGGGCCGACCTGGTGGCGCGCACCCGTTCGATTCTGACCTCGGTCGGTCTGCCCACGGTTTACCGTGAAGACGCCTGGCCCCGGTTGCGTGAGCACATGAAGATCGACAAGAAGGCGCGGGGGGCCAAGCTCCGGTTCGTCGTGCTCGACGCGCTGGCCGAGCCGTCCCGGCTCGAAGACCCGTCCGAGGAGTTGCTGGAGGCCGCCTACCAGGCGGTGAGCGGAGGCCCCCATGCGTGACGTCCTGGTGCTGAACGGCCCCAACCTGGGCCGGTTGGGCACCCGCGAACCCGACGTCTACGGCGCCACCACGTTCAAGGACCTGGTGCTGATCTGCGAGAGCGCCGGTCGCGAACTGGGCCTTGCGGTCGAGGTCCGGCAGACCGACGACGAGGCCGAGATGGTGCGCTGGATCCACGGCGCGGCCGACTCCCGCACCCCCGTGATCCTCAACCCGGCGGCGTTCACCCACTACAGCTACGCGCTGCGCGACGCGCTCGCCCAGCGCACCGCGCCGCTGATCGAGGTGCACATCTCCAACCCGGCCGCCCGGGAGGAGTTCCGCCACACCTCGGTCGTGGCGGCAGTCGCCAACGGCACGATCGCCGGTTTCGGCGTGCAGTCCTATGTCCTGGCCTTGCGAGCCATCGCGGAGATGTGAGATGTACGGGTCGTTCGTCGCCCTCGGCGACAGTTTCACCGAGGGCCTCAACGACCCGGGCGTGAACGGTTCCTATCGTGGCTGGGCCGACCGGGTCGCCGAGACCCTGGCCGCCCAGAACCCCTCTTTCACGTACGCCAACCTCGCGGTCCGCGGCCGCCTGCTCGATCAGGTGGTGGCCGAGCAGGTGCCGAGGGCGATCGAGATGCGCCCCGACCTGGTCAGCTTCTGCGCCGGCGGCAACGACCTGCTGCGCCCCGGCAGCGACCCCGACAAGATGGCCAAGACCTTCGCCGGCGCGGTCAGGGCGCTGCGGGAGACCGGCGCCGACGTGCTCGTCTTCACCGGCGTCGACCCGCGCGACACCCCGATCATGCGCCGCGCGCGGGGCACGTTCGCGACCTACTACCTGCATGTCCGCTCGATCGCCGACCTCTACGGCTGCCGCCTGGTCGACCAGTGGTCGATGCAGGGCCTGCGCGACTGGCGCGCGTGGAGCGACGACCGGCTTCACATGAACGAGCACGGCCACCGTCTGGTCGCGGCCAGGGTGCTCGACGTGCTGGGCGTACCGGGGCAGGAATGGCGCTTCACCTGGCCGCCCCGCGACAAGGTCGACCCCAGGGCCAAGCGCCGGGAAGACGTGGAGTGGCTGCGCGAACACCTGGGCCCGTGGGTGCTGCGGCGGCTGCGTGGGACGTCGTCCGGAGACAACGTCAGCCCCAAACGTCCAGATTTGTCGCCTTTCGACTAATTTGATCCGCTCTTGAGGTGCACTGTCCGCTTTCCGGGGAGGGGGATTCCGGAAGGGGGACAGTGATGAAGCCAAGTCAGGCCAAACTCGCGGTGGGCATCGCCCTCGGCTACTACTTCGGCCGCAACCACAAGCTCGCGATGGCGACCGCCGTCGCCGTCGGAGGTCTCGCCGGAGCGCTCCGGCCCAAGAGCCTGCTGGGCAAGGGCCTCAAGAGCCTCGGCTCGCCCGAACTGGAAGAGCTCGCCGGGAAGCTGCAGACCGACCTCATGGAGGCCGGCCGCGCCGCCGCCACCGCGGCGACCACCGGCCCGATCAACCAGCTCAGCGACCGCATCCACGACAAGGCGGAGCGGCTGCGCAGCCCGCTCGGCACCAAGACCGCCGAGAAGACGTCCGAGAAGACCTCCGACACGACCTCCACCGGGGAGGACTCATGACGGAAACCAAGACGCCGTCCCCGCTCGGCAGACTCGGCAGGGAGGTCGGCGGCATCATCGGCGCGGCCGGCAAACGCGGCGCCACCAAGCTGACCGGCAAGGTGACCGGCAAGATCAAGGGCAAGGTCGGCGACCTCACCGACCGCCTCACCGAGTACGCCACCGGGGAGAAGAGCGGTCTCAGCGACCTGGGCTTCGGGGAACAGCGCAAGGACCAGGGCAAGGAGCAGGGCGGCGAGGAGAAGAAGGAGGGCTTCTTCAAGCGCCTCGGGCACGGCGTGAAGGGCGTCACCGAACTGTTCAAGGCCTTCACCGGCAAGGGCGGCAAGGGCAAGGGCAACCGGAAGGTCGTCAACATCGTCGAGTCGATCGACATCGGCGCGCCCCTCCAGGTCGTCTACAACCAGTGGACGCAGTTCGAGGAGTTCCCGTCCTTCATGAAGAAGGTCGAACGCGTCAGCCAGGACGAGGACACCAAGCTGACGTGGAAGGCCCAGGTCTTCTGGTCGCACCGCACGTGGCAGGCCGACATCGTCGAGCAGGTCCCCGACAGGCACATCATCTGGCGCTCCCACGGGGCCAAAGGTCACGTCGACGGCACGGTCACCTTCAGCGGCCTGGCGCCGAACCTGACCCGGGTCCTGGTCGTGCTGGAGTACCACCCGCAGGGCCTGTTCGAGAAGACGGGCAACATCTGGCGCGCCCAGGGCCGCCGGGCCCGGCTGGAACTCAAGCACTTCCGCCGCCAGGTGATGACCCAGACGCTGCTGCGCGCCGACGACGTCCCCGGCTGGCGCGGCGAGATCCACGACGGCGAGGTCACCTCGCAGCCCGACGAGGAGCAGGCGACCGGTTCGGAGGAGCAGGCGACGGAGGCCCCCGAGGCGCCCCCGCCCGGTTCGGGAGAGGAACCCGAGGCGCCGAAGGAGGGAGAAGAGACAGCGGAACCAGAGGAGGAGACCGAGGGCCAGGAGGAAGAGGAGAGAGTCCCCGAGGGCCAGGTGAGCGCACGTGGCTGACGAGGACCCCGACGTCTACCTCGACGTACCGAACCTCAGCGTCGACGAGATCACTCTCCGCGTCGCCGACCTCAAGGCCCGCGTCAGCGTCAGCGCCGAGGTGCTGGACCTGCTGAAACTCAACGTCGGAGCCGACGTGTCCCTGGGCGAGGTCGACCTGGGCATCAAGGGCGTGCAGGCCCAGGCCCTGCTGAAGGTCCGCCTCGACAACGTGGCGAGAATCGTCGGCGACGTCCTGCAGACCCTCGACCACAACCCGCAGATCCTCGAAAACCTGACCAGAGGCCTGGGCAACGCCACCGAGGCCATCGGCGGCGGCGCGGGCCAGGCCGTCGGCGAGATCGGCAGGGGCGCGAGCAGCGCCGTCAGCGACGTGGGCGCGGGCGCGGGGGATGCGGTCCGTGACGTGGGTTCAGGCGCGGGCGAAGCGGTCAGCGACGTGGGCGCGGGCGCGGGCCACGCGGTGGGCGAGGTCGGCGAGGGTGCCGGCGAGGCTGTCAGTGACGTGGGTGAAGGCGCCGGTCACGCGGTGGGCGAGGTCGGCGAGGGCGCTGGCGAGGCTGTCAGTGACGTGGGCGAAGGTGCCGGTCACGCGGTGGGCGAGGTCGGCGAGGCGGTCCATGATGTAGGCGAAGGTGCCGGTCACGCGGTCGGTGAGGTCGGCGAAGGCGCCGGTGAGGCTGTCAGCGATGTAGGCCAAGGCGCTGGCGAGGCTGTCAGCGACGTAGGCGAAGGCGCTGGCCAGGCGGTCGGCGATGTCGGCGAGGGGGTCGGGAAGGCGACCGAGAGCGTTGGCGCGGGAGCGGGCCAGGTGGGCGAAGGTGCCGGGAAGGCCGCCGAAAACGTCGGCGGGGGAGCAGGCCAGGCTGCGGGCCAGGTCGGTGAAGGTGCCGGAAGGGCCACCGAAGAGGCAGGTCAGGCCGCAGGCGAGGGTGCCGGGAAGACTGCCGGGACGTTGGGCGCCGAAGCGGGAGAGGTCGGCGAGGTTGCCGGTAAGACGGAGGAAAGTGCCCGTCAGGCTGCCGAGCACGAGGATTCGGATGGTGGCCCGGCTCCCGGTGTGGCCGACGACGCGGAACGCCAGCGCGACGAAGAAGCATCTGGGCAACGTGACCAGAAGGTTGGAGAGGGTGCCGATCACACAGGTCGGCCCGACCAGACCTCCGCCGACGGGGAGGACGTGCTCACCGGCAGGGTGGTCGGGGACCAAGAGCGGCCCGTCAGTGTCCAGGCCGATCAAGGAAAGGGCGCCGACGCAGAGAGCGTTTCCCGCCCGCCGGTGAGGCGCGCGAGCAGAGCGGATCACGACCGTGGTGAGCAGGCCGACCAAACATCAGCCCTTGGTGACGGCGCGGGTGGAGAAACTCGACGAACCGACTCCCAGGCCGAAGCGGACCAGGCAAGAGAGGGCGAGGATCGGTCCAGCCAAACGACCGAGGTCGATCAGCCGGAAACGGGCGACGGTGCCGAGAACCTGGGCGGTGAACGGACTGAGGAGTCGGCCGGAGCGAGGCCGGCCGCAGAGCCGGAAGGCCGTGGTGAAGCCGATAGGCCAAGCGCCGAAGTCCACGCGTCTGCAGAGGACAGCCGCGCCGAGAAACCGACGCCCGGCGGCCAGACGGAGAGTTCCGACGCTCAGCTAGAGGAACGAGGCCCCGCCGAGGAGTCGACAAGCGAGGGCCAAGTCGAGAAGCCAAGCGTGGAAGTTGTGCAGGAGGCCTCAGGAGAAGAGGTCGGCGTTCACGATTCCAAAAGCCGCGGCCAGACGGAGGATCCAGGCGCAGAAGGCCGACCTGCGACGGCAAAAGGAGCAGGCGGAGCCGAGGGGCGGCAAGGCGGAGGCCCGGCGGGTGAGCCAACTGCACAAGGCGTGGATGAGACGCCACGACCAGGAGGCCAGGCTGAGAAGACGCCAGATGAAGGCCAGGCCGAAAGACTGAGAGCCGAGGGCACAACCAGCACACCGGAGGGCAACGGCCGATCCGGGCGACCGGAAGCCGCGCGGGAGGGCGGAAAGCCGCAAGGCGATGGTGAGGCCGAGGGGCCGCAGCGCAAGGGCCCGGCTGGGGAGCCTCGGGCCGAGGGCCAGGCGGGGAAGCCATCAGGTGACGGCCGATCTCGAAGGCCAGAGGCTGACGACCGAGGCGGGACCCCGCGCCAGACGGAGAAACCGCAAGCCGGTGGGGGAGCACCATCACCAGAAGGTGGTGGCCAGACTCGCCCCAAGGGCAAGGAGCACGCCGACCAGAAAGCCGACTACTGGCGGCGGGAGCGACCGGATCGGGCCGGTCAGACGCTCGGTGGTGCGTTGAAGGAGTTGCGTCACGCCGCCGTGCTGGCCGGTCTGCGCAGGCTCGGCAAACTGGGGAGGGCCCCGTGAGCGGCCGGCCCACCGATGAGGACATCGCGCGGGCCGACATCGTCGTCGCCGCCGACGTCGAGGCCGACGACCTTGAGGTCAGGGTCGCGCCCGATCACAAGGTCGAGTTCCACGGCCACGACCAAGCCGCGTCCGGTACCAACCGGGAGAATCTGCCCGAAAGCGTCACAGAGGGTCAGCGATATCGTTCCGTCCGTATCGGCTACGTGCTGGAGGCCCGCGCGGCCCGTCACGCCGAGCCCGACTGAATCCCGCGTGATTGAGAGAGCGCTTTCTCGTACAGTCGACTGATGAAGCTCTCCGACATCCGGATCTACCCCGTCAAGTCGGTGACGGGGATCCGGCTCGACCACGCCAAGGTCCTTCCGTGGGGCCTCGAAGGCGACCGCCGGTGGGCCGTCGTCGACGACAAGGGAGACGGCTACTGGTCAGGTGAGAACCCGGAGTATCTCTCCGTCCGGGCCGTCAACACCCCGGAGGGCGGGCTGGTCCTCAACGCGCCGGGGCTCGAGGAGCTCACGGTCCCGCCCGCCGACGGGCCGCTGGTGCCGGTCTACTTCCACGGGCTCGACGAGGCCATGCTCGCGCACGACGACGCCCATGAATGGTTCACCCGGCTCCTGGGCAAACCGGCCAGACTTGTCTATCTCGACGATCCCAACCGCCGGCACATCGTCGACTACCACGGCGGGCTTCCCGGCGAGGTGGTCAGCTTCGCCTGGGACGCCCCGCTGCTCCTGGTCACCCGCGACTCCCTGGCCCGCCTCGACGACTGGATCGCCGAGGGCGCCGTCGAGCGGCAGGAGGCCACGCCCCGGCCGCTCGACGTCGCCCGTTTCCGGCCGAGTGTGGTCGTCGAGGGGTTCGCGCCGTTCGAGGAGGACACCTGGACGTCGGTGCGCATCGGCGAGGTCGACTTCCGCGTCTCCGAGCTCTGCGACCGCTGTTTCGTCACCCTCTGGGACCCGCAGACGCGGGAGCGGGGCAAGGAACCCCTCCGCACGCTGGCCAAACACCGCAGATGGGATGGCAAGACCTGGTTCGGCATCCGGCTGGTGCCGAAGAACCTCGGCGAGCTCAGGGTCGGCGACCCGGTGGTGCCGGTCGTCAGGACGTGAGCCGCTTCAGCGCCGCCCGGACCACCGCGGGGTCGGTCGTGCGCCAGTAGGGCGGCAGGGAGTTCAGCAGGAAACCGCTGTAACGGGCCGTCGCCAGGCGGGGGTCGAGGACGGCGATCACGCCCCGGTCGTCCATCGACCGCAGCAGGCGGCCGGCGCCCTGCGCCAACAGCAGCGCGGCGTGGGTGGCCGCGACCGACATGAAGCCGTTGCCGCCCTTGGCCGCCACGTGGCGCTGCCGCGCGGAGGTCAACGGGTCGTCGGGGCGGGGGAACGGGATGCGGTCGATGATGACGCAGGTCAGCGACGGGCCGGGCACGTCGACGCCCTGCCAGAGCGACAGGGTGCCGAACAGGCAGGTCTCGGGGTCGGCGGCGAACTGCTTCACCAGGAGCGACGTCGAGTCGTCGCCCTGGCACAGCAGCGGCACCGACAGCCGGTCGCGCAGCGCCTCGGTCGCCGCCTTGGCGGCGCGCATCGAGGAGAACAACCCGAGGGTCCGGCCGCCGGCCGCCTCGACCAGCTCGACCATCTCCTGGATGTAGGCCTCGGGCAGGCCGTCGCGGCCCGGCTGGGGGAGGTGCTTGGCGACGTAGAGGATGCCGGAGCGCCCGTGGTCGAACGGGGAGCCGACGTCGAGGCCGCTCCAGTCGTCGTTCTTGCCCAGGCCCCATTGGGCGGCCATGCCGTCGAAGGTGCCACCGAGCGCCAGGGTGGCGGAGGTCAGCACGACGGTCCGGTCGCCGAACAGCTTGTCGCGGAGCATGCCGCCCACCGACAGGGGCGCGACCCGCAGCGTCGGGGGGACCCGGCCGGAACCCTCCTCCAGCCACACCACCTCGGCCCGGTCGACCTCGGAGTCGCCGCCGAACGCGTCGAGCATGCGCTGCGCGGTGTCGTGGACCTCGTCGAGCGCCGTGAACGCCGCCTTCTTCGCCCCCGAGCCCTCGGGGTCGTCCTTGTCGGCGGTGCGGGAGCCGAGGGCGGTGATGCAGGCGAAGGCGGCGTCGCGCACGAGCGCCAGGGTCAGCCCGAGCGACTGGGGCAGGTCGTCGACGCGGCCGGCGGGGGCGGCGGCGAGGAGGGAGCCGAGGTCTTCGGCCGCCTCCTGGAGCCGGTCGGCGAGGCCCTGCTCGATCAGCCGGCCGGCGCGGCGGGCCGCCAGCCCCACCGTGGACTCGGACAACTCGTCGGTGACCACGGACGTGACCCGGTCGACCAGCTCGTGGGCCTCGTCGACGACCACGACCCGGTGTTCGGGCAGGACCTGGAAGTCCTCCATCGCGTCGATGGCCAGCAGCGCGTGGTTGGTCACCACCACGTCGGACATCCCGGCCCGTTCGCGGGCCAGCTCGGCGAAGCACTCGGACCCGCTGGGGCAGCGCTGGGCGCCCAGGCACTCGCGCGCCGACACCGAGAACTGGCGCCAGGCGATCTCGCTCACACCCGGGACGAGCTCGTCGCGGTCGCCGGTCTCGGTCTCCTCGGCCCATTCCTGGATGCGCTGGACCATGCGGCCCGTGGCGCTCACTTCGCGGGGGTCGAAAAGCTGATCCTGTTCGTCTTCGGGCATGCCGACGGTTGACTTGTATCGGCACAGATAGTTGCGACGGCCCTTAAGAATGGCGAATTCCGGTCGATGCGGGAGTTCTTTTTCGAGGGCGTCGGCGAGCCTCGGAAGATCGCGGTCGACGAGCTGGCGCTGCAGCGCGATGGTCGCCGTGGAGACGACGACGGCGCTGTCGGAGATCGCCGCGTGCCGGATCGCGGGCACCAGATAGGCCAGCGACTTGCCGGTGCCGGTGCCCGCCTGAACTGCGAGATGGTCGCCCTTGTCGAGCGCCTTCTGGACCGCCGCGGCCATGGTGACCTGCCCGGGTCTCTCGGCGCCGCCGAGCTCCCTGACGGCGATCGTGAGCAGCTCTTCTACAGTTGGCAGGTCGGATTTCGGCACCCCGAAAGGCTAGCGCCCGCCACCGACAACGGCGTGCTGTTATCGGACCGTGACCGCCGGACCACATCCCGGAGTTCGGGGGTGCGAAGGGGAGTTCCCGTGGCACACTGGCCACACGGGGCGCTGGGTCAAAGACGATCTACCTCGGGCGGAAACGGGGTGACCCGACCAATCCGAGACGGGCGTTTCTGTAGGGTTTCTTGAGGTCGAGTGGACGGATAAGGGCAGGTAAAGGCACTATGTCTGTCATGTCGGAAGTCGTCCCGCTGCCATCCTTCGGCGAGGTTTTCTTTGACGCCCGAGGTCAGGACCGCGTTCTGCGGGTGACCTGGCACGAGGGCACCCTCGTTCTCAGTCTGTGGCGGGGCGAGATGTGCACCGCCAGTTTCCGCATGCCCATGGACGACGTCGGCCGCCTCCTGGAGACCCTCCAGATCGGCTACGCCGAGGCCACCGGGCAGACGGCGCCGGGCCCCGACCAGCCCGGCACGGGCCCCTTTCCGGCGCCCGACCTGGCCGACTACCCGGGTGAATATCCCGGCACGGGGCAATACTCGCGCCCGCCGGCCCCCGAGCAGCAGCAGCCCCAGCAGCCCATGGCGCCGCAGCAGCCGCCGTTCCCGCCCTTCCCGCAGGAACAGCAGCCCATGCCGGTCGGCTACGACCCGAACCCCTACCCCGAGGCCACCCCCGCCTACGGCCAGCCCGCCCCGGCCCCGGCCGCGCTCGGCCCCAACGACGTGCTGGTCGCCCGGGGCGCCCCCACGCGCGACCGCCTCGTCGCCGTCGACCAGCAGGCCCCGCCGCGTGAGCGGCCGCGCCGCCAGGCCCCGCAGCCCGACTTCCCGCCGTTCGACGGACAGGTCCCGGCCGAGCCGGTCTACCAGTTCCCCTCGCCCATCCCGGGACGCCCGGCCTACCAGTTCGACGCCGAGCCCGACGCCGAGGCGGCCCAGCACCAGCAGCAGCCCTTCCCCGGCGACGTCTACCAGGCCGACGCGACGGTCTACCAGACCGGCAGCTACCAGCCCCCGCAGGCCCAGCAGCCGCCGATGCCGCCGCAGATGCCCCAGCCGCAGATGCCCCCGCAGCAGATGCCGCCCCAGCAGCCCTACCAGCAGTTCCCGCCGGAGCAGCGCCCCCACCTGGTGCAGGCGGCCCCGCCGTTCCCGCCGGAGCCGTACGCCCCCGACCCCCAGGCCTACCCGCCGGGCTACGCCCAGGGGGCGGTCTACTCCACCGACCCGTCGTTCCAGGTCCCGCCGGGGCAGCAGCAGTATCCGCCGCAGCAGTACGCCGACCCCCGCTACCAGCAGCAGCAGCCGCCGCCGCAGCAGGGCGTCGACCCGAACGACCCGCTGGGCCTCGGCCCGGTCTCGCGGCCCTATGTCGAGGGGCAGCCGCCCATGTACTCCACGGGCGAGCGGGTCCGTCCCGAGGGCGCCGACGAGAGGCGTGACTGGAGCTAGTCGTTGAGGGACATACGATGACCGCTTGATGGAAGCGATCACAATTCTCCAGTTGCTGGCCCTCCCCGCCGGTGCGCTCGCGGTCTCCGCGCTGGCCCGGCGGATGGACTGGAATGTCCCTCTGCTTCTCGTACTCGCCGGGTTGATCGCGTCGATCCTCCCGTTCGTGCCGGAATACGAACTGAGCTCGGAGATCGTGCTCTTCGTGTTCCTGCCGCCGCTGCTCTACTCGGCCGCCCTCGACAGCTCCTACCTGCGGCTGCGCGACGTGAAGCGGCCGGTCATGCTGCTGTCGATCGGGCTGGTGCTGTTCAGCACCGCCGTGGTCGCCACGGTGACCTACCTGCTCGTGCCCGAGCTCACCATCCCGGCGGCGATCGCCTTCGGCGCGATCGTGGCGCCGCCCGACGCCGTCGCGGCCGTGGCCGTCGGACGCAAACTGGGCCTGCCGCGCCGGGTCATGACCGTCTTGATCGGCGAGAGCCTGTTCAACGACGCGACCGCGCTGACCGCCTACCGGGTCGCGGTCGGGGCCATCGCGGGCGGCAGCGTGAGCTTCCTGGCGGCGGGCGGGGAGTTCCTGTTCGCGGCGGGGGTCGGGCTGGCCATCGGGCTGGCCATCGCCTGGGTCGTCGGCCGCATCCTGACCCGCATCTCCGACGCCCTGGTGGCCAACTCGATCTCGCTGCTGGTGCCCTGGGGCGCCTACCTGGCGGCGGAGGTCGTGCACGCCTCGGGCGTGATCTCCGTGGTCGTGGTCGGCATCTACCTCGGCCACCAGATGAGCCGCACCTCCTACGGCACCCGCCTGTTGTCGGCCGCCGTGTGGCAGGTGATGGACTTCCTGCTGGAGGGCATCGTCTTCGCCCTGATCGGGCTCCAGCTGCTCCCGCTGATCGCCGGGCTGGAAGGTTACGAGCCCGCCACGGTCGGCATGTACGCCCTGGTGCTGTTCCTGGTGACGGTGCTGAGCCGGGTGGTCTGGATGGTGCCCAGCGCCTACCTGCCCAGGATCCTGTCCAAGAAGGTCCGGGCCAGGGAGCCCAAGGTGCCCTGGCAGAACGTGGCGACGCTGAGCTGGGCGGGAATGCGCGGCGTGGTGTCACTGGCGGCGGCGTTCGCGCTGCCCGCCGACGTGCCGCAGCGCGATCTGCTGCTGTTCCTGACCTTCGCCGTGGTGATCGGCACCCTGGTCGTCCAGGGGCTGTCGTTCCCGTGGCTGATCCGCAGGCTCGGCATCTCGAACGAGCGCGAGCGGTTCGAGGACGACCTGTCGGAGGCGGCCGCGCAGCAGGCCGCGGCGGCGGCGGCCACGAAACGGCTCGACGAGCTGGTGGCCGAAGGGGTGCTCGACATCCACGAGGAGGTCGTGCAGGGGCTTCGCGACCGCTCGGAGCGGGTGGCCCGGATGGCCTGGGAGCGGCTCGGCGGCGGCACCGGGCCCGAGGGCGAGGAGACGCCCGCGACCGTCTACCGGCGGTTGCGCCGGGAGATGCTCGCCGCCGAGCGGGCGGTCTTCATCAGGCTCCGCGACCAGCGCAGGATCGACGACGAGGTGCTGCGCCGGATCATGGCGGAACTCGACTTCGAAGAGGCCACCCTGGAGCGCGACTAACCCATCACGTTGTCGATGAAGCACCACTTCCACGCCTCACCCGGTTCGAACGACTGCATGACCGGGTGATCGGAGTTCTTGTAGTGGGCGGTGGCATGCCGGCGGGGCGAGGAGTCGCAGCAGCCGATATGCCCGCAGTCAAGACACTTACGCAGGTGGACCCACCGGGTGCCCTCGCGCAGGCACTCCTCGCACCCCTGCGGGGAGGTCGGCTTCGGGTCCCCGGCGACCTGCAGATGTTCGCACATTCCCATGCTTTTGATCGTACGACGCCGCGTCCGGCACAATCCGACCTGCCCCTTTGTGATGGGGCGCTTGGGGTAGGTTCGCGTGCATTAGGCTCCAGGCCATGCGACTCCTCCCTCTTGCCGCGGTCCCGCTTACGCTCGTGCTGCTCACCGGTTGCGGCGAGTTGAACGAGATCACCGGGGCGATCGACAAGACGCAGCAGTGTATCCAGGCCGCCGGAATCGTGACCGAGACCGTGCAGAAGGTGACCGGCCTCGCGAGCGACCCGCAGGCCGTCGAGACGGCTCTCGCCGACGGCGCGAACAAGCTGGAGAACCTGGCCAACGACGCGGCCAACACGACCCTCGCCGAGGCGGCCAACGACGTCGCCGCCAAGCTCAACTCCTTCGACATCCAGGATGCCAACGACGCCGTCGACGCCCTCCAGAAACTCGCCGCCGACTCCGTCCAGTGGGCCGAGACGCTCACCTCCGCCTGCGCCGGGGAGTAAGCAATTCCGGCAAGCCATGCCGGAATTGCGGTGAAATATCCTTTTCGGTATGGACGGTAAAGAACCGGACCCCCGGTTCACCCTGGCGAACGAACGCACCTATCTGACGTGGTTGAGCACCTCCCTCGCGCTGTGCGCCGGGGGAGTCGCCATGGCCGCCGTGCCGCCCGACCTCTTCGTCCCCTGGGTCCGCACCGCGCTCGCCGTCGTCCTCGTCCTGCTCTCGGCCCTGGCGGCGGCGTTCGCCTATCCGCGCTGGCGCAAGGTGCAGACGGCCCTGCGCCGCGCCGAACCCCTCCCGCCGCCGAGGCTGGCGCCCCTGTTCGGGTACGGCGTGGCGGGCGTCGCCGTGCTGGCGCTGGTGCTGATCCTTGTCGGCTGAGAGCTGGGACCCCGGCCTGCAGAGTGAACGCACCCGCCTGGCGTGGGTCCGCACCGCCACCGCGCTGGCGACCCTGGGGCTCGGCGGGGCGGGCGTGACGGCCCGGTCCTCGGGCCATCCCGTGGCGATCGTGTTCTTCGGGGTCGCGGCGCTGCTGGGGGCGGTCACGCTGCTCCGTACGGGACGGCGGTTCCGGCAGGTGCAGGAGGCGCTGCACCAGGAGCGCCCGTTCGAGCACGGCGGCGACGCGCTGACCCTGTGGTTCGGGGTGCTGGCGGCGGTGGTGGGAGGCTTGGTTTTCGTGGTCTTCTGACCCCTTTTGCCGGGTAGTGACCGTCGGCTCCATAGCCTGCTGGGTATGCGTGCCATCGCCACCAGCGGCGGGGGCCTCGTCGACGTCGAGGTGCCCGAGCCCACACTCCGCCCGCATGACCTGCTCGTTCGGGTCGAGGCCGTCTCGGTCAACCCGGCCGACGTGAAGATCGCCGCCGGCGCGGGGGACGAGCGGCGCATCCTGGGGTTCGACGCCGCCGGGACCGTCGTCCGGACCGGCCCGGAGGCCACCGGGTTCGAGCCCGGCGACGAGGTCTACTACGCGGGCGACGTCACCCGCCAGGGCGCCAACGCCGAGCTGCACGCCGTCGACGCGCGGATCGTCGGGCACCGGCCCCGGACCCTGTCCGTGGCGCAGTCGGCCGCCGTGCCGCTGACCACGATCACGGCCTGGGAGTCGCTCTTCACCCACCTCGGGGCGCACAAGGAGACCACGGGCACGCTGCTCGTCGTCGGGGCGCCCGGCGGGGTCGGCTCGATGCTCGTGCAGCTCGCCAAGCAGCTGACGTCACTGCGGGTGATCGGCACGGCCGCGCGCGGCGAGACCCACGACTGGGTGACCCGGCTGGGCGCGGACGCGACCGTCGACCGCCACACGCTCGTCGAATCGGTCAAGGCTCTGGCGCCCGACGGGGTCGAGGCGGTGTTCTCGCCGTTCTCCGAGGGCAACATCGAGGCCTACGCCGAGCTCGTCAAGCCGTTCGGGCACGTCGTGGCCATCGACGACCACCACCCCGACCTCTACCCGCTCAAGTCGAAGAGCATCGCCTGGCACTGGGAGTTCATGTTCACCCACGCCATGTACGAGACCCCCGACATGGGCTCCCAGGGACGTCTCCTGGACGAGGCCGCCGCCCACTTCGACGCGGGCCGCCTGCGCTCGACGCTGACCACCGAGATCGACGACTTCACCGCGGCCGGGCTGCGCCGGGCGCACGAACTGGTCGGCGCCGGGTCGTCGATCGGCAAGGTGGTCGTGCGGCGTTAGCCGGCCCGTGTCACTCGGCCGTGGCGGCGGCGATGGTCTCGGCGACCTCGACGGCGCGTTCGGCCTCCTCCTTGGCGAAGCGCTCGGCGTCGAGCCTCTCGGCGATCTCCTCGTCCTGGCGCATCAGGTCGTCGAGGTTCTGGCCCGCCATGTCGAGCACGCCCATGTCGACGTAGGCCTGCTGGAGCCGGGGGCTCCACAATCCGATGTCCTTCACGCACGGCACGATGCGGCTGAACAACAACGAGCGGAACAGCTGCAGGTAGCGCGACTGGTCGACCAGCTGGTGGGCCTCCTCGACCTCGGTCTTCGACAGGCCCAGGGCCTCCCACTGCTCCCGGCCGCGCAGCCGGTCGCGCATCAGCCAGCAGCCCTCGATCACGAAGTCCTCGCGCTCGCGGCGCTCGGCCTCGGACAGGCCGGCGTAGTAGTCGCGCAGCGCCATGCGGCCGAAGGCGACGTGGCGGGCCTCGTCCTGCATGACGTAGGCGAGGATCTGCTTGGGCAGGGGCTTGGTGGTGATGTCGCGCATGACGCCGAAGGCGGCCAGGGCCAGGCCCTCGATGAGGACCTGCATGCCCAGGTAGGGCATGTCCCAGCGGGAGTCGCTCAGGGTCGAGTCGAGCAGCGACTTCAGGTAGGGGTTGATCGGGTAGGCCAGGCCCACCTTCTCCTGGAGGAAACGGGCGTAGGTCTCGGCGTGGCGGGCCTCGTCCATGGTCTGGGTGGCCGCGTAGAACTTCGAGTCGAGGTCGGGCACCGACTCCACGATGCGCGCCGAGCAGATCATCGCGCCCTGCTCGCCGTGCAGGAACTGGGAGAACTGCCAGGCGGCCCCGTGGCGGCGGACCTCCTTGCGGGTCTGGTCGTCCATGCGGTGCCACAGCGGCGAGTCGTAGATCGCGATGGTCTCGTCGGGGATGCCGAGCACGTCGTAGGGGTCGACCTCCAGGCCCCAGTCGACACGCTTCACCGAGTCCCACTGCTTGTCCTTGCCCTTCTGGTAAAGGGCCAGCATGCGGTCGCGACCGTCGTCGTACTCCCAGGTGAACCGGGCCGATCCGGCCATCTGGACGTCCCAGGTCCGCATGTCCGCGGGGATGGTGTAGAGCTCGTGCGTGGACACGTGTGGGCCTCCCGTACGTACGCTGTACGTCTCGACAGTGACACGCAGCTTACCGCCGGTCAATACTGGTCGCGTGCCACCGTTGAACCGCACCCGGATCGTCGCCGCCGCCATCGACCTGATCGAGCGCGAGGGCGCCGACGCCGTCTCCATGCGGCGCATCGCCGCCGATCTGGAGGTCGGCGTGATGTCGCTCTACAACCACGTGCCGAACAAGTCGGCCCTGCTCGACGCGGTGTCCGAGACGATTCTGTCGGAGGTCGAGTTCACCGACGACCCCGCCGCGCCCTGGACCCACCGGGTCCGCATGCAGGCCCGCGCGTTCCGGCAGATCGCGCACAGCCATCCCCGCTCGACCATGGTCGTGGTGAGCCGCCAGCTCAAGTCGGCGGCGGGCATGCTGCCGGTGGAGCGCGCGTTGTCGACGCTGCGCGAGGCCGGGTTCGGCGAGCGCGAGGCCGTGCAGATCTTCCGGGTCTTCATCGCGTACGTCATCGGCTCCCTCCTGCGTGAGGTCGGGGTCACCCCCACCTTCGCCCCTGTCCACGGCGCAATCCGGGCCGACGACGTCGACGCTGAGCTGTTCCCCCAGATCAGCGCGCTGGCCCCGCACCTGTCGGCGTGCGACCACGAGGCCGAGTTCGACTTCGGGCTCGACCTGCTCATCGAGGCCATCGCCGGGCGGCTGGCCCAGCGCACCACCTGATCACTCGGCCCGCAGCGCCGCGCCCAGCACGCCCACGCCGCCGCCGTCAGGCGCGCAGCGCGGGCAGCCCGCCCTCGGCCACCCTGACCAGCCCGTTCAGGGCGCCTGGCGGTCCGGTCCCAGGATCTCGTCGGGACAGGCCGCGCCGCCGTGCCTCCAGGCGCGGCCACGCCGCGACGATCCCGTCCATGCGCGGCAGTCTGCGCCGTCACCGCGCTGCCCGGTACCTCAGTACCAGTTGTGGGCCAGGAAGTGTCCCCACGCCCCGCACGGCGAGCCGTACCGGCCCCGGATGTAGCCGATGCCCCAGCGGATCTGCGTCCGGGGGTTCACCCGCCAGTCCCAGCCGGCCCGGGCCATCTTGTCGCCGGGGTAGGCCTGCGGGATCCCGTAGGCGCCGGACCAGCGGTTGCGCGCCTTGTGGTTCCAGTTGCTCTCGCGTGTCCACAGGCTGTCGAGGCAGCGGAACTCCCGGCGCGCCCAGTCGCGGCGGATGATCAGGCGGTGGGCGTACATCTTGCTGCTCGCCTTGATCGTGGGTGCGGCCCGCCGTTTCCAGGTGTGGCCGTCATGCTCGGTCCCGCCGGCGGAGGCGGGGGTGGCCCCGGCGAGCGCGGCGAACGCGAGCATGGCCGCGACGGTGCCGCGACGTGCGCTGATGCTGTCCAAATCGGTCCTTGTCGTCGGGTCGCGTGCGGTCGTCAGGGGCGGAACCCCTGTGTCCGGCACGCCCATGGCTCGCGCGCACCGGTCCGCGCGGCCGAACCGGGACAACAGACCAACTCCCCGGAGGCACCGCGACGTTTGTTCACGGCAGATTCACGACACGAGCCACGACCGGCCTGCGGCCGTCCGCGTCTCGCTCTCTAGCGCGGATTGAAGTACGCCGGGCGACCACGCCGCCGCGTCTTCGGCCCCCCGAGGACGGTTGTTTGCCGACCCCGTGCCAAGCCCGGGTGATCACACGGCCCGGCGCTGGCCGGGCGGTCCTCGCAGCAGAGGTCCCGATGGCGGGGAAATGCCCCCCGCCTGGGGTTTCAGCTCGTCCCAACGGGGTGAGCGGGACGAAAGTGACGCTGGGTAGAGTCGCCCCATGACGAATCTCGACATCCCCGTGACCACCCTCGACGGCCGGGAGACGACGCTCGGCGACCTCCTCCAGGGGCGTTCGGCACTGGTCGTGAACGTGGCCTCCAAGTGCGGCCTGACCCCGCAGTACACCGGCCTGGTCCGCCTCCAGGACACCTTCGCGCCGCGCGGCTTCACCGTCATCGGCGTGCCGTGCAACCAGTTCATGGGCCAGGAGCCCGGCACCGCCGACGAGATCCAGGAGTTCTGCTCGGTCACCTACGGCGTCGACTTCCCGCTGCTGGAGAAGGCCGACGTGAACGGCGACGGACGCCACCCCCTCTACCGCGCGCTGGTCGGCGACGGCGAGGACATCAAGTGGAACTTCGAGAAGTTCACCGTCAACGCCGCCGGCGAGGTGACCGCCCGCTTCGCCCCGCAGATCGAGCCCGAGTCGGCCGAGGTCGTGGCGGCGATCGAGAAGAACCTGTAGCACCGGCGGCAAGTTTCGGTCATGCGGGCGCGTCGCTGGACGGGCCCGCGCGACCGCCCTCGTAGGAAGGGAGCACCGGCCCGATTCCGGCCGGGGTCCGCTGCTCTCCGGGGGAGGCCATGCTCGCCGTGCGTGCCCTCGCCTGCGTGGGGCTGATGTGGACCTGCCTGGCCGCCGCCGTGCCCATCGCGGGGCCGATCGCGGGGCCGGTCTCCCACGACGTGGCCGACGCCTTCGTCACCGGGGAGCAGGCCACCGTCGGGTTCTTCGACGGGTGGGATTCGCCCGCCGTCGACCCGCGCCGTCCGGTCACCGAGGACCTGCCGTTCACCGGGGCTCCGCTCGAGGCGCTGGCCGTGGCCGTGTCGGGGCTGGCGCTCACCGGGGTGCTGCTGGCCGTCGGGGCCCGCAGGCGCAGACGGGCCGGCGTCAGGCGCCTGACGTGAGGGTGCGGTGGGCGCGGGTCGGCTGGGCGCGCGTCGCCTGGAAGCGCAAGGGCTGGTTGCGGACCGTCGTCGCGGCCTCCGCGCTGACCGCGACCACGCTGGGCGTGGCCTGGCCCGTCTACCTGGGCGTCTCGGCCGCGCGGCATCTGTCCGACGCGCGAGACGCGTTCAAGGAACTGGCCGGGTCGACCCGGCTGATCCCGCCCGGCCCGGAGATCGCGGCCCGCATCGGCGAGGCCCGCGCCGGCGCCGAGGCCGCCATGCGCTACACCTCGGGCCGCGACTGGGCGCTGCTGGCCCGTCTCCCGTTCGCCGGTGCACCGGCCAGGACGGTCCGCGACTACGCGCGGGCCGCGCTCGACCTGGCCACCGGCCTGGAACTGCTGCTGCGCCAGAACCCGGCCGAGATCCCCCGGGCGGTCGGCCATCTGCAGGCCGCGCGGGCGGTGCTGCCCCAGGTCGAGGCGTTGCGGCGGCTCGACACGCTGGCCGCGCTGGCGGGGTTGCGCGGCCGGTTCCTGGTCGCCGTGCAGAGTCCCGACCGGGCGCGGGCGACCGGGGGAGTGGTGCGCGGGTTCGGGGTGGTGACGATCGCGCCGACCGGCTGGACCGTCGAACCGGTCCGCCGGGTGCCCGACGCGCCGGGCCCCGTCCTCGACCTCGGCCCCGGCTACGCCGCCCGCTACGGCGCCGACGCCACCCGCACCCTGTCGGCGTCGAACCGCTCACCGCACTTCCCGTACGCCGCCCGCGTCTGGGCCGCCCTCCACGGGCAGCCGGTCGACGGGGTGATCGGCGCCGACGCGGCCACGCTGGCGCGCTTGTCGGGCCTGGCCGGGCTGCCCGGCCTGATGAAGGTCATCGACCAGGGGCACATCCGGATCTGGTCGGCCGACCCCGAGGAGCAGCGGCTGCTGGAGCGCACCCCGCTGGCGGGTGTGCTGACGCCCGCGCCGGGGCCGTTCGCGCACGTGGTCGTCAACGACGCGGGCGGGGACGGGATCGGGCGCAACCTCGACCGTACCGTCGAATACCGCCTGTCCCCGGAGTGCGGGAGCACGGTGTCGGCGACGCTGCGCAACGGCGACCGCGACGGGAGGGTGTGGGTGTCGGTGTTCACCGCGGTCGGGTCGCGGCTGGAGAAGGCCTACCTCGACGGGAAGGTGGCCGAGCTGAAGCAGGAGACCGAGCACGGCCACCCGGTGTTCTCCACGACGCTCGACCTGCCCGCGGGGGAGACCCGGACCCTGGAGCTGCGGCTGGTGGAGCCCCCGTCATCGGCCGCGCCGGTCGTGCCGGAGCAGCCCATGGCCAAGCCGCAGCGGACCGTGGTCACCGCCGGGGAGCGCAGCTGCTCCTGACGATCAGCTCGGTCGGCAGCGACACCGTCCGGGGCCGCCGCCCGTGACGCAGGACCAGTTCGGCCGCGCGGTAGCCCACGTCGGAGGCGGGCTGCGCGATCACCGTCAGCGGGGGCGAGCACAGTTCGGCCCACGGCACGTCGTCGAACATGATGAGCGACAGGTCGCGCGGGATGCGCACATAGAGTTCGCGGGCGGCCAGCACGGCCGCCTCGCCGAGCATGTTGCCCCCGGCGATGACGGCCGTCAGGTCGGCCCGCCGCTGGAACAGCCCGGCCGCGGCGGCGTAGGCGGAGTCGCGGCTGGCCCGCGCGAACACCACGAGGTCCTCGTCGAGCAGGTCGCCCATGGCCTCGCGGAACGCGGCGACCCGGTGGGACATGCCCTGGCGGGCCAGGAAGCCGATCTTGCGGTGGCCGAGCCCGGTCAGGTACTCGATCGCGGTACGCAGCCCCGACCGGTCGTCGGTCAGCACGGCCGGCACCTCGTCGAGAGCGCGGGCGTGCTGGCCGGGCGACCACACGCGCCGGTCGGCGAACACGACGTTCAGCCCGGCGCGCACCGCGCTCGCCCACATCTCGCCGTCGCCGGTCGGCACCGCGATGATGCGGTCCATGCTCTGCTCCAGCAGCCCGCCGACCAGGTCGGCCTCCTGCTCGGCGTCGTCGCCGGTCACGCCGATGGTGACCGGCTCGCGGTAGGACCGGGCGCACGACAGCACCCCGTCGCAGAGCCGCGCGTAGAACCCGTCGGTGATGTCGGGCACGAGCAGGGCGACCCCGCCGCTGCGCTGCTGACGTAGATTGCGACCGAGGGCGCTCGGCCGGTAGTCGAGCTTGGTCGCCGCGTCGAGCACCCGCTCCCGGGTCTCCGCGCTCGCCGAGCCGCCCGACAACACCCGCGACACCGTGGCCACCCCGACTCCGGCCAGTTCGGCGACGTCTTTGATGGTGGTGCGGCGTGGTCCAGGAGTGCTCATGGAAACGATTCCATCATCATTCCATCATTACCGCCAGTCTCGGAACGATAACGCGACATGCGATGACAAGCCCAAACCGGGCGAGTCGCTTGACACGCATGTCCGGTTCGGGTGAGATGCATGAAAACGTATCCACTTTTCCCTCAATGGGAAGGCGGCGCCGGGGTCCGCGCGTGCCTTCCGGAGCGCGAAGGACTGGCATGGCATCTATCGTTCTGAACAACGTCGACAAGATCTACGCGGGCGGGGTCAAGGCCGTGAACGGCCTCAACCTGGAGATCAAGGACGGCGAGTTCATGGTTCTCGTCGGCCCCTCGGGCTGCGGCAAGTCGACCGCCCTGCGCATGATCGCCGGGCTTGAGGACATCAGCGGCGGCGAGATCGTCATCGGCGACCGGGTGGTCAACCACCTCCCGCCGAAGGACCGCGACATCGCCATGGTGTTCCAGAACTACGCCCTGTACCCCCACATGACGGTCGAGGAGAACCTCGCCTTCGGCCTCAAGCTCCGCAAGATGAGCAAGCCCGAGATCGCCAAGCGCGTGAACGAGGCCGCCAAGATGCTCGGCCTGGAGCAGTACCTCAAGCGCAAGCCGGCCGCCCTCTCCGGTGGTCAGCGCCAGCGTGTCGCGATGGGCCGCGCCATCGTGCGCGAGCCGCAGGCCTTCCTCATGGACGAGCCGCTGTCCAACCTCGACGCCAAGCTCCGCGTGTCGATGCGCGCCTCGCTGAACCAGCTCCACGAGCGCCTCGGCGTCACCACCGTCTACGTCACCCACGACCAGGTCGAGGCCATGACCCTCGGCGACCGCGTCTGCGTGCTCCGCGACGGCATCCTCCAGCAGGTCGACACCCCGCAGAACCTGTTCGACAAGCCGGTCAACCTCTTCGTCGCGGGCTTCATGGGCTCGCCGTCGATGAACTTCACCTACGCCGAGCTGGTCCGCGACGGCGCCGGCGCGGCCGTGGCCTTCGCCGGCTACCGCCTCCCGGTCCCCGACACCGCGTTCGCCGAGAAGGCCGGCCTCGAGCGCTACATCGGCAAGCGCATCATCCTGGGCATCCGCCCCTCCGACTTCGAGGACGCGGTCGCCGCCAACGGCGCCTCCGCCGGCTGGGCCCGCGTCCCGGTCAAGGCCAACGTGACCGAGGAGCTCGGCTCCGAGATCAACGTCCTGTTCACGATCGACGCCCCGCCGGTCGAGCACAAGGACACCGTCGCCGCCGCCAACGACGGTGACGAGGAAGAGGCCGCCGCCCTGCCGCTCACGGGCGACAAGTCGTTGTGGACCGCCCGCGTGAACGCCCGCAGCCACGTCCGCCCCGGCCAGAACATCGAACTGGTCGTGGACACGCACAACCTGCACTTCTTCGACGTCGACAGCGGCCTGTCCATCGGCCACCCGGCCAACGTCGGCCGCTGACGGCATCCCCTTCACGGCAGAGCCCGCCCCGCCGGCTTCCCCCCTCCGTTCGGCCGGGCGGGCTCTGTCCTTTCACTCGTCCGCGCAGGTCGCGTACGACCGGACGCTCCATTCCCGGCTGGTGCCGCTCAGCTCGTTCGCGTACGTGATGACCGTCCCGTCGGTCGGGATGAAGTAGGTGAGCACGGTCTCACCGGCGGCTCCGGGGATCGAGAAGCCCGCGCCCAGCGTCTGCGTCCCGGCGGGGCACTCCCGGATGGCGCCCTTGTCGTCCGAGTCCTCCTCGCTCTCCTCCGACAGGACCCGCAGCCCCGCCGGGGCGTCCTCGGCGCAGATCGCGAACACCCTCAGGTAGTAGTTGCCGGCATAGCCCCGGTGGTTCTCCTTCGTCTCCACGAAGACGTCGTCGAGGGTGGGGATGAGCGCGGTGACGCTCACGTTGCCCCGGGCGCCCTCCAGCTGGTAGCCCGAGCCGAGCAGCCAGTCGCCTTCGTGGCAGGCGAGCCCGAGCGTCTTCGGATTGGGGTGCGAGGCGGTCGTCTGGTAGCGGATGTAGGTGCTCGTACGGGGGTTGCCGCACACCGCCCACACCCGGATCGTCCACGCGGCGGTCGTGCCGGTCGGCGTCTCGACGCCGTAGGCGCTGACCGTGTAGGCGGTCGGGATGACCTCGTCGATGACGACCGAGCCGCCGCCACGGGTGATCTCGGCGCCGGTGCCGAGCACGCGGGTGCCGTCGGGGCAGCGCACCTCGGCGCCCTTGTCGTCGGAGTTGCTCTCGCTGACCTCGGCGACGATGACGTGCCCCGGGACGTCGGCCGACGACGGACCGGCCGAGGCCGTGACGAACCCGGCGGCCAGGGCGAGGGCGAGTAAGACGGTTCTGAATCGGGTGTTCAACGGTCTCTCCTTACGGGGAGCCGACACCGGTTCTCCGACGACCGGAGAGGGGCGCCCCCCTTCCCGCACTGTCGGCCCGCCGGCGTGCGGGCACCGCGCCGTTTTACCCGCTGGTTCCGCGTCGTCGTCCGTGGACGGTCAGCGGAAGCCGCCCGTCCGGGCCCGCTCCTCGGGGTAGGGCGAGCGGGGCCGTACCGGAGCGAAGTTCAGCACGCCGCCGACCAGCCGCGCGTCGACCCGCGTGAGCCGGGCCACCGCCTGGGCGAGCGACTCCCGGCGGGTGCGGCCCGCGCGGGTCACCAGCAGCACCCCGTCGCACGCCGTCGCCAGCACCACCGCGTCGCTGACCGGGAGCAGCGGGGGCGCGTCGACGACGACCAGGTCGTGGTCGGCGGCCAGGTCCGCGATCACCCGCCGCATCCCGGGCGAACCCGCGAGCTCGCCCGGGTCGGCCGGGATCGGGCCGCCGGGCAGCACGTCGAGGTCCGGCCGGCGCTGGAGGGCCTCCGCGAGGCGGGCGGATCCGGCCAGCACGTCGGTCAGGCCCATCGAGCGGGTCTCCAGCCCCAGGTGCCGCGCGACCGACGGACGCCGCAGGTCGGCGTCCACGAGGGCGACCCGTCGGCCCGTCCCGGCGACGGCGAGGGCCAGGTTGATCGCCAGGGTCGACTTGCCCTCACCGGGACCGCAGCTCGTGACGAGCAGCGAGCGCGGCCCGCCGTCCTCGCCCACGAACCGCAGGTTGGTCCGCAGGGCGCGGAAGGCCTCGGCCTGGCCGCCCGCGACGATCAGGGGGCGGCGCCGGTCCCGCCCGACGACCCCCAGCGTGGGCGCCCCGGTCGCCGCGGCGAGGTCGTCGCTGTCGGTGATCGTGGTGTCGAGGCGGGAGCGCAGCATCAGCAGGCCGTAGGCGAAGACCAGGCCCAGCAGGATCCCGGCCGCCACGTTGAGCGGGGGACGCGGCGAGACCGGGTTCGCCGGAGGGGTGGCCCGGTCGATCACGGTGACCCCGATCGCGGTGCGCCTCTCCAGGGTGTGGATCAGGCCGCTGAGCTCGCCGCCGATGCGGTTGGCGACGCGGGCCGCCCGGTCGGGGTCGCCGTCGGTGACGATGGCGCGCAGCAGCACCGTGCCGGGCACGACCTCCGACCGCACGTCGAGCGTGGCCGGGTCGAGCCGCTCGGCCGTCGCGACCTCCTGGAGCACGCGGCGGCTGGTGACCAGGCGGGCGTACGACTTCACCCGCTGCTGCGACAGCGGGTCGGCCGAGCCCCGCTGGTCGACCATCAGGGACACGGCCGCCGCGTACCTGACCGGCATCTGCCCGGTCACCAGCAGCGCGCACGCCGCGCCGCCGACGGCGGCCAGCAGGAGGATCCACCAGCCCCGGCGGACCAGCCGGAGATGTTCCGTCATACCGTCACCACCATCCGATGGACCGGTGCGGGCACGAGCGGGTCCGGCACGATCGCGGGGTTCACCGGACGCGGGCCTCGCTGATCGTGTCGAGCAGGATCTCGTCGAGGTCCCGCCGGGGCCGCCATCCGGTCAGCGCGCGCAGCCGCGACGCGTCGGCCACCCGGAAGCCGGGTTCGGGGGCGCCGCCGTGGAAGGTGATGCCCGACGGGCTCCCGGCCAGTTCGACGATCGCCTTGGCCAGCTCCAGCACGCTGACCCCGTCGTCGGCGCCCACGTCGAAGATGCCCCCGAGGGCGAACGGCTCGTCGAGCAGCAGCGTCAGGGCCTCGACGACGTCGCGGACGTGGGTCAGGCACCGCGTCTGCGACCCGTCGCCGGGCAGCACCAGGTCCGCGCCGGCCAGCGCCTGCCGGATCAGCCGGGGCACCAGGTGCTCGTCGCGCTGCCTCGGCCCGGCCACGTCGAACAGCCGGGCCACCACGACGAGCAGGTCCTTCTCCGTCCGGTACGTCTCCCCGCGCGGCGTCTCCCCGGCGGTGAAGGCCGCGGCGTGGTCGTCGGTGCCCACCAGCACCTTGCGGCCGTGCCGCCGGGCCGCGTCGAGCACCGTCTCGCCGCCGGCCAGGTGCACGACCGCGTCGCACCCGCCGACCAGGTCGCCGACCAGCGGGGCGTCCAGCGCCGAACCCTGGACGAACCGCAACGACGGATGGCCGCGCAGGTGCCGGAGGTTGGCGGGCGAGCCGGTGGACAGATCGTCCAGCACGGTGACCGTGTCGCCCCGGGCCAGCAGGGCCCCGGTCAGGTGCGAGCCGACGAAGCCGCCGCCCCCGGTGATCAGATGGTGCGCCACGGTGCTCCTCGCTCTCAGTGGGCGAGAGAGACGGTAGAGACGCCGTCGGCGCGGGCCGGCACAGCCACGCGCGGGCTTGCGCCGCCTTTTGCGGATTATTGGCGACCCGCGCACGTACTCGATGGAGACGCCGCGGGGTCCAGCGCCCTCCCCATAACGGGGCAAACCGGCCCACCATGGCAAACGAGCCGCTAATCCTTCGCAAGCGCATGACAGGCCCGCCGGTAAAAGCCCCATCAACGCCCCGCGCTGGACGAGACTGCCCGCCGGGCAGACATACCGCAACAGGTCGAAACGGGGGCCAGTGATGGGCGAGCGCATCAGGGTCATGCGGGTGATCACGGGACTGGACACGGGGTGGCCCGCGCTCCAGGCCGTCACGCTGCTCGACCACCTCGATCCCGGCCGGTTCGAGCAGCGTCTCTACACCACCACGATGCACGAGCGCGCGCGCACCATCCCCGACGACGGCCCGCGCGCGCTGGCCCGGCTGGTGGCCGAGATGCGCAGGTTCCGGCCGGACATCGTGCACACCCACACCGGCAGGGCGGGCGCGCTCGGCCGGACGGCCGCCACGATGGCCCGGGTCCCGGCGCGGGTGCACACCTTCGACGTCCACCCGCGCCGGACCGTGATCGAGCGGCGGCTGGCCCGGGTCAGCGAACGGCTGATCGCCGACTGCGCCCTGGTCCGCGACGACCTGCTCGCCGCCGGGATCGGCGTCCCGCGCCAGTACGCCGTCGTCCGGCCCGGCGTGCGGATGGCCGCCCGGCCGGACCGGGAGGTCGCGCGGGCCCGGCTGGGGCTGCCGGCCGACGTCCCGGTCGTGGCGTTCGTCGGGAAGGTCACCAAGAGCCGCAGGCCCGACCGGTTCCTGGACACCGTCGCGCTGGTGCTGCGCGGCCTGCCGATGACCAAGGTCCTCGTCTGCGGCGGCGGCGATCTGGCCGCCGACCTGCGGGCCAAGGCGGTCAGGTTCGGCGACGCCGTCGCCTGGCTCAGCCGCCGCACCGATCTGGAGATCATCCACGCCGCCGCCGACGTCATGCTGCTGACGAGCGACTACGAGGGCATCCCGCTGGACCTCCTCAAGGCGGCCGCGTCAGGGGTCCCGGCGGTCGCCACGCGGGTCGGCGGGGTGCCCGAGGTCGTCGAGGACCGGGTGACCGGGCTGCTCACCGACCCCGACCCGGGGCTGCTGGCCGCCTCGGTCGTGCGCATCCTGCGCGACCCGGGCTACGCGGGCCGCCTGGGCGACGCCGCCGCCCAGCGGGCCGGGCTCTACTTCGGGCAGTCGCGGTTCGTCGACGAGGTGTCGGCCCTCTACGTGCGGCTGCACGAGGAGGGCCGGGCCTGAGACCGCGCTATTTGAACCGGCGGCCGATCCGGGTCGAGATCCGGGCCGTGAGGTTCTGCGGCAGCAGCCGCCCCACGCCGACGACCAGCTTGTAGCGCAGGTCGGGCACGCTGACGACCTTGCCGAGGGCCAGGTCGCGCATCGCCGCCTTCACGACGGGGTCGGCCTCCAGCCAGAGGAACTCGGGGATGCTGCTGGTGTCCATCCCGGCCCGCTGGTGGAACTCGGTGTGCACGAAGCCGGGGCACAACGCCATCACCCGCACGCCGTCGCCGGAGGTCTCGGCGGCGACGGCGCCGCTGAAATTGACCACCCAGGCCTTGGACGCGCCGTAGGTGCCCCGGGTGAAGAACGCCGCCACCGAGGCCACGTTGATCACCCCGCCCCGGCCCTTCGCCCGCATGTGGGGCAGGGCGGCGTAGGTGAGCCGCAGCACCGCCTCGCAGTGCACCTTCATCATGGTGAGCTCGTCGTCGACCGGCGCGCTGAGGAACATCGCTCGGTTGCCGAACCCGGCGTTGTTGACCAGCAGGTCGACCCCCTCGCGCAGCCGCTCCTCGACGACCTTCAGGCCGTCGTCGGACGACAGGTCGGCGGGCAGCACCTCGGCGTGCACGCCGTAGCGGCGGCCGAGGAACGCGGCCTGCTCGGCCAGCCGGTCACGGTCGCGGGCGACCAGCACGAGAGAGAAGCCGTCGGCGGCCAGGCGGCGGGTGAACGCCGCGCCGATCCCGGCGGTCGCGCCGGTGACGAGTGCGGTGGGCATGGCCCGCAGCCTAGCCCCCTGCCGATCCGCCCGCCCCGGCTCGCCGGGCGCACGGCCATGCCGAGAATCCGGGACGCCATGATTCATCCCTTTCGATGGGACCGATATCGCCTTTCCCGGAATACATAAGCGGGCGATGTCGCAGGTCAGAGCCGTCCCGATTCGTCCGCACGGCTCAGGTCACATAAGCTTCGCCAGTTCGTGTATCAATGGTCGATCTGGGGGAAAGTGCCGCTTACGCCTGGCTTATGCCATGCGGCCTACGCTGCCGCGAAAAGTTGACGTTTGGAACCAGCGGTCCCCCGCCGCCCTTTGATCACGTCACAAGTGCAGCTAAGCTTCGGGCAAGATTTGGTCAAGTTTTCCAAGATGTAACAACAGTCCCGGTAAGGGGATACTTGGAAAACGGGCACTACTACCTCGTAGACCCGCAAAGCGGAGGTATGGCCCTGTGAAGAGATGGCGGGCGGGGTCCGGCGCGGCGGCGGCCTTCGGGGTCGCCGCGATGATCGCCGGATTGGCCGGATGCGGCGGCTCGCAATACACATTCGTCCGTGACTCGGGCGGCAGCACCTACTTCAAAGTCCCCGCCACCTGGCACAAGGTCGACCAGGAGGCGGTGGACGCCGCGCTCCTCGGGGATCCGTCCTCGGCGACCGCCCAGGTGCTGAAACAGAAGATCTGGACCGCGGCCTACGACGGCCACACGCAGCCGTCGATCGACCACATCATGACCGCCGGGCCCGGCGGCGCCGACGAGCCGTTCGCGTTCGCGATGGTGAACACCCTCTCCGAGGAGCAGCAGCAGGACGTCTCGCTGAACGCCCTGCGCAACGTGATGGGCTTCCCCGTCGCGGCCACCGCCGCCGAACGCGCCAAGAACGAGCAGGACGAGGAATACCCGTACAAGAACTTCGAGCTCACCCGTGACGAGGTGCTCGAGGGCGACAACGGCGCGAAGGGCGTGCGGGTGCAGTTCAGCCTCCGTTACAGGGGCGGCCCGCTGCAGACGTTCCAGCAGACGGGCTACCTGTCGGCCGACGGCGGCACCATGTCGACGTTCCTGATCCGCTGCTCCGCGACCTGCTTCCAGCAGCGCCAGGCCGAGCTCGACTCCATCGCGCAGTCGTTCAAGGTGAAGAACAACCTCGGGTAAGGAGCCCATATGAAGACGGCTTCCCCGCCGCAATACGAGGGACTCCGGCCACCCGGTTCGGGTCCCGACGACAGGGATCCGCGCACCCGCAAGAAGATGGCGTTCTGGGATCGCTCCAAGATCATCATTTTCCTCGTCGCGGCGTTCCTCATCCTCACCGTCAAGACGATGGGTGAGTTCGAAGGTGTCATGACCTTCTGGGACGCGGTGGTCTACCAGGCCGAGGCGACCGGCTGGATCCTCTGGCTGATCGGCATCGACCTGATCCGCCAGATCCACTTCCTGATCTCCGAACGCTCCGCCGGCTACCACCGCCTGTGGACCAAGGGCATCTTCGGCGGCTTCGACCGCTGGGTGCACCGCAGGTTCAGCGACTGGACCCGCTACCGGTTGTCCCGCGCGATCAAGGTCGTTTTCTGGATCACGCTCATCGCCTTCATCCTCGCCGAGGTCCTGCCAGGGGACGTGTCGCCCGTCATGGCGCTGTTCCAGGCCCCGGCGCTGCTGTGGCAGGCGATGCCGATGATCGCGCAGCTCGCCTTCGCGTTCTTCTTCATCGTGTTCCAGTTCATCGGCCTGTTCTGGTTCCTCTCCCGGGGCGGCGTCGAGACCTACTTCCCCGACGACATCAAGACGCGCTTCGACGACGTCTGGGGCCAGGACCACGTGGTCGAGCGGGTCAAGGAGAACATCGTCTTCCTGGAACGGCCCGATGAGATCGAGCAGCGCGGCGGCTACGTGCCCAGCGGCCTCCTCCTGTGGGGCCCGCCCGGCACCGGCAAGACCCTGATGGCCGAGGCCGTCGCGGGCGAGACCGGCAAGCCGTACGTCTTCGTCGACCCCGGCGCCTTCACGAACATGTTCATGGGCATCGGCATCCTCAAGGTGAAGTCGCTGTTCCGCAAGCTGCGCAAGCTGGCGCTGCGGTACGGCGGCGTCATCGTCTTCTTCGACGAGGCCGACTCACTCGGGCGGCGCGGTTCACTGGCCCAGCAGGGCCCGCAGACCGGCCGCGGCTTCAGCCCCGCCTTCGGCGACGCCTGCCACGGCTTCTCCTACCTGTCCGAAGGCGCGCAGAGCACGCTGTTCCACCAGTCGTTCGCCGCCTCCCGCGCGGTCGAGGCGCCCGACACGGGCCGCCGCAGCCGCTTCATGATGGGCGGCAACATGATGGGCGGCGGCGGTGACATGGGCACCCTGCAGGCCCTGCTCACCGAGCTGTCGGGCCTGAAGAAGCCACGCGGCATCGTCAACCGCCACGTCCGGCGACTGCTGGGCATGCGCCCGAAGCCGCCGCCCAAGTACCGCATCCTCGTCATGATGGCGACGAACATGCCCAACGCGCTCGACGAGGCGCTCCTGCGGCCCGGACGTATCGACCGGATCTACAAGGTGGGCTATCCGTCCAAGCCCGGACGCATCCGCACCTACCAGGGCTACTTCGGCAAGGTGCGGCACGAGCTGACCGACGAGCAGATCGACAAGCTCGCCACGATCACCCCCTACGCCACCGGCGCGACGATCAAGGACCTGGTGAACGAGTCCCTGATCACCGCGATCCGCGACGGCCGCGAGGTGATCACCTGGGCCGACGTCACCAAGGCCAAGCGGCTCAAGCAGCTCGGCCCGCCCGAGGACGTCGAGTACATCGAGCGCGAGCGCCACGCGGTGGCCGTCCACGAGGCCTGCCACGCGGTGGTCGCCTACCGCACCCGCCAGCACCTCGAGATCGACATCGCGACGATCGAGAAGGGCGCCGACTACCTGGGCATGGTCTCCAGTATCAAGCCGGAGGACCAGTTCACCCGGTGGAGGTCGGAGCACGAGTCCGACATCATGGTGTCGGTCGCCTCGCTGGCCGGTGAGCGCATGTTCTTCGGCGACGACAACTCCTCGGGCGTCTCGGGCGACCTGATGAGCGCGACCTACGTCGCGGGCCTCATGGAGACCCACTGGGGCATGGGCGCCGGCGTCTCCGCGCTGCCCGCGCTCCAGGAGCTCGGCCTCGGCATGGGCAGCCCCGACCAGCGGCGCAAGTCGCCGGGCGGGACGATCGGGTTCCTCGCGCCCAACCTGTCCGACCGGCAGAACGAGATCGAGCCCGGCGGCGCCTCGACCCGGATCGAGTTCCTGCTCACCCGGATGCTGGAGAAGACCGAGGAGCTGCTCAAGGAGAACCGCGCCGAGGTCCTGGCCGTCGCCCACGCGCTGGAGACGCACAAGACCCTCAACGGCGAAGACGTCATGGCCGTCATCGAGCGCACCAGCGGCCCGCTCGTCGACGGCAGCGTCTACGCCGACGAGGACTTCCAGCGTGAGCTGGAGGACTACCACGAGGCGGCCGTCACGGCCCACCGCGAGCACACCAAGGTCACGGTCCCGCTGCCGCAGCCGAGGGCGCGGCACCTGGCGCTGGAGCCGGCCGCGGTGATCGTGGCCAACGGCCACGGCATGCCTGCCTTCGCCCCGGCGACGACCGGCGAGATCGTCCCGGTCAACGGCAACGGGAACGGCGCGGTCGACTTCGTCCCGTGGGCGAACACGAACGGCAACGGCTCCCCGCTGCCCCCGCCGCCACCGCCGACCGAGGCGGCCAGGCCTGAGAGCTCGCGCTCGCGTGGTCTGCTCTGGGGCCTGTTCGGGGCGGCGCTCGCGCTGGCCGCGCTGGTGCTCGTGGTGATCGCCGCCTCCGGCGGGACCATGACCGGCGCGACCGAGGTGGTGCCGGGGCTGCCGACCGGCACGGTCATCGTGTTCTTCCTGATCCTGCTCGGGATCGTCGCCGTCCTGGCCATCGTGGTCGGGGTGATCCGGGCCCAGCAGGCCAACCGGCGGCGGGCCGAGGAGGCCAGGGACCGGGCGAACGAGCGCGCCCAGCTCCTCGCCGCCGCGATGGACCCCGAAGTCGCCATGAGGCTGCTCGGGTACGACGGCCGGGAGAAGTAGAAAACACAGAATTGAACCAAGCGCCCGCCGTCCTGAGCACTCGGGACGACGGACTTGACGGAAGATCGTGAGTCGGCCTTGCCTCCGTGGCGGGGCCGATTCACTTTTGTCGAATGAAGCAGCGCCTGACAGTTGTTCTCACACTGATCGTCCTGGTCCTGACCACGGGACTGACGAGCGCCGGAGCCGGGGCCGAACCCCCGCCCAACCGCCAGTACACCGTCGAGGGTGTGAGCACCCAGGAGCAGCGCACCGCCGTCGCACAGACGGGTGCCGCCATCGACGAGGTCGCCGCCGACCGGATCGTCGTCACCGCGACGAGCGAGGAGGTCGCGGCGATCCGGGCCCTCGGCCACACCGTCAAGGCCGCGCCGAACCGGCTCGCCCCGGCCGTGCCGCAGCCGCTCGACTTCCCGCCCGCCGACAGCGCCTACCACAACTTCGCCGAGCTGAACACGGTGGTGAACGCCGCCCTGTCGGCGCACCCGTCGATCATCCGCAAGGTCTCGATCGGCACGTCGTACCAGGGTCGGGAGCTGTTCGCGCTCAAGATCAGCGACAACGTCGCGACCGACGAGAACGAGCCCGAGGTGCTGTTCACCCACAGCCAGCACGCCCGCGAGCACCTCACCGTCGAGATGGCGGTCTACCTGCTGAACCTGCTCACCGACTCCTACGGCTCCGACTCCCGCATCACCGACATCGTGAACTCGCGGGAGATCTGGATCGTCCCCAACATGAACCCCGACGGCAGCGAGTACGACATCGCCACCGGCTCCTACCGGAGCTGGCGCAAGAACCGGCAGCCCAACAGCGGGTCGAGCGCGATCGGCACCGACCTGAACCGCAACTGGGCCTACAACTGGGGCTGCTGCGGCGGGTCGTCCGGCACCACGTCGTCGGACACCTATCGGGGCCCGTCGGCCGAGTCGGCGCCCGAGGTCAAGGCCGTGGCCGACTTCGTCCGCGGCCGGGTCGTGGGCGGCGTGCAGCAGATCAAGGCGCACATCGACTGGCACTCCTACGGCGAGCTGATCCTGTGGCCCTACGGCTACACCACCGCGAACACCGCCCCGGGCCTGACCCAGGACGACCGCGACGCGCACGCCGTGCTCGGCCAGCAGATGGCCGCCACCAACGGCTACACGCCCGAGCAGGCCAGCGACCTCTACATCACCGACGGCTCGATCGACGACTGGATGTGGGGGGCGTACAAGATCTTCTCCTACACCTTCGAGATGTACCCGGTGGCGTCCAACCCCGGCTTCTACCCGCCCGACGAGGCGATCGTGCCGCAGACCACCCGCAACCGCGAGGCCACGCTCCAGTTCCTGGAGGCGGCCGACTGCGTCTACAAGGTGATCGGCAAGCAGGCGCAGTACTGCGGCGGCGGCCCGCCGGCCGTCACCGTCTACAACGACGACTTCGAGACCGCCACCGGCTGGACCGCCAACCCGCTCGGCACCGACACCGCCACCCTGGGCCAGTTCACCCGGGCCAACCCCGAGGCGACCACCTCCAGCGGCGCCAAGCAGCTCGGCACCACCGTCAGCGGCTCGTTCGACCTGGTCACCGGTCCGCTCGCGGGAGCCGCCGCGGGCGACCACGACCTCGACGGCGGCGTCACCTCGATCCGCTCCCCGCAGATCACGCTGCCGGCCACCGGCACCCTGACGTTGTCGTTCTCGTGGTACTTGGCCCACGGCAGCAACTCCTCCAACACCGACTACCTGCGCGTCTCGGTCAACGGCACCCAGGTGTTCCAGCAGCTCGGCGCGGCCAGCAACCGCAACGGCGCGTGGGCGACGGCGTCGGTGAACCTGTCGGCGTTCGCGGGCCAGAACGTGCAGATCACGGTCAGCGCCGCCGACACCGGCACCGCCTCACTGGTCGAGGCCGCCGTGGATGATGTGAAGATCACTCAGCAGTAATGGACTACCTACCCTTACCGGTGTAAACGTGGCATGTGTGATTAACGACCGGTCGCGGGGCCCCGAACGGGAGCTCGCCGTCCTGCTCCGCACCGGACCGTTCGAACGCGCGCTCCGGGCCGCCATCGCGGCCCGGGGCCTGTCGCTGGAACGCCTGCACGTCCGCCTCGCCGAGCGGGGCGCCCACGTCAGCCTGGCCAGCCTCAGCAACTGGCAGCGCGGCCGCTCCCGTCCGGAGCGGTCGCGGTCGCTGGCGGCGGTGCGGGAGCTGGAGTCGATCCTCGGCCTGCCCGCCGACTCGCTCGTCGCGCTGCTCGGGCCGCGGCGGCCCCGGGGGAGATGGCTGGCGCACGATCCGGGCGCGATCCGGCAGCAGCTGCGCGACCTCGTCGAGTCGCTCGACGACGACGAACTGCCGACTGTACTCGCAGTCGTGCGTGCCCTCAGGGCATCAGACCGGAAATGATATACCGCCGGTTTTGACCGGAAATTTCCTGGAAGCTCAGCACAGGCGATTGATTCCGCCCTATCTGACCTGGCGTTTCGTCATGCCCTCATTCGGGCCTTTCGTATGCGTGCGCCACCCAGGAAAGGACCCCCGATGCACCGAATCCCCCGGGTCGCGGCGCTGCTTGCGGCCACCGCGCTCGCGGGCGCGTCGCTCGCCGCCCCCGCCCAGGCCCGCACGGCCATGGTCGTGGGGACGGACAACCCCGGCGCGATCCCCGGCAGCTACATCGTCGTGCTGAAGCCGACGGCGGACGTCCGCGCCCAGTCCCGCGACCTCGCCGCCGAGAACGGCGGCCAGGTGAAGAACGTGTACAACCGGGCCATCAAGGGCTTCTCCATCAACGCCACCGCGAAAGAGGCCCGCGCCCTCGCCGCCGACCCCGACGTCGCCTACGTCGAGCAGGACGCCGTGGTGACCGTCGACGCCGAGCAGGCCAACCCGCCGTCGTGGGGCCTGGACCGCATCGACCAGCGTGCCCTCCCGCTGAACTCCCGCTACACCTACACCGGGACGGGGGCGGGGGTGACGGCGTACATCATCGACACCGGCATCCTCACCACGCACCAGGACTTCGGCGGCCGGGCCGTCTCCGGCAAGGACTTCGTCTCGAACGACAACGACGCGACCGACTGCAACGGCCACGGCACCCACGTCGCCGGCACCGTCGGCGGCACCGCCTACGGCGTCGCCAAGCAGGTCAAACTGGTCGGCGTGCGGGTGCTCGACTGCGCCGGGCGCGGCAGCAACTCCGGCGTCATCGCCGGCATCGACTGGGTGACCGCCAACGCGGCCAAGCCCGCCGTCGCCAACATGTCACTGGGCGGCTCTGCCTCCACCGCCGTCGACACGGCGGTGAAGAACTCCATCAAGTCGGGCGTGACCTACGGCCTGGCGGCCGGCAACAGCAGCGTGAACGCCTGCTCGTCGTCGCCGTCACGGGTGCCCGAGGGCATCACCGTCGGAGCCACGGCCAAGAACGACGCCCGCGCGTCCTACTCCAACTACGGCGACTGCCTCGACGTCTTCGCCCCCGGCACCGACATCACCTCGGCCTGGTACACCTCCCCGACGGCCAAGAACACGATCAGCGGCACGAGCATGGCGACGCCCCACGTCGTGGGGGCGGCCGCGCTGATCCTCGCCGGTACGCCGACCGCGACGCCCGCGCAGATCAGGGACACCCTCGTGAAGAACGGCGTGACCGGCGTGGTGACCAACCCGGGCAGCGGCTCCCCGAACGTCCTGCTGAACACCTCGGGCGGAACGACCAACCCGTCCCCGTCGCCCTCCCCGTCGCCCTCCCCGTCGCCCTCCCCGTCGCCCTCCGCCACCCCGACGCCCACCCCGACGCCCACGTCGTCGCCCTCTCCGTCGGCCTCGGCCTCGCCTTCGCCGAGCCCCACCACCTCTCCGCGCCCGTCGGCGTCCCCGACCCCGACCGCGCCCGCGAAGAAGTGCGTGACCGCGACGAACAACGCGCACGTGTCGGCCGGCCGGGCCTACGTGGAGTTCTTCTTCCTCGTGTACGCCGAGGGCTCCAACGACTACCTCGGCCTCACCGGCAGCACCCAGCGCAGCCTCCAGGAGACCCGTTCGGGCTACTGGGACCTGGTCTCGCGCTGCGCGTGACCCCGATCTGAAAAGGTCCGGCTCCGGCGTGGGGGCCGGACCTTTTCATCGTCTGTGCCGATCCGCACCGGGACCATCGGCCGGATGTCGGCCTGGCCGCACGGTGGTGGCACGCCACTTGATGGCAGAGACGGCCACCCGGTCCGTGGGTGCGGTCCGTGGGTGCGGCCCGTGGGTGCGGCCCGTGGGCTCGGTCCGTGGACCCTCCGGTGGACCCGCCCGTGGAGCCGGGCGTTGCGCGCCGTCTCGTGAGCGGTGCCGTCGCGTGCCGATGTGTCGGCCGGACGTTCGTCGTTGCGGTGGTGTGCCGGAGCGGGTGGTTGCCGCCGGGTGCGGGGCCGGGCCGGACGGCGGGCGGTGCCGGGGTGGGCGGGAGCCGTAACGGATGGAAGTCTTTCAGATTCGGTATTCCAGGTCGGGGATGATCTCCGTGACGTCCATCTGGGCCTTCTGCAGGTGGCCCGAATAGTCCCAGTTCATCGCCTGCCAGCGGGTGAACTGGTCGAGCACCCACATGCCCGACTGGCGGCTCCCGTTGCCCGACTTGCCGTTCCCGCCGAACGGCAGGTGCGCCTCCGCGCCCGAGGTCGAGTTGTTGACGCTGACCATTCCGGCCGACACCCCCGCCCGGAAGCGGAACGCCGCCTGCGGGTCGCGGGTGTAGATCGACGACGACAGGCCGTAGCCCGGGAGGTTGGCCAGTTCGATGGCCTCGTCGAGGGTGGAGAAGGTCGTCACGCCGACGATCGGGCCGAACGTCTCCTCCAGGAACAGCCGGTCGGTCGGCCGCACGCCGTCGACGATCACCGGGTGGTAGAAGAGGCCCTCGTTCGGGTCGTCGCCGAGGAAGTGGCCGCACGGGTTCGCCTCGGTGATGCGCCCGACCGGGCCGGTGACCGTGTGGTGGTCGCCGATCCAGGTCAGGTACTCCTCGTAGCGGTCGGCGAACTTCTGGTCGAGCATCGGGCCCATCAGCACCTTCCGGGCCGGATCGCCGACGTGGGCCGACTGCGCGGCGGCGGTGAACCGGGCCACGAAGTCGTTGTGGATCGACTCGTGGACGATCACCGTGCCCAGCGAGGTGCAGCGCTGACCGGCGGTGCCGAACCCGGCGAACAGCGCGCCCTCGGTGGCGAGGGTCAGGTCGGCGTCGGGCATGACCACCATCGGGTTCTTGCCGCCCAGCTCCAGGCACGGCGACTGAAGATGCCGCCCGCACAACTCGCCGATCCTGCGCCCGACCTCGGAGGAGCCGGTGAAGCCGACCTTGTGGACGGTCCCCTCGGTGAGCGCGCTCTCCAGCCCGGCGAACGTCTGCTCACCGTCGGCGAACACGACGTTGAACACCCCGTCGGGCAACCCGGCGGCCGAGAAGATCCGGTGCAGCGCGGCGGCGGAGGCGGCGGCGTACTCGGCCGGCTTCCACACCACCGCGTTCCCGCACAGCAGGGCCGGCACCAGATACCACGACGGCACCGCCACCGGGAAGTTCCCCGCCGTGATCACCGCCGCGACCCCGACCGGGGTCCGGAACGTGAACAGGTTCTTGTCCGGCATCTCCGACGGCACGGTCTGCCCGTAGAGACGCCGCCCCTCGCCGATGAAGAAGTCGCAGGTGTCGACGATCTCCCGCACCTCGCCCAGCGCCTCGGCGTAGGGTTTGCCGATCTCCTCGCTGACCAGCCGCGCCAGCGCCTCGGCGTTGGCCTCCACGAGCCGCCCGATCGAGGCGATCACCCGTCCGCGCACCGGCGCCGGCACCGCCGCCCAGTCGCGCTGCGCGGAGGCGGCGCTCCGGCACGCCGCCGCGAACGTCGCCGCGTCGGTCAGGGCGACCTCGGCGACGACCTCCTTCAGCCGGGCCGGGTTCCGGGACAGATAGGGCGTGCCGGACGGCTCGTCCTTCCCTCCGATGACGGAAACGATCTGCCGGGTCATCGTGCGACCTCCTCGTCGTGCGCGTGCTGTTCACCCTATTCCGGGCGGCAGGATGGGCGGGTGTACGTCATCCCCGAGGTCGTCCCCGCCGGTTCCATGCGCGATCGCCCCCAGCCGTCGCTGACCACCGGAGACCTGCTGCTGCGCCCCTTCCGCGAGTCCGGCGACGAGCCGATCGTCATGGCCGCCTTCGCCGACCCCGACATCCGCCTGTGGAACCTGGAACACGAGGCCGACACCGCCAGGGCCGCGACCGTCATCGCCCGCTGGCGGGCCCGCTGGACCCTGGAGACCGGCGCGTCGTGGGTGGTCGAACGCGACGGCCTCGTCGTGGGCCGGGTGGCCCTCCGCAGCGTCGACCTGGAACTGGGCCTGGGCGAGATCGCCTACTGGACCCTCCCCGAGGGCCGCGGCCGGGGCGGCACCACCGCGGCGGTGTCGGAGGTGACCCGCTGGGCCTTCGACGACCTGGGCCTCCACCGCCTCGAACTCCGCCACGCCATCGCCAACCCGGCGTCGTGCCGGGTGGCCGAACGGTCGGGATTCGCCCTGGAGGGCATCCTGCGCAGCTCACTGCTCCACGCGGACGGCTGGCACGACATGCACCTCCACGCCCGGATCACCACCAGGCCGTCCTGACGCGCCGGCGAGTGCCGGCGGCCCAAATTAGAGAATTGCTCCAACTCATCCACCATCCGGCCGCAAGCGGGCCTCCTGAAAATGATCTCGATCCCTCCTGAAAGGACGAGACATGCGTAGATGGAGTGTCCTGGTGTCGCTGGCGGCCGTGCTGCTGGCCGGCGCACCTCCCGCTCACGCGGAAACCCCGGTTCCGAACGTCACAGTGGCGGCCGGGGTGGCCCAGCCGCCCTCGCACACCGGCTCCTGCTACCCGGAGCCCGCGCGGATCACCCTCAGCGCCACCATCACGGTCGACGGCCCCCGCCTCGTCTCCTACCGGTGGGGCACCGGCCGCACTGAGTGGGTGGACTTCACCGAGGCCGGATCCAGGACCGTGACCACCACGAAAACGCACTACTGGGGGTTCGGGCCGAAATCCGAGACCATCCGTCTGACCGGCATCGGGGGGACGGCGACGATCGCGTACACCCTGGCCTGCGACGAGCCCGTCCCGCACACGCCGGAGATCCAGCCGGCGGCCACCTACCTCGGCCCGTGCGGTGCCAGTGTCGTGCACACGGCCACCGCGCAGATCACCTCACCGATCGCCCAGACCGTGCGCTACCGGTGGATCACCCTCGACGGCGCGGACCTGCGGGGCGCCGAGGGGGTGCACGAGGTGGTCTTCACCGAACCGGGCACCAGGACCGTGAGCACTCCCTTCCATCGACTGCCGGTCGCCAGTCCGTCGTGGAACGACTGGATCTCGTTGCGGATCGTCGGCCCCGAGACACACGCCGACCTGGCGTATTGGCGGGAGTACTCCACGAGGTGCGCGGGCGACCACCGCATCGGCGCCGACTTCGCCTCCCTGACCCGCACCGCCGGCACGTGCAGCCCTTGGACGCCGTTCAAATACCAACTGGAGGGCTACGTCGAGGGCAACACCTCCGGACAGCTCACCTATGCGTGGTCCCGCTTCACCGACGACGCCGTGTGGGTGCGTGAGCCGTGGAAGACCGTCATGATCACCTCCCAGACGGGCGGCCGCGCACCCGTGCACAAGGTGGTCGGTTCGACCATGGGCGACTCGGCCGATTGGCGTCTGGAGGTCGTCGGCGTCAACGGCGTCATCACGACGGTGAGCCGCGGCTACCGGACCTGCGTGGTCGACTGACGATCAGCGAAGCCGACCGGCGGCCAGGCTCAGGCGTGCTCTCCGGCCAGCTTGAAGTCGGTGAACTCGAAGCCGGGGGAGACGACGCAGCTGACCAGGACACCCTCGTCGCCCGCCGGCCGGGCCGCCTGCCAGACGCCCGGCGGGATCAGCACCTGGGGCCGGTGGCCCTGCTCGACGTCCGGGCCCAGGATGACGGTTTCGCCCGCTTCGGGGTGGTCGCCGTCGCCGCCGAAGGTGAGGGCCAGCGGGCCGCCGCGGTGCCAGAACCACAACTCGGCGGAGGCGACGACGTGCCAGGCCGACTCCTCGCCGGGTTCGAGGAGGAAGTAGATGGCGGTCGCGCTGTGCCTCGGGCCGTCGTAGCCGTCGGGGGAGAACATCACGGGTGACCGCCAGGTCTCCCTGAACCAGCCCCCTTCGGGGTGGGGCTCCAGCCCGAGTTCCTCAGCCAGCGGCGGCTTCTGCATGTCGGCTCCCTCCAGCGGCAGTTGCCCGCCGAGCGTATCGATCTTCCCCGTGGCCGGGGGCGCGGCGCCTCGGTGGCCGGGTGGTGCGACCACGCGCTGGACCTTCGCGGTTCAGCGGGCCCGCGCCCATGACGGCGGTGCGGTTCAGTCGGGGGGTGTCACGCCCTCCTGGTGGGCGATGGCTGCGGCCTGGGTGCGGGTGGCGGCGCCCAGTTTGGCCAGGATGTTGGACACGTGGACGCTCGCCGTCTTCTGGCTGATGAACAGGCGTTCGCCGATCTCGCGGTTGGAGCGGCCCGCCGCCACCTGGGCCAGGACCTCGCGTTCGCGGCCGGTCAGGCTGTCGAGCACGCTCGCCCGCACGGGCCCCGCCGAGCCGGGCAGGGTGAAGCGGGCCCGGCGGCCGAGCAGGTCGAGGGCGTGGCGCAGGGGGGCGGCGCCCAGATGGTCGGCCACCTCGACGGCCCGCTCCCACTCGGCGCGGGCCCGGTCGCGGTCGCCGCTCTCAAGGAGGGTCTCGGCCAGCCGCCAGCGGATGCGGGCCTGTTCGTAGGGGAAGCCGCCGTCGAACGCGGCCAGCGCCCGCTCCCACACCTCGGGCGTGGCGGTGCCCGACAGGCGGTGCCATTCGGCCTCGGCGCGGGCCGCCCACCCCTGGCCTTCGGGGCCGAGGGTGTTCCACGGGCCGGTGGGGCCGTGGGTGGCGGCGTAGCGGGCCCGCTCGACGAACTCGGTGCCGCGCGCCCGGTCGGGATCGCCGGGCGGCAGGTCGGCGAGGGCGGCCAGGCCGATCGCGGAGACGCGGATCAGGCCGGAGTCGTAGGGCTGCTGCACCGCCACGACCGCGTCGACGTGGCCGAGCGCCTCCTTCGGGTCGCCCCGCCACAGGGCGAGTTCGGCGGCCATGCCGCGGGTCATGTAGGTCACCAGGTCGTCGGCGCCCCAGAACGGCTCCAGCCAGCGCAGCCGCTCGGCCGCCACCGCGCGCCCCCGGCCGACCTCGACGAACAGCGCGAACGACGAGAGCAGCGCCTCGGGAGGGGTGCCGACCCGGACGCCGAACATGGCGGCCCTCTTCTCGGCGGCGTCCCAGTCGCCGGCCGCGTAGGAGATGAGGTAGCGCAGGAACCGCAGGTCGGTGCCGAACGTGCTCCACATCAGGCCGTTGTCGCGGGCCACCTGCAACCCCGTCTCGGCCGACTCCGCCGCCGCGTCGAGGTCGCCCCGCTCGTATTGCAGCCGGGCCAGGCTGAACAGGGCCCGCAGGTCCATCGACAACGAACCCGACGTCTTGGCCGCCGCCATCGACAGCAGTTCCTCGGCCATGTCGGGATCGCCGAGCGACTCCTGCTGGATGCCCAGCGACACCAGCGCCGCCGACTCGGCCTCGATCGAACCGGTGCGCCGGGCCACCTCCAGCGCGCGGGCGGCGGCCTCCTGCGCGTCGGTCACCCGCTCGACGATCCACAACGTGCGGGCGTGGGTGGCCAGGGCGCGGGCCAGCATCGGCGTCTCCGGGCCGTCGTCGACGGCGTTCACCGCCGCCTCGGCCGCCTCGGCCATGCCGTGGAAGTCGTCGCCGTCGGCCTGGTACCAGGCCAGCCGCTCGTTCGTCTCGGCCACCAGTTGCGGCTCGGTGACGAGCTGGCGCAGCCGCCGCAGATGGGCGATGGCCCGGTGGTTGTCGCCGCTGTCGGCCGCCGCCGCGGCGCTGTCGAGGATGAGCCGCGCCCGGGTCGTGCCGGTGAGCGCCTCGGCGCCGGGAACCTGCTCCCACACCTCCAGCGCCCGGTCGAAATGCCGGTTGGCCTCGGCCGGGGCGCCCATCTGGGTGGCCCGCACCCCCGCCTCCAGCGACGTGATCAGCGCGCCCCGCACGTCGTGGGCGGCCGAATAGTGGTGGGCCAGCTCGGCCGCCCGGCCCCCCGACTCGGCCAGCAGCGACGCGAACGTCATGTGCAGGCGGGTGCGCTCGCCCGGCAGCAGGTCGTCGTAGACGGCCTCCTGGAGGAGGGCGTGGCGGAAGTCGTAGCCGATGTGCTGGTCGACGGTCAGCAGCCCGCGCGAGACGATCTCGCGCAGCGCCTCTTCGAGCGGCCGGTCGGCCAGCCCGGCCGCCGCGCGCAGCATGTCGTGGTCGACCCGCCGCCCGGCCACGGCCGCCACCCGGAGCACCTGCTGGGCCGTGTCGGACAACCCCTCGACCCGGGCCATCAGCAGGTCGGCCAGCGTCGCGGGCAGCCGCTCGCCACTCGCGGCCGCCTGGAGCAGTTCCTCGGCGAAGAAGGGATTGCCCCCGGCCCGGCCGACCACCCCGCCGATCAGGCCCGCGTTCCCGCCGCCCAGGGCGGTCAGGTGGGTCGCCATCGCCTCGTCGTCGAGCGGCGGCAGCTCGACCGGCACGACCAGCGGCAGCCGCTGCAGCTCGGCGAGCACCGGGCGCAGCGGATGACGGCGGTGCAGGTCGTCGGTCCGGTAGGTGCCGACCAGGACCACCCGCTCGCGCTGGAGCATGCGCGTGAGGAAGACCAGCAGGTCACGCGTCGAATGATCGGCCCAGTGGAGGTCTTCGAACACCATGAGCACCGGCCGCTCGTCGGCCAGCTCGCCCAGCAGGCTCAACGTCGCCCCGAAGAGCCGCTGCTGCGCCAGCGCCCCCGTGAGCGCGTCGGACCCGTCGGGGTCGGCCCCCGGCAGCAGCCGTCGCAGCACCGGCCGCGACTCCAGGGCCGACCGGAGGTCGGCGCTGCGCAGCGCGTCGGCGAGCGGCAGATAGGGCAGCGCGTTGCCCAGCTCGGCGCACTGCCCGACCAGGACGGTGAAACCGCGCTCCCGCGCGATCTCGCACAATTCGCACACGATCCGCGTCTTCCCGATGCCGGCGTCGCCGCCGACGAGCGCCACCCCGGCCATCCGCCCGGTCGCGGCGTCGAGCACACGGGACAACCGGTCGAGCTGGGACCCCCGCCCGACAAGCCCGGTTTGTGTCTTTCGGCCCACCACGCTGCGAGTATGGCACGTCACCCCGACAGAACCCGGAGCCCTCTTCGCGATCTTGCGCGTTTTGTCGCCCGGCGCGGCTAGGGTGCGGCGCGTGACCGAACGTTGGAGTCGAGACCAGGTGCTGGCGCTCGCGCCCGACGCCGCCTCGCAGAAGGCGGCCAGCGGGGTGAGCGCGCCCAGGAAGTGGTCCGCCATGGGGGTGAACGGGTCGGCTTTGTGGGGCGAGTGCGCCGGGTCCGGGTCGAAGCCCTACCAGGCGTGCGTCGACCTGTCCGAGCCCGCCTACCGGTGCAGCTGCCCCAGCCGGAAGTTCCCCTGCAAACACGCCCTGGGCCTGCTCCTGCTGTGGTCGGCCGACGGGGTGCCGCCCGCCGCCGAGATGGCCCCCTGGGCGGCCGAGTGGTTCGCCCAGCGGGCCGCGCGGGCCGAGAAGGCCGCGGAGAAGAAGGCCGAGCCCTCGGCGGCCAAGCCCGACGATGGGCGGGCCCGGCAGCGTGAGGAGCGGGTCACGGCCGGGCTGGCCGAGCTCGAACGCTGGTTGTCCGACCAAGTCGCCGGGGGCCTGTCCGACGCGCGCCAGACGGGGCTGGCCGAGTGGAGCGACCTGGCCAAGCGGCTCGTCGACGCCCAGGCGCCCGGCCTGGCCGGCACCTTCTCTGGCCTCACCCGGGTCTTCCGCGACGAGAACTGGCCGGGCCGGCTGCTCGGCGAATACGCCATGGTCCACCTGCTGGCCGTGGCCCACCGCCGGGCCGCCGAGCTGCCCGGCGACCTGCGCGAGACGGTGCGCCAGCGGGTCGGCTACCAGGTCGCCAAGGAGACCGTGCTCGCCCTGCCGCCGATCCGCGACGAGTGGCAGGTCATCGCCCTGCGCGACGAGGAGCGCGACCGGTTGTTGTCGCGGCGGGTGTGGCTCCACGGCCGGGCGACCGGCCGGGTGGCCCTGGTGTTGTCGTTCGCGCCGCCCGGTCAGCCGCTCGACGCGTCCCTGGTGCTCGGCACGCGGGTCGACGCCGACGTCTCCTACTATCCGGGCGCGGCGCCGCTGCGCGCCCTGATCGCCGACCGCTACGGCGCCGCCGTGCCCGCCAGGGCGCCCGCCTCGGGGGTGAGCGTCGAGGGCGTGCCGCGGGTGATCGCCGACGTGCTGACCCGCGACCCGTGGACCGAGTCGTGGCCGCTGGTGATCACCGGCGCCCGGGTCGGGCGCGACGGCGGGGAGTGGCGACTTCTCGGCGACTCGGGCCAGGGCCTGCGGCTGCACCCGTCGGCGGGCGATCCGTGGAAGCTGGTCGCGGTCTCGGGCGGCCGTCCGGTGACGGTCGCCGTGGAATGGACTCCTGACGGCCTGCGTCCCCTCACCACGTGGGACGAGAACGACGAGGTGGTGGTCCTGTGAGGCTCGATCGGCGCACCGGGTGGAACGAGCTGGTCTCCACCGCCCTCGTCGGGACCGAACGCCGGGGCCTCGGCACCCCCTTCGACCTGCTGGAGCAGGCCGCCGCGCAGGTGGTCGCCCGCCGGGCGGGGGAGCAGCCGGGCGGCGCGGTCCCGCTGGCCGAGGCGCCCGCCGACGACGCGCCGCCGGTCTCCGCCCAGGCCGCCGACCGGCTGGCCCGGCTGCTGGGTGGTGAGTTCGCCCGGGTGCTGCCCGAATGGCTGGGGCTGGCCGCCCGCCGGTCGTCGCGCGTCCCGGCGCGGCTGCTGCCGCAGCTGCTCGCGGCCGGGGCGCGCGACCGGTCGATCCGGGCCGACCTCGCCGTCGTGGCGGGGGCCCGGGGGCGCTGGCTCGCCGGGCTCAACCCCGACTGGGGCTACCTCCTCCAAGAGAGCACGGGCGGGGCCCCGGCCCAGGCGGGTCTCGACCACGGCCCGTGGGAGTTCGGCACCCGCGGCGACCGGCAGGCGTTCCTGGCCGCGTTGCGCGCGGCCTCACCCGACGAGGCCAGAGACCTCCTGGAGGTCACCTGGCCGAAGGAGAACCCCGACGACCGGGCCGTCTTCGTGGCGGTCCTGGCCGACGGGCTGACCATGGCCGACGAGCCCTTCCTGGAGAAGGCGCTCGACGACCGCCGCCGCGAGGTCCGGCAGGCCGCCGCTGACCTGCTGACCAAGCTGCCCGACTCGCGGCTCGGGCAGCGCATGGCCGTGCGGGCCGCGGCGCTGCTCACCCGCGACGGCGCCCGGCTCACCGCGGTCGCGCCGACCGAGTGCGACTCCGTCATGGAGCGCGACGGCGTCCGGTCCCGGCCGCCGGCGGGCACCGGGCCGCGCAGCTGGTGGCTGCAGCAGGTCGTCGCGCACACCCCGCTCCGGTTCTGGCCCGGCCACCTCGGCGCCGGACCCGCCGAGCTGGTCCGCATGACGATCGGCGACTGGGCCCGGGAGATCCACATGGGCTGGATCCGGGCCGCGATCCTCCAGGACGACCCCGTCTGGGCCCGTGCTCTGTTCGACGTCGAACCGCTGACCGACCTGCTGGCCGTGCTGCCGCCCGACGAACGGTCGTGGCGGGCGGCCGAGATCGTCCGGGCCGGCAACGTCGACGGGCAGCTCATCATGATGCTCGGCGGGGTGCCCGGACCGTGGAGCGGCCCGCTCGCGGCGGCCGTGCTCCAGCGGGTCGCCGACATCGCCTCCAGCCAGCCGTGGAACGCGGGCGAGCTGGCCCGGCTGGCGGGCGAACGGCTCGACCCGACCGGCACCTACGACCTCGACCAGCTGCCCGACATCGGCGAACTGCGGACCGCCGCCGCCCTGCTCCGCTTCCGTTCCGACATGATCAAGGAGTTCTCGTGACGACCCCCACCGTCCTGCGGCCCCACGCGGAAGACCAGTACGCCGACGAACTGGCCGTCCTGGCCAAGCACGACGACCGGCCCCGCCCGCCGGGCTGGCGGTTGTCGCCGTGGGCGGTGACCACCTACATCCTGGGCGACGCGAGCCACCCCGGCGGGCTGATCACCCCCAAGTACATCGGCCCGCGCCGCATCGTCGAGGTCGCCGTCGCCACCCTGGCCACCGACCGGGCGCTGCTGCTGCTCGGCGTGCCCGGCACCGCCAAGACGTGGTTGTCGGAACACCTGGCCGCCGCCGTCTCCGGCGACTCGACCCTGCTGGTCCAGGGCACCGCCGGAACCGCCGAAGAGGCCGTCCGCTACGGCTGGAACTACGCCCGCCTGCTCGCCGAGGGCCCCTCACGCGAGGCGCTGACCCCGAGCCCCGTGATGCGGGCCATGTCCGAGGGCCGGCTGGCCCGGGTCGAGGAGCTGACCCGCATGCCCTCCGACGTGCAGGACGCGCTGATCACCGTGTTGTCGGAGAAGACGCTGCCGATCCCCGAGCTCAACGAGGAGGTCCAGGCGGCCAAGGGCTTCAACGTGATCGCCACCGCCAACGACCGCGACCGCGGCGTCAACGAGTTGTCGAGCGCGCTGCGCCGCCGGTTCAACACGGTGGTGCTGCCCGTCCCGGCCTCGGCCGAGGAGGAGGTGGAGATCGTCTCCCGGCGGGTCGCCCAGCTCGGCCGGTCGCTCGAACTGCCGGAGACCCCGGCGGGCCTGGAGGAGATCCGGCGGGTCGTCACGGTCTTCCGCGAGTTGCGCTCGGGGGTGACCTCCGACGGCCGCACCAAGGTCAAGTCGCCCAGCGGCACCCTGTCGACCGCCGAGGCGATCTCGGTCCTGACCAGCGGGATCGCCCTGGCCGCCCACTTCGGCGACGGCGTGCTGCGGCCCTCCGACGTCGCGGCCGGGATCGTCGGGGCGGTCGTCCAGGATCCGGTGTCCGACCGGGTGGTCTGGCACGAATACCTGGAGACGGTCGTCCGGGAACGCGAGGAGTGGCGTGACTTCTACCGCGCCTGCCGGGACGCCGGCTGAGCGATGACCATCACCCTGCTGGGCGTCCGCCACCACGGCCCCGGTTCCGCGCGCGCCGTGGTGGCCGAACTCGCCCGCCTGAAACCCGACATCGTGCTGATCGAGGGCCCGCCGGAGGCCGACGGCCTCGTCGGCCTGGCCGCCGATCCCGGCATGGAACCGCCGGTGGCGCTGCTGGCCCACGTGCCGGGCGACCCGACCAAGGCGGCCTTCTGGCCGTTCGCGGCGTTCTCCCCGGAGTGGCAGGCCCTCAAATACGCGGCGGAAGCAGGCATCCCGGCCCGCTTCTGCGACCTCCCGGCCGCGCATTCGCTGGCGGAGAAGGAAACCGGCGACGCGGGGCCGGACGATCCCGGCGCGGAAGGCGCATCCGGCCGCGATCCCGCCCCCGACCTCACGCCGGCTCAGGTCGTCCGCGTCGACCCCATCGCCTCGCTCGCCGCCGCCGCCGGTTACGACGACCCCGAGCGCTGGTGGGAGGACGCCGTCGAGCACCGGGGCGACACCCCCTTCGAGGTCATCGCCGAGGCCATGGCCGCCGTCCGCGAGGGTTACACCCCCGACGAGCGGGAGGCCCGGCGGGAGGCCTACATGCGCCGGACCGTCCGGGTCGCGATGAAGGAGGGCTTCGAGAACATCGCGGTCGTGTGCGGCGCGTGGCACGTCCCCGCCCTGACCGTGATCGGCCCGGCGGCCGCCGACGACCGGATCCTCAAGGGCCTGCCGAAGGTCAAGGCCGAGATGACGTGGGTGCCGTGGACCCACGGCCGGCTCGCCCACTGGAGCGGCTACGGCGCTGGCGTCACCTCGCCGGGCTGGTACGCCCACCTGTTCGCCACCCCCGACCGCCCGGTCGAGCGGTGGCTGGCCGCCGCCGCCGGAGTGCTGCGCGACGAGGGGCTGCCGGTCTCGTCCGCCCACGTCATCGAGTCGGTGCGGCTGGCGCAGAGCCTGGCGGTCATCCGGAATCGGCCCCTGGCCGGGTTGGCCGAGGTCACCGAGGCGGCGCGGGCCGTCCTGTGCGAGGGCGACGAGCTGCCCGTCGAGCTGATCCAGCGGCGCATGGTCGTGGGGGAGCGGCTCGGCCACGTCCCCGACTCGACGCCGATGGTCCCGCTCCAGCGCCACCTGCGCGAGGAGCAGCGGCGGCTCAGGCTCAAGCCCGAGGCGCTCGACCGCGAACTCGAACTCGACCTGCGCAAGCCGCTCGACCTCGACCGCAGCCGCCTGCTGCACCGGCTCCGGCTGCTCAACGTCCCGTGGGGCGAGCCCCGCCAGACGCGCGGCAAGGGCACCTTCAAGGAGGCCTGGGCGCTCCAGTGGCGGCCCGAGTTCGACATCTCGCTGATCGAGGCCGCGCCGCTCGGGGTGACCGTCCCGGCTGCCGCGACCGCGAAGATCGCCGAAGTGGCCGCCCGTGAGGGCGCGGCGCTGGCCGACCTCACCGGTCTGGTCGAGCGGGCGCTGCTCGCCGACCTGCCGGGGTCGCTGCCGGCCGTGCTGGCCGCGATCGGCGACCGGGCCGCCGTCGACACCGACATCCGCCACCTCATGGCCGCCCTGCCCGCGCTGGTCAGGGCCCAGCGCTACGGCGACGTCCGGGGCACCCCGGCCGAGGGGCTGGCCGTGATCGCCACGTCGCTGCTGGCCCGGATCTGCGCCGGGTTGTCGGCCGCCGTGTCGGGGCTCGACGACGACAACGCACGCGGCATGGTGGCCCACATCGACGCCGTGACCAGCGCGTCCGCGCTGCTTGACGAGGGCCGCGAGCGCTGGCTGGGGGCGCTGCGGGCGCTCGCCGACCGGACCGGCCTGCCCGGCGTCGTCGAGGGCCGGATCGTCCGGATCCTGTTCGACGCCGACCGGCTGGGCGACGCCGACGCGCGCATGTCGCGGGCCGTGTCGCTGGCCCATCCGCCCGCGCGGGCGGCGGCGTGGATCGAGGGGTTCCTGTCCGGCGGCGGGCTGCTGCTCATCCACGACCCCCGCCTGCTGGCCATGGTCGACGACTGGCTCGTGGGGCTGCGCGGCGACGCGTTCGTGGAGGTCCTGCCGCTGCTGCGGCGCACCTTCGGCTCTTTCGCGCCGCGCGAGCGGCGCTCCATCGCGAGCCGGGTCCGCTCGGGCTCGGCCACCGAGAAGGACATCGAATACGACGACGAGCGCGCCGCCCCGGCCGTGCGCACCGTCATGGGCATCCTGGGGAGCGGCTGATGGACGTGCACGACGACGAGCGGGCCCGCCGCTGGCGGCTGGTCCTGGGCGGCGAGGCCGCGAACGCGCCGGGCGGCGGCCTGGGCGACCTGTCGGGCGCCGACGCCGGCATGGACGCCGCCCTGGCCGCCCTCTACGACCTCGACGGCGACGGCGGGCCGGCCTCCCGCTCGGCGGGGCTGGGCGGTTCGGCGCCCCGGGTGTCCCGCTGGCTGGGCGACATCCGCACCTATTTCCCGTCGACGGTCGTCCAGGTCATGCAGAAGGACGCCATCGACCGCCTCGACCTGAGCCGTCTCCTGCTGGAGCCGGAGATGCTCGAGGCCGTGGAGCCCGACGTCCACCTGGTCGGCACCCTGCTGTCGCTGAACCGGGTGATGCCCGAGCAGGCCCGCGAGTCGGCCCGGGTGGTGGTCCGGAAGGTCGTCCACGAGCTGGAGCGGAAGCTTCAGCACCGCACCCGGGCGGCGGTGACCGGCGCGCTGAACCGGGCCGCCCGAACCAACCGCCCGAGGCGCCCGGCCGACATCGACTGGGACCGGACCATCCGGGCCAACCTCAAGAACTACCTTCCCGAGCGCAACACGGTCGTGCCGTCGCGCCTGGTCGGCTACGCCCGCAAGCAGCAGTCGGTGCAGCGCGAGGTCGTGCTCTGCATCGACCAGAGCGGCTCGATGGCCGCCTCGGTGGTCTATTCGAGCGTGTTCGGGGCCGTGCTGGCCTCGATGCGGTCGCTGAAGACGTCCCTGGTCGTCTTCGACACCGCCGTCGTCGACCTCACCGACCAGCTCCACGACCCGGTCGAGCTGCTGTTCGGCACCCAGCTCGGCGGCGGCACCGACATCAACCGCGCCATCGCCTACTCCCAGGGCCTCATCACCCGTCCCGCCAACTCGATCTTCATCCTGATCAGCGACCTCTACGAGGGCGGCGTCCGCGCCGAGATGCTGAAGCGCGTGGCGGCGATGACGGCGGCCGGCGTCCAGGTGATCGTCCTGCTGGCCCTGTCCGACGAGGGCGCCCCGTTCTACGACCACGAGAACGCCGCGGCCCTGGCGGCGATGGGCGTCCCGGCCTTCGCCTGCACCCCCGACGCCTTCCCCGACCTCATGGCGGCGGCGATCGAACGCCGCGACATCACCGCCTGGGCCGAACGCAACCTCGGCGAGGGCAGACAGACCAGCTGAAATCGGCGCGGGCCGATCCCGCCTTTTCCGTTACGGCTCCGCCCACCCCGGCCCCGCCCGCCGCCTCCGCACCCCGCCGCATCCGGCGCCGGCCACCCGCTCCCGCCTCGCGCCGCGACGGCGGACCCGAAGACCGACGACCACCGGACACGGAGGACGATCGACATGCGAAGCCCACGCGAGGGGCCCACCGGCGGGCCCCCGGGCATCGGACCAAGGTCCCACGCCCTCCTCGGGCCATGGCCCGATGCCCGCTACGCTCTCCTTTCGTAATGTCCGAAACATGGCTTCCCTCATGACATCCACCTCACCGCCGCCGGCGGTCTTCTCGTCGCGCTACCGCGCCCTGAGCACCGGTATCACCGCCCTCATGGTCCTGGTCGCGTTCGAATACCTGGCGGTCGCGACCGCCATGCCCGAGATCGGCAAGGAGCTGCAGGGCTTCGGCCTCTACAGCCTCGCCTTCAGCGGCGCGGTCGCCGCGGCCCTCGTCGGCACGGTCGCCGGCGGCCGGTGGGGCGACGTCTCCGGCCCCGACAAGCCGCTCTGGACCGGCCTCGGCATGTTCGTGACCGGCCTGGTGATCGCCGGGCTGGCCCCCACGATGGAGGTCTTCATCGCGGGGCGGCTGCTCCAGGGCCTGGGCGGCGGGTTGTTCAACGTGGCGATCTACGTCCTGGTGGCGCGGGTCTACCCGGGCGCGATGCACCCGAAGGTCTTCTCGCTGCTGGCCGCCGCCTGGGTGCTGCCGTCGGTGGTCGGGCCGGCCATCACCGGCACCGTCACCGAGACGTGGACCTGGCGGGCCGTCTTCCTGGGCGTCGCGGTGATCGCCCTCCCGGCCGCGGCGATCTTCTGGCGCGGGCTGGCCTCCCGGGAGCCCTACGCCGACGACGAGGAGCGGGCCGACACCGGACCCTTCGCCGCGCGGCTCGCCTGGGGCGGCGGCGCGGCCGTGGGCGCGGCGGTCCTGCAATATGGGTCGGGCGAGTCCAACTACGTGCTGATGGCGGCCGGCCTGGCGGTGCTGCTGGTCGCGCTGCCGATGCTGGTCCCGGGCGGGACCCTGCGGGCGGCCCGCGGCCTGCCGACCGTGGTCGCGCTGCGCGGGCTGAGCATGGCCGCGTTCTTCGCCGCCGAGGTGCTCGTGCCGCTGATGCTGGTCAGGGAGCGTGGCCTGACGCTGACCGAGGCGGGCATCGCGCTCACCGGCGGCGCGCTGGCCTGGTCGGCCGGGTCGTGGCTGCAGGGCAAGTACCCGGGCGGGCGCGTGCTGCGGCTCTGGGGCGGCCACCTGCTGGTCGTCGCCGGGATCTCGGTGACCGCGCTGGCGATCCTGCCCGCCGTCCCGATCTGGGTCGCGTTCATCGGCTGGGTGGTCTGCGGGCTCGGCATCGGGATGATCTACCCGACGCTGTCGGTGCTGGTCCTGGAGTTGTCCAAGCCCGGCGAGGAGGGCAAGAACAGCGCCTCGCTCAGCGTCGGCGAGTCGGGCGTGACCGTGGTCGCGGTGGCCGTCACGGGGGCGATCCTCACCTCGACCGGGGCATATGCTGTCTGCTTCGCCCTGCTCGTGGCGATGGCGCTGGCGGGGGCGTTGCTGTCCCGGCGTGTCACCATGGAGGTCTGAGAGCGAGACGCCTCAAGAACAGGAGGGGGAGCCGTCCGTGCCGCGTGTCCGTGAGGTCGATGTGTTCCGGCTGGTCCTGCCCTACGGCAGGCGACCGGAGAGCATCCTGGTCAAGCTCACCGACCATGGCGGGATGGCCGGGTGGGGCGAGGTCGTCCACCCCGATCCCAAGGTGTGGGGCACGCTTGAGGAGACCCTCGCCCAGATCCTCATCGGGGTCGACTGGGAGACCCCCCACGACCTGCCCGAGCTGGGCACCGCGGCCGACATGGCCTGCTGGGACCTGGCGACCAGGATGACGGGCGTGCCGCTGGCCCACGCGCTCGGCGGCACCCGCACCTCCCTCATGGCCACCGTCCGGCTGCCCGCCGTACGGTCGCTGCAGTCGGCGGTCGACGGCGTCAACCGGTTCGTCGGAGCCGGATACGCCCACGTCACCGTGGAGATCCACCCGGGGTGGGACGTCGAGCCGCTGCGCGCGATCCGGGCCGCCTACCCGGCGCTGGCGATCACGGTCGACGCGCGGCGGGCCTACACGGAGATCGGCCAGCTCGAATCCCTGGCCGGCTACGACCTGTCGGGCATCGAGCGGCCCTGCGACGACCTCGATCTGAGCGCCGAGCTCCAGTCGCGGCTGAGCATCCCGGTCGTCGTCGAGGCCCGCTCGCTGGCCGAGCTCGACGAGGCCGTCGCCGCGCGGGCCGGGCGGGCCCTCATGCTCCGGCCGTCGTTGTTCGGCTCGCTGGCCGCCGTGAAGACCGCCCACGACCGCGCCCGCCGGGCCGGCTGGGACATCACCTGCGCCGACGGCCGGGGCACCGGCCTCGCCCGCGCGGCCACCGTCGCCGTGGCCGCCCTGCCGGGCTGCACCCTCCCGAGCGACGTGACCGAACCGCCGAGGAACGCCCAGATCGTCGAGCCGCCGGTCGGCGCGTCGGGGGGAGTGGTGGCCATCCCGCTGACCCAGCCGGGGCTCGGCCACACGGTCGACGAGGAGCGGGTCAGGCGGATGGCCCGCGACAGCTTCGCCCTGCGTTAGGACTCGACGGGCACGCAGCCCTCGGCCAGCTTCGGCGCCTTCGGCGCACTGCTCGACGCACCGCCCCCGCCCGTCAGGGCCCGCGCGGCGGTGTTCCTGATCAGGGTCCAGTCGGGCGCCGCGGTGCTGATCATCGGCGGGACGAACTGGACGCTCGTCACCCCCGCCCGCTTGACCTTGGCCGCGAGCGGCACCAGGTGTTCCAGCATCGGGCTCGGGATGTCGGTCTCCAGCAGCCCCTCGGTCGCCGCGGCGATCTCGGTGAAGCGGGTCAGCACGGTCGCCGGGTCGGCCTGGTCGAGGAGCGCCGCGAAGACGCACTTCTGCCGCTTCATCCGCGCGTAGTCGTCGGAGAAGGTCCGCGACCGGGCGAACCACAACGCCTGCTCGCCGGTCAGCCTGCGGGTGCCGGCGGGGATGAGGCCCTCGTTGCGGCGGCCGTACACGACGTCGCGGTCGACGGTGAGGTGCAGGCCGCCGATCGCGTCGACGATCTTGGCGAAGCCGCCGATGTTGACCAGCGTGTACCAGTCGACGCGCAGCCCCAGGATCTCCCCGACGGCCTCCTTCAGGGCCGTCGCGCCCATGCCGGTGCGCCCGCCGAAGACCTCGGGGTGCTGGTCGGCGTACTCCCAGACCGAGAACAGCAGGTCCTCGCGCGCCCCGTCGGGGCCGCTCGGCAGCCGGAAGCCGAAGGGGAACTGGTTGTACATCGGGCTGCCCTCGGGGAACCGGACCCCTTCGAGGTTGCGCGGCAGCCCGAACATGACGGTGCGCCCGGTGCGCACGTCGACGCTGGCCAGGTTGATGCTGTCGGTCCGCACGCCGACCCGGTTCCCGGCCAGGTCACCGCCGAGCAGCAGGATGTTGACCCGGTCGCGCCCGCCGAACGGCTCGCCCGCGGGCATCTCGGCCGACCCCTTGAACAGGCCGTCGATCGTGCGCTGCGAGACCGCCGCGTAGTGGGCGGTCAGCCCGAACGGCAGCGCCGACCCGACCGCCAGCACGCCGGTCAGCACCCCCGAGACCAGCTGGCCCGGCATCGACAACCGCCCGGGCCGCAGGACGACGTAGGAGTGCACCACGAGCACGAACCACGCGACGCCGAGCGTGCCCGACATGACCGCCAGCAGCCCGAGACGGCCGATCAGCCGCCCGGCCAGGTCGGCCCCCGCGAGCGCCGCCACCGTGATGACCACCGCGACGCCCGACAGATAGACCGCCAGCACCGAGGCGCCGGTACGCCGCCAGCCCGCCCGAAGGTGCGCCACCCCCGGGAACAGCACCGACAACGCGACCCATCCGATCACCTGACCTGGTTTCCGCACGCCCATCCCCGAAGATGCTCGATTACGTGGTCACGGACCGTGTCGCCACGATTACATTGAACCGTCCGAGGGGGCCGAACGCCTTTACCTTCCAGACACCGGCGAGTTCGTGGCCGATTCACCCGGTTCGCGTACTCTGACCCCATGTCGGAGGACATCCTGGGCGCGGACTACGACGTCGTCACCATCCCCCTCCCGCCCGACGACGAGGGCGAGGTCGTCGCGACGCTGGTCCGCCGCGTCGTGCCGGGCGCCCGCCGCGCGGTCCTCTACCTGCACGGCTTCACCGACTACTTCTTCCAGGCCCACCTGGCCGACCACTACGTGCAGCAGGGCGTCTCGTTCTTCGCGCTCGACCTGCGCAAGTACGGGCGGTCGCTGCTGCCCTACCAGACGCGCGGATTCGTCCGGAGCGTCACCGAGTACTTCCCGGAAATCGACGCCGCCGTCCGGATCATCCGGGCCGACCACGACGAACTGGTCGTCAACGGCCACTCGACCGGCGGGCTGGTCGCCGCGTTGTGGGCCGACCGGGTGCGCGGCCGGGGGCTCGTGCAGGCGCTCATGCTGAACAGCCCGTTCCTCGACCTGAACGTCCCGGTGCTGGTCAAGGGGCTCGCCGACGCGCTGAAGGGGGTGTTCGCCCGGCTGCCCGCCCGCGCGGTGCTGCCGGTGGGCGTCTCGACGGTCTACGGCGACAGCATCCACCTGTCCCGCGAGGGCGAATGGGACTACGACCTGGAATGGAAGCCCCTGGGCGGCTTCCCCGTGCACGCCGCCTGGCTGGCCGCGATCCGCCGCGCCCACCACCGGCTGCAGGGCGGCCTCAGGGTCGACGTGCCGGTGCTGGTGCTCTGCTCCGACCAGAGCCTGCGGGTCAAGGACTTCGCGCCGGAGGTGCGCAACAGCGACACCGTGCTCGACGTGGAGCAGATCGCCCGGCACGCCACCCGCATCGGGCCCCGCGTGACGGTGGTCCGGGTGGCGGGCGGCGTGCACGACCTGGTCCTGTCGGCCGAACCGGTGCGCAAGCAGGTGTTCGACGAGATGGACCGCTGGCTGGCCTATGCACTACCAGGGGAAGCCGAACAACCCGTAGTAGGCGGCGGTGACGAGCATCAGGGCGGTGCCCCCCAGCACGCCGGTCAGTGACACCTGCTGCGACCGGCTCATCTCCCAGCCGTCGCGCAGCCCCACGAGCACGGCCCCGGTGGCGCCCACCACCTGCGCGAGCATCACCACCGCCAGCACCCGCACCACCAGCCAGCCCGCCTGCACGGCCGGCCAGGCACCGGCCTGGTTCACCGAGAACAACACGATCAGCATGATGAACGCCAGCACCGAGGCGAGCAGCGCCAGGCTGGTCCAGATCATCCGCCAGAGCCGCCGCCGGATCGGCGGCCAGACGTGGGTGTTGGTCTGGTGCCGCAGATCACGGCCGCGCAGCCGGATGAACATCTCGGTCACCGGCGCCGCGACGTAGCCGAACGCGGCCAGGGTCAGGGTGAGGCCGAGGAAGCTGCTGGCGCCGTACCAGGGGGCGGCGGGCACGTCGGTGGCCTCGTAGCGCTGGATCGGCTTGGCTCCGGCGATCTTGACCGGCGACTCGTGGGGCAGGCCGGTGATCCAGTTGGACAACGTCGGCAGGTAGTCGGGCACGAACGGCCCGCCGTGCTGCCGCATCGCGTGGTCGGCCCCGGCGAGGAACCGGATCGTGTAGTTGTCGGCGGGCTTGGCGTCGATCAGCGTCTGGGTGCTCTCGACGAACGGGATCGACGGGTCGCCGGTGCCGTAGAGGGCGAGGGTGGGCTGCCGCATGCCGTGGAGGGCGGGCGCGCTGTCGTACCGGAGGAAGTCGAAACCGACCCCGCCCATGGCCCGGGTGAGCAGGTCGCGCACGCCGGTCGGCGCGTGCAGCCGCAGGAGCTGCTCGTTGAGCGCCCACGCGACCTGCCGCATCGGCGAGACGTTGGGGGAGGAGACCAGCACCGTGTAGGCGATGGCGGAGCTCCTGGACGCCGCGATCGGGACCACCCAGCCGCCCTCGCTGACCCCCCACAGGCCGGTCCGCGCCGGGTCGGTGGACGGCCGCTGCCGCAGCAGGTCGATCATGGTCACCGCGTCGTCGGCGAGCAGGGCGAAGTCGCGGCTGCGGAAGGAGTAGCCGTGGGTGCGCTTGTCGTAGGCGAGCGTCACGATGCCGTGCTGGGCCAGCCACTCGGCCTGCGAGGAGAACTCGCCCCGGTCGCCGGAGCCCGAGCCCTGCACGAACACCATCGCCGGGAACGGGCCGGGGCCCTGGGGGGTGCGGATCGTGGTGACCAGGTTGTCGCCCCGGACCGGGACGGTGATCGTCTCGGTGGTGACCGGGTAGACCGTCGCCGGAGGGCGCGTCTCGGAGGCGGGCTGGGCCGGCAGGTCGCGGAAGGCGGCCGGCGGCTCCAGCGGCGGCGGATCGAACGCGGGCGGCGGCAGGAGGTAGCCGATCACTCCGAGCAGCGCCACGAGGACGCCGGCGAGAATCGTCAGCGTGCCCCGCCCAATGGTCATCAGGCCGCTCCCCGATGGGTGGTCCATATTCCGAGTCGTGCCTTCCTCCTTACGATGCCCCCTGGTCGCCAGGTTAAGTCATTACGTGATGCCGTTGTCTCAGGGGAGGCGCAATTTGTCGGTGAGACCTGTTAGCTTCGTGCGCCATGCGGCTGCTGCACACGTCCGACTGGCACCTGGGCCGGTCCTTCCACCGCGAGAGCCTGCTCCCGGCCCAGGCGGCGTTCGCCGACCACCTGGTCGAGACGGTCGCCGCGGAGCGGGTCGACGTCGTGCTGGTGGCCGGTGACGTCTACGACCGGGCGCTCCCGCCGGTCGACGCGGTGGCCCTGTTCGACGAGACGCTGCGCCGCTTACGCGGTCTCGGTGTCCACACCGTGATCATCAGCGGCAACCACGACTCGCCCGTCCGGCTCGGCTTCGGCGCCGGCCTGATGGACCGCATCCACCTGCGCACCGACCCCCACCGGGCGTGGTCCCCAATCGTCGTGAACGACGTCGCCTTCTACGGGATTCCCTACCTAGAGCCCGAGCTGGTCCGCACCCCCTGGAACCTCCCCGAGCGCACCCACACGGCCGCCATGACCCATGTCATGGACCGCGTCCGCCATGATGACGCCGCCCCGGCGAAGGTGGTGCTGGCCCACGCCTTCGTCACCGGCGGGGCGGCCAGCGACAGCGAGCGCGACATCACCGTCGGCGGGGTGGCCCACGTGCCGCTGCGGGTCTTCGACGGGGCCGGCTACGTCGCCCTCGGCCACCTCCACGGCCGCCAGACCATGAGCGAGACGGTCCGCTACTCCGGCTCCCCGATCGCCTACTCCTTCTCCGAGACCGACCACGTGAAGGGGTCGTGGCTGGTCGAGCTGGGCGGCCCGATCGAGTTCGTGCCCGCGCCGGTGCCCCGCCGGCTGGCCCGGCTGCGGGGGCGCATCGACGACCTGCTCGCGCTGCCGCCGTCCGGCGACTGGATCCAGGCGACGCTGACCGATCCCGTCCGCCCCAAGGCCGCGATGGAGCGGCTGCGGTCCCGGTTCCCCCACACCGTCGACCTCCGGTTCGCCCCCGACGACGTGCCCGAGGCGGCGCCCGCGCGCCCCCGGCTGGCCGGGCGGCCCGAGATCGACGTCGCGCTCGACTTCGTCCGCGAGGTCCGCGGTGAGGCGGCCGACCCCGACGAGCGGCGGATCCTCGAAGAGGCCGCGATGGCCTGCCGCATCAAGGAGACGACCGCCTGATGCGCCTCCACCGGCTGACGATCTCGGCCTTCGGGTCCTTCCCCGGCACGGAGGAGGTCGACTTCGACCGGCTCGGCGAGGCCGGGCTGTTCCTGATCCACGGCCCGACCGGGGCGGGCAAGACCACCATCCTCGACGCCGTCTGCTGCGCGTTGTTCGGCGTCGTCCCCGGCCAGCGCAACGACGCCCGGTCGCTGCGTTGCGACCACGCGCCCCCGGGCAAGGGGCCCCAGGTCGTGCTGGAGACCACGATCCGGGGCCGGACCCTGCGCATCACCCGCTCGCCCGCGTGGGCCCGCCCGAAGCTGCGGGGGCAGGGCACCACCCAGGAGCAGGCCAAGGTGATCGTCCAGGAGCTCCGCGACGGCGACTGGGCTGCGGTGACGACCCGGATCGACGAGGCGGGCGACTTCGTCGGCGGGCTGCTCGGCATGAACGCCGACCAGTTCGGCCAGGTGGTGATGTTGCCGCAGGGCGAGTTCGCCAAGTTCCTGCGCAGCTCCGGCGACGACCGGCGCAGGCTGCTGGAGCGCCTGTTCAGCGTGCGGGTGTTCACCGACATGGAGAAGTGGCTCGCCGACCACCGCCGGGAGACCGGCCGCGTCGCCGACCGGCTCGCCGAGGAGGTCCGCGCCCGCGCCGACCGCATGCGCGGCGCCGCCGGGGCCGGGCTGCTCGCGCTCGCCGGCGACTCCGACGACCCCCTCGAATGGTCGTCGGCCCTGCTCGCCGCCGCCTCGGCCGCCGTCGCCTCGGCCGAGGCGGCGGTCTCCGACGAGGCGCTCCGGCAGGCCCGCGACCGGCTGGCCGAAGGCCGCGACCTGGCCGACCGGCAGCGCCGCCACACGGCGGCCCGCATCCGCCACGACGAACTGGAGGCGCGCGCCGACGAACGCGCCGACCTGGAGACGATCCTGGCCGAGGCCGCGTCGGCGGCCCGCGTGGTCCCTCTGCTCGACCAGCTCAGGTCCCGCGAACAGACGGCGTCGGCGGCGTCGGCGGCCTTCGACGCGGCCACGTCCGGCCTCGCCGAGACCGACCACCGCCGGGCCGAACGCACCCGCCGCGACGAGCTGATCCGCCTGGAGGAGGCCCTCGCCGACGAGGCCCGCCTCCACGGCGTGGTCCGCGAACAGGAACACCTCAACGACGAGATCGCGACCCTGGAGAAGGGCCTGCGCGAGACGGCCGACCGCCTGGAGGCCGCCACCGCCGAACTCTCCGAGGCCGAGGAGCGCCGCGCCGCCGCCGCGGTCGCCGAAGCCGCCCTGCCCGGCGCCGAGGCCGCCCGCGACCGGGCGGCCGACCTGCTCGAAGCCGTTCGCCGCCGCGACACGATCACCGCTGACCTGTCCGGCGCCGTGGCAGCCCGCGCGGCGGCCGGCCACCCGGGCCTGGCCGAGCCGGAGCTCACCGCCCTCGAACGCGACCGCCGCGACGAACTCGCCCGCCTCGACGCCCTCGACGGCGAGGAGTCGCGCCTGACCGCGCTCAGAGCCGACCGCGAGGCCGCCGAAACCGAAGCCGCCCGCCTGGCGGGCGTCGAGGCCGAACTCGCCGACCGTCTGACCACCCTGCCCGGCCTCCTGGCCGAGGCCGCCGCCCGCCTGGCCACCTGCCGCGAACAGGCCGCCGCCCTGCCCGCGGCCCGATCCCGCCTGGTCGCCGCCGAGGAGCGGCTCGAAGCGGTGATCCGCCGCGACGAGCTCGCCGTCGAACTGGCCGGGGCCGAAGACGCCCGCCGGATCGCCGTCGACGCCGCGCAGGCCGCCGTCGACCGCCTCCACGAGATCCGCCAGGCCCGGATCGACGGCATGGCCGCCGAACTGGCCGCCCGCCTGGCCGAGGGCGACCCGTGCGCGGTCTGCGGCTCTCCCGACCACCCCGCCCCGGCCGAGCCCCTGTCCGAGATGGCCACCGCCGACGACGAGGAGGCCGCCCAGGCCGAGGCCGACGCCGCCCAGTCGGCCCGAGAGGCGGCCGAGTCGACGGTCGCCGCCCTCGACGGCCGGCACGAACGCGCCGCCGACACCGCCGACGGCCTGTCCCAGGCCGAAGCCGAACAGGCCCGCGAGGAGGCCCGAACCGACCTCGCGGCCCTGGAGGCCGCCGCCGCCCGCGAACCCGCCCACCGCGACGAGGTCACCCGCCTGGAGACGGCCCTCGGCGACGTCCGCGAAGCGGAGGCCGAGACCGCCCTCGCCCTACGGGAACTCCAGACCAGGCAGCAGACCTCCCGCGCGGAGGAGGAACGCATCGAGGTCCGCCTGTCCGCCGCGCTCGACCCGGGCGAGACGGTCTCCTCCCGCCGCACCCGCCTGACGACCGAAGCGGCGGCGATCGGCGCGGCCTTGGCGGCAGAGGCGAGGACGACCGCTCTGACGGGCCTTCTCGCGGATGCGCGCCACCAGGTAGTGGCCATGACCAGGGGCACCGGCCTGGAGTTCCCCGATCTGGGCGGGGCTGGTACGGGCGGTTCCGATGGTGGTGGCTCGGGCTTCGCGGGTGTGGATCAGGTGGGTGAAAACACGGGCGAGGCCGATGGTGGCGGCTCGGGCTTCGCGGGTGGGAATCAGGTTGGTGAAGCCGCCGATCGTGGTCTCGACACGGGCGAGGCCGACGGTGGCGGCTCGGGCTTCGCGGCCGCCGATCGGTTCGGCGGCGGCGCGGTCCTGAGCGTGGATGCGAAGCGGCTGACGCCTGACCCGGCGGTCTGGCCCGATGTGCCGGCCGCGCACGCCCTGCTCGCCAAGGCGCGGCAGGCCGTCGAGGAGCTCACCGGCGTTCTCGACGGCCGTCTCGCCGCCCGCCAGGCCGTCGAGCACCTGACCCGGGAGGTCGGTGACCTGAAGGTCAGGGAGGGCGCCGACACCAGAATGCTCCTGGAGAGCCGGGCCGCCCGGGGCCGGTTCGCCTACGAGGAGTCCGAGCTCAGGGCCCGCCTCGACCGCCTGCGCGGCGACGACGCCTCCATCCACGACCGGGTCGAACGCCTCCGCGCCGAGACCGAGGCCCACCGCCACGCGGCCGAGGTGTCCGAAGCCCTCCAGGAGGCCAGAAGAGAACTCGCCGCCGCCGCGGACGCCGCGCTGGCCGCCGCCGTCGAGGCGGGGTTCACCGGCCTCGACGACCTGGCCGCCGCCCGCCGCACCCCGGCCGAGATCGACGAGATGGGCCGCCGCCTGCGCGAACTGGGCGACGAACTGGCCGCCGTGGTCCGCACCCTCGCCGACCCCGAACTGAAGGCCGCCGCCGCCCAGCCGCCGCCCGACCTGCCCGCCCTCCAGCAGGCCCACGACGAGGCCGACGCGGCCCGGTCGGTCCAGGTCTCCGCGCGTGACAGCGCCGTCGCCCGGCTCGCCCAGCTCACCGCGCTGGCGGCCGAACTCGCCGAGGCGCAGGCCCGCCGCGCCCCCGCCGAGCGCCGCCACCGGCTGGCCCGCCGGATGGCCGAACTCGCCAACGGCATCTCCTCCGACAACCAATGGGACATGCCCCTGTCGTCCTACGTCCTGGGCGAGCGCCTGCGCCAGGTCGCCGACGCCGCCAACGAGCGCCTCACCCACATGTCCGACGGCCGCTACCTGCTGCAGTACGACGTGAAGAAGACGGCCGGGCACCGCGGCCGCTCGGGCGGCGGGCTGGGCCTGCGCGTGCTCGACGCGTGGACCGGCGTCGACCGCGACCCGGCCACCCTCTCGGGCGGCGAGAGCTTCATCACGTCACTGGCGCTCGCGCTGGGCCTGGCCGACGTGGTCGCGGCCGAGGCGGGCGGCGCCGAGATCGGCACCCTCTTCGTCGACGAGGGCTTCGGCACCCTCGACGAGGAGACCCTCGACGACGTCCTCGACATCCTCGACTCCCTGCGCGAGGGCGGGCGCGCGGTCGGCGTGGTCAGCCACGTCGCCGAACTGCGGGTCAGGATCCCGGCCCAGCTCCGCGTCCACAAGGGCAGGGCGGGCTCGACCCTGCGCTGAGCCCCCGCGCCGAGTCAGGAGAGCAGTTTGTGCGCGGCGTGCTCGATCTCCTGCTCGCTCAGCAACACCTGGTCGGCGGCCGCTCCCAGGGGCACGAAGCTGTCCTGTGACGTCACCCGCGCGATGCGTCCGGTGAAGCCGTTGTCGACGAGCGCCGTCACAATGGCCTCCGACACGCCGCCGGTCCGGCGGGTCTCGTCGGCGATCAGCACGTTGCCCGTCAGCTCGGCCGAGCGCATCAGGTCGTCGATCGGCAGCGGGGAGAGCCAGCGCAGGTCGAGGACGCGGCAGCTCATCTCCTCCTGGGTCAGCCGGACCGCGGCCCGCAGGCTCATCCGCAGGCCGTTGCCGAAGGTCACGATCGTCAGGTCGCGGCCGTCGCCGTAGGAACGGGCGCGGCCCACCGGGACGTGGGTCTCGGCCCACCGCGACGGCGGGGCGTAGGGGGCGGTCCAGCCGTTGTCGCCGTCGTCGAACAGGTCGCGGGTGTGGTAGAGCGCGATCGGTTCGAGGAACACGCAGACCGTGCCCTGGGCGCGGGCGGTGGCCAGGCAGGTGCGCAGCATCGCGGCGGCGTCGTCGGGGCGGGCCGGGGCGGCGATCACCAGGCCGGGGATGTCGCGGAGGGCGGCGACGGAGTTGTCGTTGTGGAAGTGGCCGCCGAAGCCCTTCTGGTAGGAGAGGCCGGGGACGCGGACGACCAGCGGGTTCCGGTAGGCGCCCTGGGAGAAGAAGCTCAGCGACGACGCCTCGCCGCGGATCTGGTCGAGCGCGTTGTGGAGGTAGGCCAGGTACTGGATCTCCGGGACCGGGGTCAGGCCCGAGACGCCGGAGCCGAGGGCCAGGCCGAGGATCGCCTGTTCGTCGAGGAGGGTGTCGAAGACGCGCTCGGTGCCGAACTGGCGGACCAGCCCGCGGGTGACGCCGTAGACGCCGCCCTTGCGGGCGACGTCCTCGCCGAAGACGATCAGGCCGGGGTCGTCGAGCATCTGGTCGGCGAGGGTCCGGTTGATCGCCTGGGCCAGGGTGAGGCGTCCCTCGTCCTCGGGGAGGGTGCGGAAGACGCTCTCCCGTTTCTTGGGTGGCCGGGCCGACTCCGTCGCGACGCGCTGCGGATCGCGGGGGGAGATGGGGGCCATGACGTCGCGGGCGCTGGTCAGCTTCGGGCGGCGGGCGGCCTCCATGGCGAGCTTGAGCACGTGGTCGCGCTCGGCCTCGTACTGGGAGAGCAGGCCGTCGGGGGTCTCCAGGCCGGCCTCGACCAGGAGTCTCGCGGTCGCCACCAGCGGGTCGTGGGCCAGGTCGGCGGCGATCTCGCGGCGGGTGCGGTAGCCGATCTCGACGTCGGAGCCCGCGTGGCCCATCAGGCGGACCGTCCTCAGGTGGAGATAGGCGGGCGTCCGGTTCTCCCGGGCGTGGGCGGCGGCGCGCAGCGCCACTTCATAAGTCTCGGCGATGTCGGAGCCGTCGGCGGCGAAGTACTCGATCAAGGGCTGGCACGAGGCCTCGACCCAGCCGGGAGGGGTCCGGACGCTGATGCCGATGCCGTTGTCCTCGCAGACGAACAGGATCGGCAGCGACAACCCCCGATAGGCGCCGTAGGCGGCCGTGTTGAAGCCCGACAGGGCGCTCGCGTGGTTGACCGACGCGTCGCCGAAGCTGCAGACCGCGATGGCGTCGGGGGCCCACGGGCCCGGCGCGCCGAGTTGCCGGCCGCGTTCGATGGCGAACGCCACGCCGACCGCGCGCGGCAGGTGGCTGGCGATCGTGGAGGTCTGCGGGATCACCGCCAGCGACGGGTGGCCGAAGACCTTGTGCCGTCCGCCCGCGATCGGCTCCTCGGCCGAGGCGGCCACGCCGAGCAGGATGTCGCGCAGGCCCTCGTTGGCCACCCGGCCCGCCTGGGAGGACCGGGCCAGGTAGAAGGCCCCCGACCGGTAGTGGAGCAGCGCCGGGTCGGTGGCCCGCAGCGCCAGGGCGACGGCCGCGTTGCCCTCGTGGCCGGCCGAGCCGATCGTGTAGTAGCCCAGGTCGTTCTCCCGCATCCAGCGTGCGGCCACATCGCAGAGGCGGCTGGCGAGCTGGGCCTCGTACACCTTCCTGGCCTGCCTGCCGGTCAGTGGTGAACCGGGACGGATCGCACGATCCGGGTCTCCCTTCTCAGCCGGGGGGCGAAGCGCCCCGACGACCTCGGCGAAATGCGTCTCAACAGTGTCCCGCGCCACATGCCCGATTATGTCGTCACCTCGTGCGTGCCGTCCCGCCCCTTGCGCAGTCCGGCCCGATTTGACAAGTTTTCATCACAACATGTCAGGCGATCAAACCATTCCGCCGCAAAAGCCGTCTACTAGAAAGGCAAATGCGCGGCACCCTCATGTCGCGTTCGACACACACGGGGAAGGAAAAAACCCGCATGTTGAAACGCCTCAGCGCCGTGATTCTCGCGGCGGCCGTGGCCTCGGTGGGATTAGCCACCGGCGGCGCGGCGAACGCCTCCACGGCGGAGAAGCCGACCGTGTCCGACCTCACGATCAACCCCAGTCCCGTGGTCGTGACCAGCCGTGACAAGGTCACCGCGACGTTCTCCTTCGTCGTGGGCAAGGAGGCGGACAAGGTCGAGGCGACGATCGCGCCCCGGCGCGGCGACGCCAAGTCGCTGACCCTGACCGCTCCCACGGGAACCCCGGACGGCAAGTACACCGGGACCTTCTCGTTCGGTCGCGGCGAGCCCGCCGGCGAGTGGAGGCTCTCCGTCAAGGCGAGCAACGAGACCGGGACCACCGAAGCCGCCAAGGACTTCAGGGTGTTCCAGGTCTGGTCGACCGACATCGTCAGGTTCGGCGCCGGCCCCGAGCCGGCGAAGTTCGGCTCCACGCTGACCGTGTCGGGCCGGCTGGTCATCCACGGCTCCAAGGGCTTCGACGGCCTGAAGAACCAGCGGGTCAAGATCCTGTTCAAGGAGAAGGGCTCGTGGCGCTGGAAGACCGTCGCCTGGGACCGCACCAACTGGCGCGGTGACTTCGCGGTCCGCGTCAAGGCCCTGAAGTCGGGCTGGTGGAAGGCCGAGTACGACGGCGTCAAGGGGTTCACCCACGGTTCGAGCAGCGACAGCGACCAGGTCACCGTCTTCCGCCCGAGGCCGCCGAAGCCCGACGCCGCCAGCCGCGTCGTCGACTTCAACGCCTCCCCCGAACCGGTGAAGAAGGGCAAGAAGCTCTCCCTCGTCGGTGAGCTGCAGACCTGGGACCACGGTCGCTGGGACGGCTACGAGGGCAAGGTCAGCGTCTGGTTCAAGGCCAAGTTCGGCAAGTGGACCTACGTCAAGACCGCGTGGACCGACGGCTCGGGCGAGTTCTCGACCACGGCCACGGCCAAGAAGTCGGGTGACTGGAGGGTCGTCTTCGCGGGCGACAAGGACACCAAGCCCAGCACCAGCAAGTCCGACTGGGTGCTCGTCAAGTAGTACCCGTAGTTGAGAATGCCCGGGACACCCCACGCGTCCCGGGCATTTTCCATTGGGTTCCTATTCGGTACGCCGGAACCGCGCGATCGCCAGCTGGAGCAGCACGAACCCCATCGCCGCCACGATGACCAGCTCGAACCAGACCGGCAGCCGCCAGCCGAACCAGCTGATGCCCGGGTTCAGCAGGGCCATGACCTGCGGCGCCACGGTCAGGTGGCCGAAGACGGCCTCGCGCATCGGGTCGACGGCGTAGGTCAGCGGGTTGACCACCGTCAGGACGTGCAGCCAGGCCGGCAGGTTGGCCAGCGGGTACATCGCGCCCGACAGGAAGATCATCGGCATGATCGCCATCTGCATGATGCCGAAGAACGTCTGCATGTTCTTCATCCCGGCCGCCAGCAGCGTGCCGAACGCGGTGATCGTGAACGCCGCCAGCAGCATCTCGGCCAGCAGCGTGACGATCAGGACGGGGTCGTAGGGCACCCCGACCAGCCCGGCCATGGCCAGGATGATGACACCCTGCGCGGTGGCCACGATCGCCCCGCCCAGGCACTTGCCGAGCACGATCGCCCCACGGCTGACCGGCGCGACCAGCATCTCGCGCAGGAAGCCGAACTCGCGGTCCCACACGATCGACGCGGCCGAGAACATGGCCGTCGTGATCACCGTCATGGCGAGCACGCCGGGGTAGATGAAGGTGCGGTAGTCCAGGCCGGGGATGGCGTTCCTGACGATGGAGCCCAGGCCCGTACCGAGGATGAAGAGGAAGAGGATCGGCTGGGCCAGCGAGGACACCAGTCGCGTGTGGTCGTTGACGAACCGCAGCATCTCCCGGTGCAGCACGACCTTCACCGCGCGCACGTCGTGGGCCAGGCCGCCGGTGGGCAGCCGTACCGCGGCGATCTCGGTCGTCGTCATCGGCGCAGCCTCGCTCTCATCATCTGGTTCATCCCGCCGGACTCCTCGGCGTCGCGGATGGTCGAGCCGGTGTAGTTCATGAACACGTCGTCGAGCGTCGGACGGTGCACGCTGACCCCGGTGATCGGCAGCCCGAGTTCGGCGAACAGTCTCGGCACGAACTCCTCTCCTGAGGCCACCGCGAAGGTCACCGCGCCGTCGTGGACGCCGGCGTCGACGTCGAAGCGCTCTTTCAGGGCCGCGATGGCGGCCTGGTCGTCGGAGGTGTGGATCTGCACCCGGTCCTTGCCGACGCCCGCCTTCAGCGCCTCGGGCGAGTCGATGACGACGATCTCACCGTGGTCGATGATCGCGATGCGGTCGCAGTACTCGGCCTCGTCCATGTAGTGGGTGGTCATGAAGATCGTGATGTCCTCGGTCCGGCGCAGCTCGTTGATGTAGCCCCAGATCGCCGAGCGGGTCTGCGGGTCGAGCCCGACCGTGGGCTCGTCGAGGAACAACACGCGGGGGGAGTGGAGCAGCCCGCGGGCGATCTCCAGGCGGCGCTTCATGCCGCCGGAGAAGGTCTGGACCTTGCCGTCGCGGCGGTCCCACAGGGCCACCATCTCCATGACCTGCCGGAGCCGATCGTCGACGACCGACTTCGGCACGCCGTAGAGCTCGGCGTGGAAGCGGAGGTTCTGCTCGGCGGTGAGGTAGGAGTCGAGCGTGGGGTCCTGGAAGACCAGGCCGATGTTGCGGCGGACCTCGTCGCGCTCCTTCACCACGTCGTGCCCGGCCACCCGGGCTGAGCCGCCGGTGGGGTTGACCAGGGTGCAGAGCATGCTGATCGTGGTCGACTTGCCGGCGCCGTTGGGCCCGAGGAAGCCGAAGACCTCGCCGTGCGCGACCGCGAAGTCGACGCCCTTGACCGCGTCGACCTTGCCGTAGGACTTGCGCAGCCCGGTGACCTCGACGGCGTTCATCGATCCCCTTCCTCGTCGTCGTCGCCGGCCAGGATGCGGAACATCTCGCGGCGGGTGGTCTTCAGCAGCTTCTTGGTCTGGGCCACCTGCTCGTCGGTGGCGACGTGGGTGAGGTGGATGAACGCCTCGGCGAGCTGCCCCCAGAGCAGCCGCATCTCGTGGCGGTCCTCGGTCATCCCCTGGGCCACCTCGGCCCAGGGTTCGGGTCCGGTACGGCTGCCGGCGACCTCGCGGCCGTTCTCGGTCAGCCGGTAGACGCGGGCGCCCGCCGACTCCTCGGCCGCGACCAGGCCCTCGTCCTCCAGCTGCTGGAGCGACGGGTAGACCGAGCCGGGGGAGGGCCGCCAGAGGCCGCCGCTGCGGCGGGCGATCTCCTCGATCATCTGGTGGCCGTTGCGGGGCTCCTCGGCGAGCAGCGCGAGCAGCGCCGCCCGGACGTTGCCGCGCCTGATCTGCAGGAGCGACGGTATGGGGGGAGCGGGCATGACTGAACCTCCGACTATCTAGATATGTTCAAAGATATATCTAGATAGTCGGAGGTGTCGACGGATTTACAACCAGTCCCGGCGTTTGAACACCACGTAGAGCGTCAGGCAGACACACCCCATGAGCAGCACCGCGAACGGGTAGCCGAGGGCCCAGTGCAGCTCGGGCATGTGGTCGAAGTTCATCCCGTAGATCGTGCCGACCAGGGTGGGCGCGAACAGGATCGCCGCCCACGCCGAGATCTTCTTGACCTCGTCGCCCTGGGCGATGCTGGCGCTGGTGAGCTTGGTCATCTCCTCGTTCTGGGCCTGGCTGACCAGGGTGGAGTTGACGATCAGGATGTCCTGGAGCATCTGCCGGAACCCGGCCACCCGCTCGGTGACGGTGATCGCGTGGTCGGCCACGTCGCGCAGGTAGCTCTGCAGCTCCTCGTCGACGCCGAACTTGGGGGCGTGCTCGATGAAGCCGTCGAGCATCTGGGTGAGCGGCAGGGTGGCCCGCTGGAACTCGATGACCTCGCGCGACAACTCGTAGATGCGCCGGGGGGCCGCCGGGTCGCCGCCGAAGACCTGCACCTCGATCTCGTCGATGTCGTTCTGCAGGCCGGCGACCACGGGGGCGTAGGCGTCGACGACGGCGTCGAGGATGGCGTACAGCACCGCCTGCGGGCCCTGGCGGAGCAGGTCGGGGTCGTTCTCCATGCGCTTGCGGACCAGCGACAGGTCGGGGGCCTCGCTGTGGCGGACGGTGATCACGAAGTCGGGGCCGAGGAAGATGTGCAGCTCCCCGAACGCGACCTCCTCCTCGGCGTCGAGGTAGTTGGCGGCCCGCAGCACCATGAACAGGGTGTCGCCGTAGCGGTCGGCCTTGGGCCGCTGGTGGGCCACGATGGCGTCCTCGATGGCGAGGTCGTGCAGGCCGAACTCCTCGGCGACCTTGAGCAGTTCGGTGTCCTCGGGGCGATAGAGGCCTATCCACGCCATCGACCCCGGGTTGGCGCGCAGTGAGGCGAACGCGCCCGCGAGGGACAGGGGTGAGTCGATCCGGTGCCCGTTCAGGTAGATCGCGTTGTCGATGACGCTCTGTCTGACCAGGACGTCGTCGGGCTTACGGGGGTCCATGGACGCCTCGGGGGAGGCGTCTCGCCTCATCCAGGTCCGCATGCGCAGCTTTGCCACAGGGTGACGTTATCCCTCCATACCCGGATCAATCCTCTGGGGCGCGGAAGCCCCTAGGCTTTGCCCCAGGCGAGACGCCGACGGCCGAAGGCCGGCTGTGGCTCGCGTTGTGAACCTGCCTGGAAAAAGGTGGCCCCCTGAAAGCCCTCTGGAACCAGCTCATCGACACCCACCCGGCGCCGCCGCTGTGGGTGATCGCGGTCGCGGGAGTCGTGGCCTTCCTGATCGTGGCCTACCCGCAGACCTGGCATCTGTCGCGCGGTCTGATCACGATCGCCCACGAGGGCGGGCACGCCCTGATGGCGGTGCTGACCCGGCGCAAGCTGCGCGGCATCCGGCTCCACTCCGACACCTCGGGGGTGACGCTGACGCGTGGCCGTCCGACGGGTCCCGGCATGGTGCTGACGGCGGCGGCCGGCTACATCGCCCCCTCGCTCGTCGGGCTGGGGGCCGCGTGGCTGACCGACTCCGGCCACGTGACGCTGCTGCTCTGGCTGGTGCTGCTGCTGCTCGCGTGCATGCTCCTGCTGATCAGGAACGTGTTCGGGGTGGTCTCCCTGCTGGCGGTCGGCGGCGCGGTGTTCTGCGTGTCGTGGCTGGCCAAGCCCGACGTGCAGGCCGTGGTGGCCTACGGCGCGGCCTGGTTCCTCATGCTGGGCGGGGTGCGGCCCATCCTGGAGCTGCAGCGCAAGCGGCGGCGCGGCCGGGCCCCCGACTCCGACGCCGACCAGCTCGCCCGGCTGACGCGGGTCCCCGGTGCATTGTGGGTGTTTCTGTTTTTCGTGGTGTCAGTGGTGGCATTGGGATATGGCGGCTATTTGCTGGTGATGTGAAGGAAATTCGCGATGTCGGCGATTTCCTCGTCGACGGGAATTTCCTGATCTTTTCCGTCGAGCGACCACGTTCCGACGATCATCCCGTCCTTGACAACGGCCGGACGGATCATTCCCCCACCGGGGACGATGGTGGCCGTTGGAACGGTCATCGGGGCACGTTCCTTCCAGCCGAGCAGAAACTCATCGAAGGCGGGCAAGAGACGCACTCCGTGCCAGGGTTCTTTCTCCGGTACGTCATGATGCGCCCGCCGCGCCTCTCTCAGGCTCACCCCCGACCAGTACGCGAGGTCCTCGGGCGTGGCGGGGGCGTGGGCCCGGGCGTACCGCACCCCGAGCTCCTTCAGGGCCTTCTCGCGGTCGGGCTCGAAGGCGATCGGCGCGCCGAGCCAGTCGGCGGCGTGGACGTAGGTCGCCTTGCCACCACGATCGGGACCCAGCACCAGCCGCCCGCGCTCGGCGGCGAGCGCGGCCAGGTGGACGATCGCCTGCCCTTCGGCCCCGAGCCGCTCCCCGAGTTCGGCCTTGGTGAGCGGGCCCTGGCCGAAGGTGGCCTTCTCGACCCGTCCGGCCAGGTCGTCGCCGGTGACCCCGAGCTGGGCGAGCCGCCGGGCGATGGTGGCCGTCGAGGGCCGGGTGAGCGACAACAACCAGGGCAGGTCGTCGGTCCTGATCAGGTGCAGCGTGCCGCGCGGCCCCCAGGCCCGGGTGATCTCCCTGGCCCGGATCGCCTCCTCGACGTCGCGCCTGGTGAACCCGGTGCCCCGGGCGCGCAGGGCCAGCGCCGCCGCCTTCGGATCCTGCGCCTGTACGGCCAGGAGCCCGCGCACCAGCTCCGGCACGCTCGTGCGGGGCCGGTCGAGGAACTGCGCGGCGGCCCGCCTCGGCCATGGATCGTTCACGGAACGATCCTAGGAACACGGAATGTCGGAGCGGTGCCCTACGGTGGGGCGCGTGCTACCCGAGACGCTCGACTCGGCGCTGTCCGACGAGGCGGTGCTGGTCACCTACCGCCGGATGTTCGCCGCCCTGGCCCGCGACAGCGGCGCGGTCGTCGACGACCCCGCCCTGGTCGACATCGCCGAGACGCTGTTCGCGGCGTTCGCCGAGGCGGGCGAAGAGTGGCTGACCCACGAGCAGATGCGCCACGCGTGCCGTGCCCATCCGGTCGAGCAGTTCGAGAACCGGCTGCGCGTGCTGCGCGGCCTCGGCGCGATCCGCGAGGTGTTCCCCAAGCCCAACCAGCTCCGCTACCGGGCGTCGTTCACCTCGGTCGTCGGCCTGATGTTCATCCGCCGCATGATGGACGACGGCGGCCAGAGCGAGATGCACCGCCTGCTGGCCCTCGAAGACCTGACCGTCGCCGGGCCGCGCACGACGATGGAGCAGGCCCGCCGCTCGGCCGACATGCTGGCCCGCGCCTTCCGCCTGTGGGCCCTCGAACTCGTCACCCTCACGACCGGCACCATCGAGGAACTGCGCGAGCAGGCCCCCAAGTTGTGGGGCACCGAGGAGATCGCCCGCCGCGCCCAGAGCCTCCACACCACGATCCTGACCCGCTGGCCCGAGCTCGACCGCGTCTGCACCGACCTGCGCTCGGCCATCTACGCCTACAGCGACGCCTCCCGCCGCGCGGCCGGCCGCCTGGCCGACTCGGCCGGCACGACCCGCAACCTGACCCTGCTCCCGGCCGAGACGTGGCGCACCTTCGCCCAGACGGCCTCCCGCGAACGCCTCGCCGCCGTCCTCGACGGCTTCGTCTTCGACGCCGCAGCTCCGTGGCACGACCCGGGCGCGATCGTCCGCGCGGTCGACGAGGCGCCCCGGCCGGTCCCGGTCCGCCCCGCGCCGCCCCGCTCCGCGCTGCCCGACGAGGGTGCGTCCTCCGCCTTGGCGGCCTCGGCTCCCGGCCGGTTCACGGAGGTGGCCGAGTCGCTGCTCGGCGACCGCGACGCGGTGGCGCTGGAAGAGGTGCTGACGGGCGACTGGTCGACGATCCGCCGCGTGCTGGCCGACCTCGCCTCGGCCGACCTGCATCCCGAGGCGCCCTACCGGCTGGCCTGGTCCGACACCCTGTCGGCCGATCCGTCGGGGCATCCGAGCTGGTTGTCCCACGGCAGGCTGGAGCGGACGGATGGCTGACGGGTGGGCGAGTCCGATTAGGCGGTCTGCGTGCCGGGACGCGGCGGTGGTCGGTCGAACCAGACGCGTAGGCCAACGGGTCGGCGGCGGGAGCGGTGTGACGGGCCGGTTCCATGGGTGAGGCGCATGCCGAGGCGCGTTCCTCGGGCCTGGTGAAGCTGGCCGGATCCGTGCCGCCCGGGTTCGTCCGGGTGGGCGAGGTCGGGGTGCCCGTGTGGCCCGACGGGGCGTCGCCCTCGTTGCTGGAGGAGTACCAGGTCGCCGGCGCGCCCGTGGAGCGGGCGGGGGAGACCCGGCGGGTGCTGGCCTGCTGCCTGCGCATGTGCTGGGCCGACCTCGACGCCGAGCCGTGGCCGGGGGTGTGGGCGGCGGTCGACGACGTGCTGGCCTGCTACCGCACCATGGTCGGGCGGACCGACGACTCGGTCCGGAGCTGGGCCGTGGGCGCGCTGCGACGGCTCCACGACACCGGCTGGATCGTGTTGTCCGGGTTCGGCACCCTCCGGCTCGGGCCGCGCTGCGTGCTCTGGACCGCCGACGGCCACGTCCAGTTGCGCGAGCTGATGCGGCGCATCGCCGCGCCCCCGCCGTCGGGCGAGGTGACGCCCGTCGTGGAGGCGCGCGACGAAGGGCCCGAGGAGTTCGGCGACCTGCTCGGGGCGTTCGACGAGCGGCGGCGGGCCGAGCTGGTGGCCGCGTTCGTCGCGGTCGAGACGGCGGCCGAGCCGGTCCACGAGGCACGCTTCGCCGCGCTGCGCGACCCGGCCCTGCGGCGGGCGCTGATGGAGATGCTGGCCCGCCGGGGGCGGGTGCTTCAGCAGCGGCGCGACGCCTGGATCTCCGGCTACACCGACGCCTACCGGGTCACCTCCCTGCCGGAGGCCGAGCGGGCGGTGCTGGCGCTGGTGCTGGTCCACTCGGTGGCGATCCCGCGCGCCGAGGGGCTGCTGGGCGAGGACACCTGGTTGTCGCAGTATCCCGTCGCGACCGAGGAACTGCGGCGGCGCACGCTGCTGCCCATCGGCGAACTGGAGGCCGCGTTGCGGTCGCTCCGGCAGGCCGGGCTGATCGCCCAGCAGAAGACCAGCGAAGAGGGCGCGGGCGGCTACGTGCCGGGGCCGCAGTTCCACCGGCTGACGCGGGCGGCGCGGGCGCGGCTCCAGGAGGAGCTCATCCTCGCGGCCGGGCCGCAAACGCCCCTCGCCGTGGCCATCTGGGCCAAACGCCGCCGCCACGAGCCGGCGGGTCCGGACGGGGAGGCATGATGCGCGGTCTCCCGGCCGGTGGAGCGCCACGCGCGGGCGGCCCTGGCAGCGAGCTTGACGCGCGATGTTCCGGTGCGGACGGCGCGTTCGGGTGGAGCCTCCGGCGAGGCGGCGCGGTCGTAGGGAGGTCTTCGGGTTGTTCGGTCTGGGAAGGGCATGGGATGACTGAGGTCGTCGATCTGAGCGGAGCCAAGCCGGGAGAGCCGGGGGCCTCCGGGTTGTTCCAGGTCGTCGTACCGATCGACGACGTGCGGCCGGTGCGGGCGCCGCAGGACAACGTCGTCGGTGACCGGGTGCTGGTCGCGGTGCAGGCGGTCAACATCTCGCGGTTGTCGACCCACACGGTCCCGATCGTGCCGGGCACGCTCGTCGTCGTCGCGGGGGCCGGGCCGAAAGACTCCAACGGGGCCGGGAAGTCGTCGTTCATCGCGGCCGTCACGGCGCTGCTCGGAGACGAGCAGTGGCGGTTCGCCTCGGGCGCGAAGGCCGTCTCCGAGCTGCTGTTCAACGCCGAACTGGCGGCCCACGGCGACCAGCAGTGGGCCAGCGCCGACCACGGTTACATCGTGGGCGTCTTCGACGTGCCGTCGGCCGGGCTGCCGGTGACCGTGTGGGTGCGGGTCAACCAGGAGGCGCCTCATCTGGAGGTGCGGTGGGCCGAGGGCGTCCACCTGGCCACCGCCGCCTCCGAGGCCGAACGGGTCACCCACGCCGACGTCATCTGGGCGGGGCTGCCCAGGAGCGCCGGGCGGCGCGACGTCGTCGCCCGCGACCTGACCCGGGTCCTCTACGGCGACCGGGTCAGGTGCGTGTCGTTCCTCTCCACGTCGGTCCGCAGCAAGGTCGCCACCAATCTGCTCTCGCAGCCCCTGAACGAGATCTCGCCCGACCGCATCTTCGAGGCCATCGCCGCCCTGACCGGCCTCGACGCCGAGCTCGACCAGGAACGCGAGGCCCGCCGCGACGAACACGCCAAACGGGTGCGCGCCGAAGACGCCCAGCAGCGCCTGGCCGACTTCGAAGACGAGTCCCGCCACCTGCTGGCCGCCTTCGACCGCCGCGACCGGGCCCGCGAACGGCTGGCCGACGCCCTGAAACACTGGCGCGGCCGGCTCGCCCGCCGGGTCGCCGACGCCGCCGAGGCCGAGGGCGCCCTGGCCGCGCAGCGCGCCGAGTTCGACGCCGCCGCCGAGACGGCCGAGTCGGCGATCGCCGAGGTCAAGGCCGAGATCGCCGCCCTGCGTGACGACTCGCTCGACCGGGCGCTGGCCACCGCGCGCCGGGAACTGGCCGCCGTCCAGGCGAGCGCCGCCCGCGTCGAGGCCGAACGCGCGGTCGCCCAGAACACCGCCGACCAGCTCCGCGCCCAGATCCCCGCCCTGGAGGAGCAGCGCCGTCGCGCCGACGGCCGCGACGCCACCCGGGCCCGCGCCGAACTGGCCGAGGCCCGCACGGTCCACGCCGAGGCCCTCAAGGCCTTGGGCGTCGCCGACCGCGAACACGAGACCGCGGAGGCCGCCCTCCGCGACGCCGAGAACGGCCCGGCCGCCGCCCAGCTCACCGCGCTGGGCCTGGCCGGCATTCCCGCCGCAGGCCTCCTCGACGCCCTCGACGTGGCGGAACAGGCCGGCGTCGCCAAGGACGCCCGCGACGCCGTGGTGGTCGACGCCGCCGACATGGACGCCGCCACGAAGGCTCTCGCCGCCTTCCCCGGTTCCGTCGTGGTCTCCTCGTCCGGGGTGGCCGTGGTGGGGATGGCCGAGGCGCAGGTCACCGGCCGTGACGCCCGGGTGAAGGCCGCCGCCAAAAGGGTCGAGCGGGCCGTCGCCGCGCAGGAGGCCGCCGCCGCGGCTGTGCGGAAGGCCGAAGACGGCGTCGCCGCGGCCGAGCGCCGGGTCGAGGGCGCCGAGGCCGCCGACCGGCTGGCCGAACTCGCCACCCGCCTCGACGCCCAGCGCGACCGCCTCACCGAGCTGACGGCCGCCGCCGGCGAGCTCACCCCGGCGCTCGACGCCGCCGAGGAGCAGGTCGGCGCGCTCGACTTCCGGGCCCGCACCCGCGACGTCGAGGCCGACCGCCTGGAGGGCCGCCGCCACGCCCTGACCGCCCGTCGCGACGAGGCCCGCGCGGGCGCCGCCCGCATCGAGGCCCAGCGGACCGCCCTCGGCCTCGACCGGCTGGTCAGAGACTGGGGCGGCACCGTCGAGGGCGCCCGCGAGTGGCTGGCCGACGACGAGCTGACCGCCGACGAGTGGTGGCGGGCCGCCGAGCGCCACCTCGACGCCGCCCTGCGCGGCACCTTCGACGACGGCGACGAGATGCCCGAGGAGCTCGCCTACCTCATCGCCGCCCGCAAGGACGGCCGCGCCGCCGAGGAACTGGCCACCTTCCAGGCGGTGTGCAACGCGCTGGGCTCCTACCTGCGCGCCCAGGAGGAGTACGAACGCCACCAGCGCCGCCAGATCGAGACCCAGATCACCACCCGCCGCCGCGACCTCGCCGCCGCCACGCGGGGCGCCGAGGAGGCCGCCCAGTCGACCGCCGTGCACCGCGCGACCCTCACCGAGGCCATCCGCGCCCGCCTGACCCGCGTGGCCGAGGAGTTCGACCGCCTCGACACCGGCTACGGCGGCTACGGCGCGTCCCTCGACTTCCCCGTCCCGGCCGCCCCGGCCGACCCGGAGCAGCGCTGGTCGTGGCGGGTGATCCCGAAGTGGAAGCGCGGCGAGGGCCAGGGCTACGTGCCCTACAACCGCCGGGCCAACACGGCGCTGATGGACGAGAAGGCGGTCAAGCTGGTCTGCGCGGCGGCCATCGCGTCGAGCGGCGGCAAGCACCTGACGCTGGTCCTCGACGAGCTCGGCCGCAACCTGGGCAAGGAGCACCGCCGCGAGGCGGTCGCCCTGTTCCGGCGCATCGGCGAGACCTACGGCATCACCGTGATCGGCGCCCTCCAGGACGACATGGAGCCCTACGCCATCGACGCCTGCGGGCAGTACGTCAAGCTGCGGCGCTCGTCCGACGCGATGGCCTACAACGAGCCGCCCATCATCATCGCCCACGACAAGCACGCCGACCGGGTGAGGATGCTGGCCGACCACGTGATACGCGCGTAAGAAATCTACTTTGTAAAGGCGTCGGCCCGGCGCACGTTAACGGCCGTTAACAGCGGCCCGCAACGACGCCCGGGCCATGGCCTCCAGCGTCGACGCCATCTCCTCGCGCCCCAGTTCCCCGACGCTCCGGGGCGTCGAGTTCAGCAGCCCGAACACGGCGTGCACCGCCGCCCGCACCCGGGCCACCGCGCAGCCCGGATGGAGGTCGCGCACCACGCCCACCCACTCTTCGACGTAGAGGCGCTGGAGCCGGCGGATGGCCCGCTGGTCGGCCTCGGGCACGTTGTGCAGTTCCCGCTCGTGCACGCGGATCAGCTCCGGATGGCCGAGTGCGAACTCGATGTGCCCCCTGAGCAGCACATCCAGTGCCTCGGCGGGATCGAGGGCCGCCGCGGAGGCGCCGGCGGACGACAGCCGGCCCGAGATGTCGAGCAGGATCTCGGTCAGCAGCGCCTCCTTGCCCCGGAAGTGGCGATAGAGCGCCGGCCCGGAGACGCCGACCGCCGCGCCGATCTCCTCGATGGACACCCCGTGGAAGCCGCGTTCGGCGAAGAGGGCCGCCGCCGCGTCGAGGATCTCGGCGCGCCTGTTCCGGGTAGGTGTGGTCACAAGCCCCCATGGTAGACGTTGATGTTAATGGCGACTAACGTGAGGCGCGGAGTACACGGAGGAGGTGGCCGACAGGTGTGGCCGGTTCTGTCCAGTTCGGGTGATCCGGGCGGGGCGCCGTACAAGAAGAACGCCGAGGTCAACGAGCGGCTGGTGGCCGAGTTGCGGGAGCGGCTCGACACGGCCGCCAGGGGCGGGCCCGAGCGGTCGCGGATCCGGCATGTCGAGCGCGGCAAGCTCCTGCCCAGAGACCGGGTCGACACGCTGCTCGACCCCGGCGCGCGGTTCCTTGAGCTGTCGCCCCTGGCGGCGACGGGGCTCTACGACGACGCCGCCCCGGCGGCGGGGATCATCACCGGGGTCGGACGGGTCAGCGGGCGCGAGGTCGTGATCGTCGCCAACGACGCGACGGTCAAGGGCGGCACCTACTACCCGATGACCGTCAAGAAGCACCTGCGCGCCCAGGAGGTCGCGCTCGACAACCGTCTTCCGTGCGTCTACCTGGTCGACTCCGGCGGGGCGTTCCTGCCGAAGCAGGACGAGGTCTTCCCCGACCGTGAACACTTCGGGCGCATCTTCTACAACCAGGCGACGATGTCGGCGAAGGGCATCCCGCAGGTCGCGGCGGTCCTCGGGTCCTGTACGGCCGGCGGCGCCTACGTCCCGGCGATGAGCGACGAGGCGGTGATCGTCCGGAACCAGGGCACGATCTTCCTCGGCGGGCCGCCCCTGGTGAAGGCGGCGACCGGTGAGGAGGTCACCGCCGAGGAGCTGGGCGGGGGAGAGGTGCACTCGCGGATCAGCGGGGTCACCGACCACCTGGCCGACGACGACGCCCACGCCCTGCGCATCGTCCGCGACATCGTGGCCACCTTCGCCCCCGGCAGGAAGGCGTGGGAGCGCGCCGAGACCGAGGCGCCGAAATACGACCCCCGGGAGCTCTACGGCATCGTGCCCCCCGACACGCGCACCCCCTACGACGTGCGCGAGGTCATCGCCCGGATCGTCGACGGCAGCCGGTTCCTGGAGTTCAAGCAGGAGTACGGCCCGACGCTCGTCACCGGGTTCGCCCGGGTCCACGGGCATCCGGTCGGGATCGTCGCCAACAACGGCATCCTGTTCGCCGAGTCGGCGCTCAAGGGGGCCCACTTCATCGAGCTCTGCGACCGGCGGGAGATCCCATTGGTGTTCCTGCAGAACATCAGCGGGTTCATGGTCGGCAAGGCCTACGAGCAGGGCGGCATCGCCAAGCACGGCGCCAAGATGGTCACCGCCGTGGCCTGCGCGCGGGTGCCGAAGCTGACGGTCGTCGTCGGCGGCTCGTTCGGCGCGGGCAACTACGCGATGGCCGGGCGGGCCTACTCGCCGCGTTTCCTGTGGATGTGGCCGAACGCCCGCATCTCGGTCATGGGCGGCGAACAGGCCGCGACCGTGTTGTCGATGGTCGGCGACGCCGATCCGGAGGCGATCCGGGCCCAGTACGAATCGCAGGGCAACCCCTACTACTCGACCGCGCGCCTGTGGGACGACGGCGTCATCGACCCCGCCGACACCCGGACCGTCCTCGGCCTGGCCCTCGGGGCCTGCGCGAACGCGCCGCTGGAGCCGGTCGGCTACGGCGTCTTCCGGATGTGAGGCCCATGTTCGACACCGTTCTGGTCGCCAACCGGGGCGAGATCGCCCTCCGTGTCATCAAGACGCTGCGCCGCCTGGGCATCCGGTCGGTGGCCGTCCACACCGAGGGCGACACGACCCACGCCGGCGAAGCCGACATCGCGGTGAGGATCGGGAGCTACCTCGACGCCGACGAGGTGATCCGGGCGGCTCGCAAGGTGAACGCCCAGGCCGTCCACCCCGGCTACGGATTCCTCTCCGAGAACACGCGCTTCTCCCAGGCCTGCGCCGACAACGGCATTGTGTTCGTCGGCCCGCCCGCCGGGGCGATCGAGGCCATGGGCGACAAGATCCGCGCCAAGGAGACCGTCGCGGCCGCGGGCGTCCCGGTCGTGCCGGGCGCGTCCACCGGCCTGGAGGACTTCGCGGAGTTCCCCGCTCTGATCAAGCCGTCGGCGGGTGGCGGCGGCAAGGGCATGGTGCTGGTGCGTGCCAAGGAGGAACTGCCCGACGCCCTGGCCTCGGCCAGGCGGACCGCGCTGGCCGCCTTCGGCGACGGCACCCTGCTCATCGAGCGTTACGTCGAGAGCCCGCGCCACATCGAGATCCAGGTTCTGGCCGACGCCCACGGCAACGTGATCCACCTGGGGGAGCGCGAGTGCAGCCTGCAGCGCCGCCACCAGAAGATCATCGAAGAGGCGCCCTCGCCGCTGCTCGACGAGGCCACCCGCGCCAAGATGGGCGCCGCCGCCGTGGAGGCCGCGCGCAGCGTCGGCTACGTCAACGCGGGCACGATCGAGTTCATCGTCCACGGCACGACCGGCGAGTTCTTCTTCATGGAGATGAACACCCGCCTCCAGGTCGAACACCCCGTGACCGAACTCGTCACCGGTCTCGACCTGGTCGAACTCCAGCTCAGGGTGGCGGCGGGCGAGCAGTTGCCGCTGACCCAGGACGACGTGCGGCTGGAGGGCCACGCGGTGGAGGCCCGCGTCTACGCCGAGGACCCCGCGCGAGGTTTCCTCCCGAGCACCGGCCGCATCCTCAAGCTCGCCGAGCCCGGGGTCCGCTTCGACTCGGGCATCGCCGAGGGCGGCGTGGTCGGCACGGGCTACGACCCGATGCTCGCCAAGGTGGTCGCCTGGGCCCCCACGAGGGAGGAGGCCCTGACGAAACTCCGGCGGGCCCTCCACGACACGGTCGTCCTCGGCGTGACCACCAATCTGGGTTTCCTCCAGCGGCTCATCGACAACCCCCTGGTCCGGCGGGGGGTGCTCGACACCGGGCTGGTCGAGCGCGAGGTCGACCCGGCCGAACCGGAGATCCCCGGGTACGTGCTCGCCGAGGCGGCCCGCCTCTTCGCCCCGGCCGCCGCCTCCGACGACCCCTGGGACATCCCCGACGGCTGGCGGCTGGGCCGGCACCGCCCGCCGGCCCACCTGCTGGAGATCGGCGGGGAGATCGTCGAGGCGCCCCCAGACGACGGGGTGACCCGGCGGTTCACAACCGCCCGCGACGGCGCGACCCTCTGGCTCCACGCCGAGGGGCGGACGTACAAGGTCGCCCGGCATGAACCCATCGAGGAGCGGTCGAAGGCAGCCCAGGCCGGTGACGGCGCGGTGCGCAGCCCGATGCCGGGGACGGTCCTGGTGGTGAAGGCCGCGCAGGGCGAGCGGGTGGCCGAGGGGCAGCCGCTGCTGATCGTGGAGGCCATGAAGATGGAGCACACCGTCACGGCGCCCGTCGGCGGGACCGTCACCCTTCAGGTGCGGGCCGGTCAGCAGGTCTCCCTCGACGAGGTCCTCGCGGTCGTGGAGGCCACGGAATGACGTACAAGATCGAGAATCTGCCCGACGAGGTCACGATCTACGAGGTCGGGCCGCGTGACGGGCTGCAGAACGAGAAGACGGTCGTGCCGGTCGAGGTCAAGGCCGAGTTCGTCACCCGGCTGGCGGCGGCGGGCCTGAAGGTCATCGAGACGACCAGTTTCGTGCATCCCGAATGGGTGCCGCAGCTCGCCGACGCCGAAGACCTGCTCAAGACCGTCCACCGGGACAACCAGGTGCGTTATCCGGTGCTGGTGCCGAACGAGCGCGGCCTCGACCGCGCGCTCGAACTGGGCTGCACCGAGATCGCGATCTTCGGCAGCGCCACCGAGACCTTCGCGCAGCGCAACCTGAACCGGTCGCTGAAGACCCAGTTCGACATGTTCGCCCCCGTGGTGCGGCGGGCGCGGGAGAACGGGCTCAGGGTCCGCGCCTACGTGTCGATGTGCTTCGGCGACCCGTGGGAGGGGCCGGTCCCGATCGCCCAGGTCGTCGACGTCGGCAGCCGGCTGCTCGACCTCGGCTGTGCCGAGTTGTCGCTCGGCGACACGATCGGCGTCGCCACCGCCGGGCACGTCGGCGCGCTGCTCGACGCCTTCCCCCGGGAGCGGCCGCTCGCGGTCCACTTCCACGACACCTACGGCCAGGCCCTGGCCAACGTCGTCGAGGCGCTCCGCCACGGCATCACCGTGATCGACGCCAGCGCGGGCGGCATCGGCGGCTGCCCCTACGCCAAGTCGGCCACCGGCAACCTCGCCACCGAAGACCTGGTCTGGCTCCTCGACGGCCTCGGCATCCGCCACGGCGTCGACCTCCACGCCCTCGCCGCCACCAGCCACTGGCTGGCGGGCCGGCTCGGCCGCCCCAGCCCCAGCGCGGTGGTCCGCGCGCTCACGAAGGAGTGAGAATGCTCACCGAAGACCACGAAGACCTGCGCAAGACCGTCGAGGCGTTCGCCCGCGACGAGGTCGCCCCGGTCATCGGCGACCTCTACGAGAAGGGCGAGTTCCCCTACGAGATCGTCCGCAAGATGGGCGCGATGGGCCTGTTCGGCCTGCCCATCCCCGAGGAGCACGGCGGCATGGGCGGCGACTACTTCGCGCTGTGCCTGGCGCTCGAAGAGCTGGCCCGGGTCGACTCCAGCGTCGCCATCACCCTGGAGGCCGCCGTCTCGCTGGGCGCGATGCCGCTGTACCGCTTCGGCACCCCCGAGCAGAAGGCCGAGTGGCTGCCCAAGCTGGCGGCCGGGGAGCTGCTGGGCGCATTCGGGCTGACCGAGCCCGGCGGCGGCTCCGACGTGCCCGGCGGCATGCGGACCACCGCCGTCCTCGACGGCGACGAGTGGGTGATCAACGGGTCGAAGGCGTTCATCACCAACTCCGGCACCGCCATCACCGGCTTCGTCGGGGTCGCCGCCATCACCGGGCGGCGGGCCGACGGCAGGCCCGAGATCTCCACGATCATCGTCCCGGCGGGCACGCCCGGCCTGGGCGTCTCCGAGAAGTACTCGAAGGTCGGCTGGTCGTCGAGCGACACCCGCGAGTTGTCGTTCACCGACTGCCGGGTCCCGGCGGCCAACCTCCTCGGGGAGCGCGGCCGGGGCTACGCCCAGTTCCTCCAGACGCTCGACGAGGGCCGGATCGCCATCGCGGCCCTCTCGGTCGGCCTGGCCCAGGGCTGCGTCGACGAGTCGGTCCGGTACGTCGCCCAGCGCCACGCCTTCGGCCACCCCATCGGCCACTACCAGGCGATGCAGTTCAAGGTCGCCGACATGGAGGTGCGCGCCCACACCGCCCGCCTGGCCTACTACCACGCGGCCGACCGGATGCTGCGCGGCCTGCCGTTCAAGAAGGAGGCCGCCATCGCCAAGCTGGTCGCCTCGAACGCGGCGATGGACAACGCCCGCGACGCCACCCAGGTCTTCGGCGGCTACGGCTTCATGAACGAGTACCCCGTCGGACGCTTCTACCGCGACGCCAAGATTCTGGAGATCGGCGAGGGCACGAGCGAGATCCAGCGCCTCCTCATCGCCCGTGAACTGGGCCTCGGAGGGCTCTGACCACGATTAATTAATCCTTAGAAAGCCGATCAAGCGTGCGGGTCCACTCCCGGCTGCTGGTTGTCTGTGTACGACAACCCCCGTAACCCAGATGAAGGGCATCACAGTGGACCTGAACGTCACTCGTCGTCGCGTCATGGGCACGGCCGCGCTGGCCGGGGTCGGCGTCGCGGTCGCGGCGTGTTCGGGAGAGCAGGCCCCCACCAGCGCCGAACCGGCTCCGGCCGACAGCGCTGCCGCGCCCCCGGCCGCGACCGACGCCCCCGCGGCCGGCGGCAACGCGCTCGCCGCGACGGCCGACGTGCCGGTCGGCGGCGGCGTGATCACCGAGCAGGCCGTGATCACGCAGCCGGAGGCCGGCACCTACAAGGCCTTCAGCCCCGTCTGCACCCACCAGGGCTGCAAGGTCAAGAGCGTCGACGCGGGCAAGATCGTGTGCCCGTGCCACAACTCGCAGTTCTCCATCGCCGACGGATCGGTCCAGGGCGGCCCCGCCGCCACCCCGCTCCCCGAGGTGCCGATCAAGGTCGAGGGCGACCAGATCCTCCTCGGATAAGTGCGAAAGTTTGGCACCATTACCATCAGTGGTACGTGGCCGGACGTACCACTTCCCACCTGCTTAAACTTCCGTTAAGCCGGATGTTTCGGACGGACTCCGTAGCCGTGTGACCGCATCCCGGTGATGGACGCGCAGGTCGGAGGGATCCTAGAGTCCTCTCATGACGTCCGGTGATCTCCAGCTTCGCAGAGCAGAGAAGACCGACGCGGAGCAGATCTTCGCGTTGGCTCGCGAATTCGCCGTGTCGTTCCGACCAGAGCGGGCCGCCTTCGACGCCGCCTTCCCCCAGCTCCTGGAGAACGAGGAGGCGCTCCTCCTCGTGGCCACCGTCGACGGCGTCGTCCGGGGCTACCTGCTGGGCTTCACCCACCTGACCCTGTTCGCCAACGGCCGGGTCGCGTGGGTGGAAGAGGCGATCATCGAGAGCGGCTTCCGCCGTCACGGCCTCGGCCGCCACCTGCTCGCCGAGTTCGAGCTCTGGGCGCGCAGCCGCGACGCGGGATACGTCGCGCTGGCCACGCGCCGGGCGGCCGAGTTCTACAAGGCGACCGGCTACGAGGTGTCGGCCACCTACTACCGCAAGCTGCTGCGCCCCAAGAACCCCTAGGACGTGAGCTGGGCGTCGAGCCGGTAGCCGTCGACGGTCACGTAGACCGAGTCGCCCGGACGCGCGTTCAACCGCATCAGCACCGGCTGCAGCGAGTCGAAGACCGGCTGCCGGTCGCGCCACACCAGCACCACGGCGTTGTCGCCGGGACCGGTCACCGACAGCAGGGTGCCGGGGCGCATGCCGAGCTGGGCCGCGTAGTTCTCCGGCACCGCCACCGGCTCACCGCGCAGGTGCCCGCTGGTGACGTCGATGCGCTGCCAGCGGCGCGGGTCGGACGCCGGGCTCGGCGTGCTGCGCGGGCTGGGCACCAGGTGCGGGCGCGGCGCGCCGCCGGTGAGGGCGTTGAGCGCGGCCAGCGCGGTCGCCGGGTCGGGGCCGCTGTGGGCCATCTTCGGTATCGGCACGCCCGCCGGCCGGGCCGGGTGGCCGTTGGCGCCGGGGGTGCGGCGCGGCAGCGGGGCGTCGCCCACGGGGGCGCCGTTGGCGGGGGACGTCGCGTTCGAGGGAGTCTTCGGCAGGGCTTCCATCCAGGCCTTGGCGGAGTGGGAACGGATGCCGAGCTGGCCGAGCAGTTCGATCACGTCGGCGTCGGCCGGGTGGGCCGACAGCAGCTGGCGGGTGCGGTCGCGCAGGCCGCCCAGGTCGCCCACGACGAGCCAGCCGTCCTGCAGCCGGCGGTCGGGCATGAGCGTCACCAGGACCCGCCACAGAGGCGTACGCAGCGCCGGGACCTCGATCGGGTGGGACGGGTCGGCGCCGATCAGCTGCTCCTGGGTGGCGGCGGTGCCGAGCCACTCGGTGAGGCCGAACAGGTGACCCGTCAGGGCGGCGGAGTCGGGGGAGCGCAGCCACATCAGCACCCGCTCCTCGGCGGTGCGCTGGGCCTGCGACAGTAGCTCGCGGTCGACGTTGAGCTCGTGGGCGAGGGTGCGGAGGCTGATCGGCTCGGCGGCGAACAGGCGCTGCGCGGCGACCGCGCGCTCCAGCGGGTTCCACTCGCGGAACAGGTGCTCGACCAGGCCGACCATCGGGTGTTCGGCGATGTTGACCGGTGCGGGCTTCTCGGGCTCCTTGGCCGGGGCCGGCACCACGGGGGTGCCGTTGACGGCCGGTTTCGCGCCGTTGGCCTGACCGTTGACCGGACCGTTGGCCTGGCCGTTGACGGGGCCGTTGACGGGGCCGTTGACCGGGCCGCGCGCCGGGGCGGCGGGGATCGCGGCCATCATGCCGGTCTCCTCGACGGTCGGCACGGGCGCCGCCAGCGGTGCCGACTTGGCCGGCTGCTGGACCTGCGCCGGGGCCTGGGCCTGGGGCGCGGCGGCGGCCGGGGCGGCGGTCTCGGCGGGGATCTCGATGCGGATGTGCGTGAAGATCTCCTTGAACACCGCCGTCAGCACCACCTCGGGCGTCGCCGCCGCCGACGGGGTGTCGAGGTCGCCGGCGGTGAGGCGGCGCAGGCGCTGCCAGCCGCCCAGCCCGATGATCACCGAGCGGACGGGGTCGGGCCAGCCGGGCAGCTGACGGTCGACCGTGTGCACCTGCACGGCCGGCATGAAGTCGGTCAGCGGCAGATGGTCGAGATGGGTCACGGCGAGCCGGGCGAGCCGCTCGCAGACCCAGTCAACTCCGGTCGTGCCGAGGGCACGGCCCAGTGCGACGGAGCCCCACCAGCCGCCGGGGAGACGTGGATCTCCCAGTACATCGGCCACCTGCTGGGGGCGGCTCCAGCGAAGAGCGGGAACCAGATCGCTCAGGCAGATCGTTGACTCGGCGTCCATCGGTTTGACCGCACCCTCCCGAGAGTGACGCTTGTTGCTAATGGTGCAGCTTACGCCGCAAGCTATCAATTGGTGTCAATAGGGTAAAGCTCTGTTGCGTTCTTGACGGCCGGAGGACGGCCGCCGATCAGCCCAACGGCCCGCCGGCCTGCGCGGCAGCCCGCTTCGAGACATTCGGAACGGGTGGAACCCGCGAGTCGGGCCGTGAGGAACCCGGCCGCGAACGCGTCTCCCGCGCCGGTGGAGTCGACGACGCGGTCGTCCGGTCCCGCCGTGGCGGCACCGGCCCGAGCAACGATACGCCCGTCTTGGGCGAGAAGCGCGCCCGCCGGGCCGAGCTTCACGACCGCGGTTCCGTAGATGTCGCCGAGGAGTTCGGCCGCCCGCTCGGGATCGGCGGCTCCGGTCAGCGCGAGCGCCTCGTCGCGGTTGGGGATGATCACATCCGCCTCCCGGGTCTCGGCGAGGAAACGTTCGGGGCCGAACTCGTGCAGGAACCGCGTCGAGGCGGGGTCGACGCTGACCGTGACGTCCTTCGCGGCCCGCATGGCGATCCGGGCCAGCTCCAGCCCCTCCGGCGTCCACATCAGGTAGCCGGACAGGTGGAGGCAGCCCACGCCGTCGAGCAGCGCGTCGGTCCAGTCGCCGGGGCCCAGCCGACGCGCCGCGCCCCGGTTGGTCAGGAACGACCGCTCGCCCGCGTCGTCGACCATGGCGATCACGACGGCGGTCGGGCGGTCGGGGTCGACGGTCACATGGGTTTTGACGCCGCTCAGCGCGTTCAGGTGCCACGCCGCCGTGTCGGCGCCGACGCGGGCCAGCAACCGGGCGTCGCCGCCCAGGTGGGCGGCCCACGCGGCGGTGTTGGCGCCCGAGCCGCCCGGCCGCAGCGTGATGTCGGCCTCGGTGTCGGTGCCTGTGGCCACCGGCTCCGAATGGAGCGCGACGACGTCGGTCACGACATCGCCGATCACCAGCAGCCCCCTCATGTCCCGCGTCACGGGGCCTCGGATCCGGCGTCGGTCACGACATCGCCGATCACCGGCCGCGCCCGCATCCCCGATCCCATGTCCCTCAGTTCTCCGGCGTCCAGGATGACGCGATTTCCGCCGCGAGGCGGGTGTTTCCGCGTACTGCCGCGAGGTTGGCCGCAAGTGAGGCGCCTTGGGTGGCCTCGACCAGGTATTCCAGCAAGTACGGGGTGATGGCCTGACCTGTCACTCCGCTCGTCTCGGCGGCCTGGAGGGCCTCGGCGAGGACGCGGTCGTGCAGGGCGGGGTCGAGCTGCTCGTCCTGCGGCACGGGGTTGGCGACGATCAGGGCGGTCTCGGGGCCGCCGAGGGCGTCCTGGGCGCGCATGATGCCGGCGGCCTCCGCGGCCGACTCGATGCGCCAGTCGACCGGCTCGCCGGAGGTGTGGAGGTAGAAGCCGGGGAAGGTGTCCGTGCGGAAGCCGACCACGGTGACCTGGCGGGTCTCCAGGCGCTGGAGCGTGGCGGGCACGTCCAGGATCGACTTCACGCCGGCGCAGACGACGGTGATGCGCGTGCGGCTCAGGGTGTCGATGTCGGCCGACTCGTCCTGCACCGAGGTGTAGCCGCGGTGCACGCCGCCCAGGCCGCCGGTGGCGAACACGCGGATGCCGGCCCGCGCGGCCAGGAACGAGGTCGCCGAGACCGTCGTCGCGCCGCTGAGCTTGAGCGTCGCGCACGGCGCCAGGTCACGGAAGCCGAGCTTGCGCAGCCCCGGCTCGGTGGCGACCCGCACCAGCTCCTCGTCGGTCAGCCCGGCCCGGGGCACGCCGTCGAGCACCGCGATCGTGGCCGGCACCGCGCCGCCCGCCCGGACCAGTCCTTCCAGCTCACGGGCCACTTCGAGGTTCCTGGGCTGCGGCAGGCCGTGGGAGATGATGGTCGACTCCAGTGCCACCACCGGGCGGCCCTCCGCGAGCGCGGTCGCCACTTCCTCGGAACGCTTGATCATTGAAATATCCCCATACGTCGCAGGTGGTCCCAGAGCACTCATAAATGTAAGGTGCGGGCATGGTGTCCCCGCCGCAGCCCCATTGGCAGACCGGTCTCTAGTCCCGCTCCCGCTTTCGTCACGCCACGAGAACGAGGGGACTCACCATGTTCGACGTCGTCATCGCCGGCGCCGGCCACAACGGCCTGGTCGCCGCCGCCTATCTCGCCCGCGCGGGCAGGAGCGTGCTCCTGCTGGAGCGGTTCGGCCACGTGGGCGGCCTGGCCGTCTCGGCCCAGGCCTTCCCGGGCGTGGAGGCCCGGGTCTCGCGCTACTCCTACCTCGTCAGCCTGCTGCCCTCCAAGGTCGTGACCGACCTGGGGCTGCCGCTCGACCTGCGGCGGCGGCGCTACTCGTCGTACACGCCGGTCGGGAACGGCGGGCTGCTGGTCGACGGCGGCGACGAGGACCGCACGGCCGCGTCGTTCGCGAGCATCACCGGCAGCGGCCACGAGATCGTCGCCTGGCGCCGCTTCTACGCCATGACGGCCGCCGCCGCGACCGCGATCGCGCCCACCCTGATCGAGCCGCTGATGCCGCGCGAGCGCCTTCGCGACCTGGTGGGCGAGCCGTGGACCGATCTGTTCGAACGCCCCATCGGCCAGGTGGTGAACGAGTGGTTCGCCGACGACGTCGTGCGCGGGGTGGTGCTGACCGACGCCCTGATCGGCACCTTCGCCGACCCCGACGCCGACCTGCTGGCCAACCGGTGTTTCCTCTACCACGTCATCGGCGACGGCACGGGTGACTGGAACGTCCCGGTGGGCGGCATGGGCGCCGTCACGGGAGGCCTCGCCGCCATCGCCCGCGGGGCGGGCGCGCAGATCCGGCTGAACGCCGAGGTGGTCGCGATCGACCCGGCGACCGGCGAGGTGACGTACCGGGACGAGACCGGCGAGCACACCGTGACCGGCGGGAAGGTCCTCGCGAACGTGCCTCCGTTCACGCTCGCGCGCCTGCTGGGCGAGGAGGAACCGGAGCGGCCCGAAGGCGCCCAGCTCAAGATCAACATGGTGCTGCGGCGGCTGCCCCGGCTGAAGGACCACTCGGTCGACCCGCGCGAGGCCTTCAGCGGCACCTTCCACATCAACGAGAGCCGCGACCAGCTCGCCGCCGCCTTCCGGCAGGCGTCGGCGGGGCGCATCCCCGACCTGCCGCCCGCCGAGGTCTACTGCCACTCGCTGACCGACCCGTCGATCCTCGGCGCGGGCCTGCGCGAGTCGGGCGCGCAGACGATGACGCTGTTCGGCCTGCACATGCCCGCGCGGCTGTTCGACCGCCCGGGGGCCAAGGAGGAGGCGGTCCGCCGGACCCTCGCCTCGATCGACTCGGTCCTGGCCGAACCCATCGAGGACGTGCTGCTGCCCGGCTGCCTGGAGGCCAAGACCCCCCTCGACCTGGAGAAGGACGCCGCCCTCCCCGGGGGCCACATCTTCCACCAGGACCTGTCCTGGCCCTACGCCGAGGGGGAGGGCCGCTGGGGCGTGGAGACCGCCCACGAACGGCTGCTGCTGTGCGGCGCGGGCGCGCGGCGCGGCGGCGGGGTGAGCGGGATCCCGGGCCACAACGCGGCGATGGCCGTCCTCGGACGTTAAGGGTCCTCTCAGAGGCGGTCGTTACCGTGTGAACGTGACGGACGAGACACCCCGGCTGCTGGTCGTCGACGACGAACCCGCCCTGCGTGAGGCGCTGCGGCGCAGCCTGGAGTTCGAGGGATACCGGGTCGCGACGGCCTCCGACGGGCTGGGCGCGCTCGCCGAGCTCCAGCGCGAGACCTACGACGCCGTGCTGCTCGACGTCATGATGCCGCGCCTCGACGGGCTCACCACCTGCCGCCGCCTCCGGGCGGCCGGCGACCAGGTGCCGATCCTGATGCTGACCGCCCGCGACGCCGTCGGCGACCGCGTCGCGGGCCTGGACGCCGGAGCCGACGACTACCTGGTCAAGCCGTTCGAGCTCGACGAGCTGCTGGCCCGGGTCCGGGCGCTGCTGCGGCGCGGCGCATTGGCCGCCCAGGACGGCGACGAACTGGTCTTCGAGGGGCTGCGGATGAACCCGGCCACCCGGGAGGTCCGGCGCGGCCGGCGGCCCCTGGACCTGACCCGGACCGAGTTCCTGCTGCTGGAGCTGTTCCTGGCCCATCCCCGGCAGGTGCTCGGCCGGGAGCAGATCCTCAGCGCGGTGTGGGGCTTCGACTTCGAGCCCTCGTCCAACTCCCTGGACGTCTACGTCATGTACCTGCGCCGCAAGACCGAGGCCGGCGGCGAACCGCGGCTGATCCACACCGTGCGGGGCGTCGGCTACGTGCTGAAGGCCGCGCCGTGAGCCTGCGGCGGCGGGTCACGTTCGTGATCGCGGTGGCGGTGGCCGTCGCCATCGCCGTGTGCGCCGGGGTGAGCTGGCTGATCGTCCGCGACCGGCTCCGCGACCAGGTCGTGGAGTCGCTGGAGCAGTTCCCCGTGCTCGACGTGCAGGTCGCGCAGGCGCTGGCCCGCTGCGGCCAGGACCACCGCGACCAGCCGTGGGACCCGTCGGGGCGCGGCTGGCAGCTCGTCAGGGCCGACGGGTCGATCTGCCAGGAGGGCTCCTCGGCGCTCGACCCGCTGCCCGCCGAACTCGCCCTCACCACCGCCGAGGGGTCGCCGGTGGTGCGCGACGGCGTGCTGCGCGGCAAGTACCGCACGCCCGTCATCGCCTACACCGAGTGGTTCAAGCCCGGCACGGCGCTGACCGTGTTCCGCTCGACGCGCGAGATGGACGCCTCGCTGCGCACGCTCGGCCTGGTGCTCGCCGGGGTCTGCGCCGTCGGGGTGCTCGGCGCCTGCGTCACCGGCCTCTACCTGGCCCGTACGGCCCTGCGCCCCGTCGCGTCGCTGACGGGCGCGGTCGAACACGTGGCCAGGACCGAGGACCTGGAGGTCCGCATCCCCGTCGACGGCAAGGACGAGATCGCCCGCCTGGGCGCCGCCTTCAACACGATGACCGCCGCGCTCGCCGCCTCGCGGGACCGCCAGCGGCAGCTCGTCTCCGACGCCGGCCACGAGCTGCGCACCCCGCTCACCTCGCTGCGCACCAACATCGACCTGCTGCTCCGCAGCGAGAACACCGGCCGCCCGCTGGCGCCCGAGGCCAAGAGGCTGCTGCTGGTCAGCGTGAAGGAACAGTTCGAGGAGATGTCGTCCCTCATCGCCGACCTGCTGGAACTGTCACGGAACGCCGAGACGGGCGGCTCGTCGGCCGACGTGGAGCTCCAGGACATCGTCTCGGCGGCGGTCGACCGGGCCCGGCGGCGCGGCCCCGGGCTGGTCTTCGACGTGGAGTTGTCCCCGTGGCGGGTGCGCGGGGACGTGCGTGGGTTGCAGCGCGCGGCCGTTAACATCCTGGACAATGCGGTCAAGTTCAGCCCGGAGGGGGGCACCGTGACGGTCCGCCTGCGGGACGGCGAGCTGACCGTCCGCGACGAGGGGCCGGGCATCGCCGACGAGGAGCTCCCGCACGTCTTCGAACGTTTCTGGCGCTCTCCCGCCGCCCGCAGCCTGCCCGGCTCGGGCCTGGGGCTGGCCATCGTCGCCCAGGCGGTCAGGGCCGCCGACGGAGAGGTGGGCCTTGCGAGCGGCCCGTCGGGCGGGACGACGGTGACCGTGCGGCTGCCCGGGTCCGCCACGTGATCGAGATCGTGCTGCCCGTCTACAACGAGGAACGGGTGCTGGCGTCGAGCGTGGCCAGGCTCCTCGACTTCCTCAACCGGGAATGCCCGTTCCCGGCCCAGGTGACCGTGGCCGACAACGGCTCGACGGACGCCACCTGGCGGGTGGCCCGGTCTCTGGACGACGTCCGGACGATCCGCCTGGAGTCCAAGGGCCGGGGGCGCGCCCTGCGGGAGGCCTGGTCGTGGAGCCAGGCCGACGTGGTGGCGTACATGGACGTCGACCTGTCCACCGACCTGGCCTCCTTCGTGCCGCTCGTCGCCCCGCTGCTGGCCGGGGAGCGCGACGTCGCGGTCGGCTCGCGGCTGGCCCCCGGCTCCTCGGTGGTCCGCAGTCCCCGGCGCGACTTCATCTCCCGCGTCTACAACGGGCTGCTGCGCTCGCTCGGCGCGGAGTTCACCGACGCCCAGTGCGGGTTCAAGGCGATGCGCACGCCGGTCGCCCGGGAGTTACTCCCGCATGTGACCGACGACGCCTGGTTCTTCGACACCGAACTGCTGCTCAAGGCGCAGTGGCGCGGCCTCCGCCTCCACGAGGTGCCGGTGCGGTGGGTCGACGATCCCGACAGCAGCGTGGACGTCGTGCGCACCTCGATCGCCCAGCTGCGCGGCCTGGCCCGGGTGGTGTCGGAACGCGATCGCGGGGTAGCCGCAGCCGCATGGACAAACAGGCATTCATCGCGCTCCTGAACGAGGACCTCGAGAGCGAATACCGCTCGATCGTCCAGTACACCCAGCACGCGGCGACCATCAAGGGCGCCGAATACCAGCCCATCGTCGAAGAGATGCGCGCCCACCTGTCGCAGGAACTCGAACACGCCTCCGCCCTGGCGGAGCAGATCGACTTCCTCGGCGGCGTCCCCTCGGTCAAGGTCCCGCACATCCCCGACGCCCACGACGGCGCGGCCGCCCTCCGGCTGGACCTGGAGCTGGAGGAGACCCAGCTCGTCCGCTACCGGGAACGGGTCGAGCAGGCCATCGCCCTGGGCCTCCCCGACGTGGCCGAGGCCCTGCGCCCCCTGCTGCAGCAGACCCAGGACCACGTCATGGACCTGCAGGGCGCCCTCGGCAGATGACGGCGTCGACCGCCGTCGCGGTCCGGCCCCGCAGGATGACGGGGTTGACCTCGACCAGCGCGAAGCCCTCCCGACGGGTCATGTCGGCGATCGCGACGGCGGTCCGGGCGAGTGTCCTGACGTCCGGAACGAGCCTGGCGGCTCTCAGGTGGTGGACGGCTTCCGCGACGCGTTCCGCCGTGACGGGCAGGGGGACGACGGCGGCGTCGTCGAAGACCTCCACCCAGGCCCCGCCGAGGGCGACGACGACGACCGGGGTGACGGCGTCGTACCTGACGGAGATCATCACCTCGACCCCCTGGGGCACCATCTCCTCGATCAGGACCGGCGGGGGCACCTGCCGCAGCGCCCTGTCGAGGTCTTCCCGGGTCGAGACGCCCAGGATGACGCCGCCTTCCGCGGCCTTGTGGCGGACGTCGGCGGAGTCCACCTTGACCACGACGGTGCCCAGCTCCTCCAGCAGCGCCGCGGCCTCTTCCGGGTCGGCGGCCACGGCGCCCCGGGGCACGGCGACGCCGTGAGCCCTGAGGCAGGCCTTGCCCTCGACCTCTCTGAGCCAGGGACCTTGTGGGGCTCTCCCAGGTGCGCCTCCGGGTCCGCTCGACCGCTGCGAGGCGCCCCGGCCTGGATGCGGCAGGCCTTGATCTGACAGGAGGACGAGGTGCGCCGCCTGCCAGTCGGCGATCTCGCGGAGGCGACCCAGGTCGGGGCGGGCCGTCATGGCGTGTGCGCAGACCAGGCCCTCGGTGAGGCCCGCGACCGGGACCACGCCCAGGTCGGTGAGGTGTTCGGCCGTGGCCTCCGGCATGAGTTCGGGCAGCGTGGCGGCCACGACGATCGGGACGTCCAGATCCGCCGCCGCATCGGTGATCCCGTCGAGGGCGGCGTCCCAGGCCTCCGTCTGCGCGGCGTCCATCTCCTCCGGACGGTCGTAGCAGGCCAGGACGACACCGACCGACGGGTCGTCTCCGGCCGTGGTGATGATGTCGGCCGTTCTGCGTGTCTCGCCGAAGATGAGGGCGGTGTAGTCGAGGGGGTTGGCGGCGGTGGCCGTACCGGGGAGCAGGCCGTTGAGCCTGTCCACCGTGACGGTGCCCAGCGCCGGAAGCGGGACCTTGAGCCGGGCGGCCTCGTCGGCGGCGATGGCCGCGTCTCCACCGGAACACGTCACCACCAGCACCCCCGCTCCACGCGGGCGTGGCCTTCGCCGGACGCTTCCGTCCCAGCTCAGGGCTTTGGCCAGCTCCAGGAGTTCGTGCGGATTGCGGGCCCAGGCCCCGCCCGCCTCCTCGACCAGGGCCCTGAGCACGCGGTGGTCGCCCGCGACCGCGCCGGTGTGGGCGGACGCGGCGGCGGCGCCCCGTTCGCTGGAGCCCGCCTTCAGCACGGCCACGCGGATGTCGTGCCCGGCGGCCAGGGCCAGCGCGGCGGGCAGGCCGGGGTCCTCGGTCTCCAGGTAGAGCGCGACCGACCGCACGCCGTCGAGTTCCGCCAGTGCGGCGAGGTAGTCGGAGGCGTTCAGGACCGCCTGGTTGCCGCAGGAGACGACGGTGTGCAGTCGCAGGGCACGCCTGCTGAGCAGGGCGTTGACCGCCACGTTGCCGCTCTGCGAGACCAGCGCCACCGGGCCGGGGCGTTTGGGCGCGTAGGCGTCGCCCCACATGGGGGCCCGGCCGACGACCGAGACGACGCCGTTGCCGTTGGGGCCGCAGACGGGCAGGTCGTGCGCGAGGGCGATCCGGCGGAGGTCGTCCTGGAGCGCCCGGCCCTCGGGGATCTCGGCGAAACCGGCCGCCAGTACGACCGCGCCGCCACATCCTCGTTCCCCCGCCTGCCGCAGCAGGTCCGGCACGGTGGCCGCCGGGGTCGCGATCACGAGCGCGTCGGGGGCGATCGGCAGGTCGCCGATGGCCGGCACGCAGGACACGCCGTGCACCTCGCGGGCGGTGGGGTGGACCCCGTACACGGGCCCCGGGAAACCGGCGGTGACCAGGTTGGCGACCGCCTGGTTGCCGTAGGAGCCGGGGCGGGTCGAAGCGCCGACGACGGCGACCGAACGGGGAGCGAGCAGGCGCGCGGGTCTCACCCCTCCCACACTGGTTGGTCAACCAGTCAGCAGTCAAGGAGTGTCGTCAACGCGAGGCGGCGCTGGGGTAGGCTTGCCGGGTGCGCAGCGCGGAGGGCGCCCGGAGCAGCCGGGCCGATCAGGCAGATCAGCGCCGGGCCGAACTGCTGGACGCCGCCCGGCGTGTGGTGCTGGAGCGAGGTCTCGCCAGCACCCGGGTCTCCGACATCGCGAAAGCGACCAACGTCAGTGGCGGGTTGATCCACTACCATTTCGCCACCAAAGACGACCTGATCACCGCCATGCTGCGGGCCACCTCCGAGAGCGAGGTCCGGCGGCTGCGCGAGATCATCGCCGGTCCGGGCACCGCCATCCAGCGGCTCGACCGCGTGTTGCGCTTCTACATCCCGTCGTCGCGCTCCGACCAGAGCTGGATCCTGTGGCTCGACGCGTGGGCGCTGGGGGTGCGCGAGCCCCACGTACGCGAGATCCTGCTCGAACTCGAAGGCGGCTGGATCGAGATCCTGTCCGAGGTGATCTCCCAGGGCATGGAGGCCGGCGAGTTCACCTGCGACGACCCCCAGGGGGCCGCCGAGCGGCTCGACGGCATGCTCGACGGGCTCGTGGTGCGCTACACGCTCCATTCGGGCGCGATGTCGCGCAAGCGCCTGCTGGAGCACGCCCGGATCGCGGCGGCCCGCGAGGTGGGCGTCGACCGGGCGTCGTTTCCCGCCTGACCCGCCCGGGCTCGGCCCATCGTTTTCTTCGCCGCTTCAAGGCTGCCGTGTGGTGCCTGGCTTGACACCGTGATCGCTCTCCGATTTGACTGGGTCGCCAGTCAGGATCGTTGGGGAGAGCGACATGTCGCTGATACGGCTGTCGGACGAACAGATCGAGTTGCGTGACCGGGCGAAGACCTTCGTCGACGACGTGCTGATTCCACGGGAGGAGTCGGCCGAACGGGCCGGCGGACGACTGCCCTCCTCCGACGTCGGCGAGATCATGAAAGCCGCCCTGGCGGCCCGGCTCAACGGCGGCCGCCACTCCGCCGAGCACGGCGGCCAGGGATGGTCGGCCACCGACTACGTCGTGGTGCACGAGCAGTTCGGCCGCAACACCAACGGTCTGTGGTGGTGGGTCCCCGACGCCTACAACGTCCTGTCCGCCGGCACGCCCGACCAGATCTCCCGCTACCTGCGCCCCGCCCTGCGCGGCGACGGATGGGTCTCCTACGCGGTCACCGAGGAACACGCCGGGTCCGACCCGTCGGGCATCTCGACCGTCGCCGAACGGGTGGGCGACCGCTGGCGGCTCGACGGCGAGAAGTGGTTCGTGACCAGCGGCGACGTGGCGGCCGTCCACATCGTGGTGGCCCTGGCCGAGGGGCATGGGCCGACGTTGTTCCTCGTGGACGCCGAGGCCGACGGAGTCGAATACCTGGACGATCCGCCCTTCGCCCACTCCTTCCCGCACGGGCACCCGACCCTCCACCTGAACGGGGTCCTCGTGGGCGACGACGCCGTGCTCGGCGGTCTCGGCCAGGCCGACGCGCTCCAGCAGAACTGGTTCGTCGAGGAACGGCTGGGCATCGCCGCCCACTGCGTCGGGGCGATGACCCGGCTGCTGGACGAGGCCGTGGCCTGGGCCTGCGAGCGGGAACAGGGCGGCGCGCGGCTGATCGACCACCAGGGCGTGGCCTTCCCGCTGGCCGACTCGGCGGCCGACGCCGCGGCGGCGCGGCTTCTCGTGTACGAGGTGGCGGAGCTGGCCGATTCGGGGGCCGACCGGAAGGTCGTGCACGCGAAGGCGTCGCTGGCGAAGCTGTTCGCCTCGGAGGCGGCGTGGCGGTGCGCCGACCGGGCGGTGCAGACGTTCGGCGGGCGCGGATACATGCGGACGAACGTGGCCGAACGGTTCCTGCGGGAACTGCGGGTCGATCGGATCTGGGAGGGGACGAGCGAGATCCAGCGGCTGATCATCGCCCGCTCGATGGAGCGGCGCGGGGTCCGGCAGGTGATCGCCTAGCCGGGGTTCTGTCGGCGGGGGTCCGTAGGGTGCCGGTATGACTCCTGTCACGATTCTCGGACTGGGTCCCATGGGCCGGGCACTCGCCGGCGCCTACGTCGCCGCGGGCCACCCCACGACGGTCTGGAACCGCACGCCCGGCAAGGCCCCGGAGGGCGCCGTCGAGGCGGCGACGGTGGCCGAGGCGGCCGGGGAGCTCACAGTCGTCTCCGTGATCGACTACGACGCGGTGACCGCGATCCTCGACGCCGAGGCGCTGCGCGGCAAGACGCTCGTCAACCTCACGGCCGACACCCCGCGCCGGGCCAGGGAGATGGCCGCCTGGGCCGCCGACCGCGGTATTGACTACCTCGAAGGAGCGGTGGCCTGCCCGACGACGGCCATCGGGACGCCCGCCGGTCTCATCTTCTACAGCGGGCCTCGGGAGGTGTTCTCACGCTGGGAGGCGGAGTTGTCGGTGCTCGCCGCGCCGATGTACCTGGGCGACGACCACGGCCGCGCTGCCGCCTTCGACGTGGCCGTGCTCGACGCGTTCTGGAACGCCCTGGCGGGGGTCGTCCACGCCTATGCGCTCGGTGCTTCGGAGGGCATCTCGGCCGCTGAGCTGATGCCGATGTTGCGCGGGCTCGGCGAGATCCTGCCGTCGCTCATCGAGGAGTGCGGCGCCAACGTGGAGTCGGGGGAACACCCGGGCACGGCGTCGTCGATCCGGTCGGCTCGTGCGGCGATCTCCCATGTCATCGCGGCCTCGGAGGGGGCGGGGCTGGCGACGGGGGCGTTGCGGGCGGCGCGTGACTACACCGAGCGGGCGGTGGCCGACGGGCGGGGCGACGAGGGCTTCTCGCTGCTGACCGAATACGTGACGGCACGGAGAGACACGTGACCGGTGTCTGGCCGGTCAGCTCCGCCGGTTCATACCGGGCGGCTGGCTGAAGCCCGACGACCTGTGACGGATCGGCGTTCGGCGTTGCACCAGCCAGCCGAGCAGTAGCGCCAGCAGCGAGGCGAGCACCAGCAACGTCGCCAGGGCGTTCAGCGCGGGGGTCGGGGCGTTCCGTACCGCGCTGTAGAGCTTGATGGGGACGGTCACCGACGAGGCGTCGGGGGACAGGAACGCCGAGATGACGAAGTCGTCCATCGAGGAGGCGAAGACGATCATCGCCCCCGCGAACACGGCGGGGGTGAGCAGGGGGAGCAGGATCAGGCGGACGGCTGACAGGCGTCCGCAGCCCAGGTCGCGTGCGGCCTCCTCGTAGTCGGTGCCGATGGACGCGAGCCGCGAGCGGACGATCACCACCACGTACGAGACCGAGAACGTCACGTGCCCGAGGACCTGCGCGGGCTGGCCCAGGGGCACGAACAGGAACAGGTTCGTGAAGACCAGATAGAGCGCCGAGCCCATCACGATCTCCGGGGTGGCCAGCGGCAGCAGCGTCAGGCCGCCGACGAGCCGCCCGGCCCGTCCCCGCCACCGGGCGAGGCCGAGGGCCGTCGCCACGCCCAGCGGGGTGGCGATCAGTGTGGTCAGCCCGGCCACGACCAGGCTGTTCACCAGCGCCAGCCGCAGCGAGGGGTCCTCCGCGACCGAGCCGGACGAGCCGAAGTACCACTGCAGGGAGAACCCCTGCCAGGTGCTCCGGGACCGGCCGTCGTTGAAGGAGAACTGGATCGCCACCAGAATCGGCACCAGCGACCAGACGATGTACGCCCACGTCACCGACGCGAGCACCCAGGGGCGTCGTCTCACGCCACAGCCTCCTCGGCTCGCGGGGCGGGGAGGGCGAACGACCGGCCGATTCGACGACGGGAGGTGCCACGGGTGGACGGTCTGGACGAGGTGATCGATCGCCTGGCCGCGCTCACCGGTGTGGACATGGGCGCCGAGAGGGACGACGAGCACAAGCGGTGGGAGTTGTACCGCCGGGCGCTGGACGACCTGGACGAGTCACGAGCGGAGCTGCTCCGTGAAGTCGTCCGGTTGGAGGGCGACGACGAGATCGCACTGTCGGTCGCCCTGCGGGTTCTGCCGGTCGTGCCCTCGGAGCGGCGGCCTGGCTGGGTGAACCAGCTCGCGGACGAGCGGAACCGGCGATACGCCGACAACAGGCGCGCGGACCTGGACCTGCTCGACCGGTTCCGGGAGCTCCCCGACGGGGCCGACGTGGAGTGCGACGTCACCTCGTGGTCCCAATGGCTGCAGTTGCGCATGGCCCTGCACGTCGAACACGCCGGGGTTCTGGAACAGCTGGCGGGTTCCGGCAGCACGAAGCGGATCCGGCGCACGGCCGGCGAACGGCTCAGCAGGTAGGACGTCCATCTGCCCGGTAGCGGGTGGGATGTCATTACAACCCCTCCTCGGCGCGCCGGCTGGAGATCAGGTAGTACACCATCACCACCATGAGCAGTGCCGACAGCAGCAGCACGAGCGAGGCCCCCAGTTCCTTGCGGGTCCCGCCGAGCAGGTAGAACTCGATCTGGTTGGCGATCATCGTCGTGGTCGGCGATCCCGATACCAGCGTGTTCGTGTAGTAGTCGCCGAACATCGGCAGCGCCGTGATGGCCGACGCCGTCAGCAGGCCCGGCCGTGACAGCGGCAGCGTCACGTGCCAGAACGCGCTCCGGCTCGAACAGCCCAGGTCCCGGGCCGCCTCCAGGAGCAGCGGGTCGATGCGGTCGAGGGTCGAGAACAGGGGCACGATGAAGAACGGGATGTACCCGTAGACGAGCGCCAGCACGACCGTCACCGGGTTGCCCGACAACCAGCGCACCGGCTCGTCGACGATCCGGGTGAATGTCAGCAGGTCGTTGACGTAGCCGTCGTCCTGGAGCAGGTTGAGCCAGGCCAGCATCCGGGTCAGGTAGTTCACCCACCACGGCGCGAGGATCAGGCCGAGCAGCAGGGCCCGGCGCCGGCCGGCGTGCCGGGCGACGTAGTAGGCCACCGGATAGCCGATGGCCACGCACACTCCCAGGGCGAGGGCGACGTAGAGGAGCGTACGGAGGAAGACCGGGCGCAGGTCGCCGGTGACCGAGCGGGTGAGGATCTCGGTGAACGCGGTGAAGTCCCAGTAGCGGGGGTCCCATTCCGGTACGGGCGCGTTGAAGACCGGGTCGGTGGAGCCGAAGGCCACGGCGGCGATGGCGTAGAAGGGTACCGCGAACAGCAGCACCAGCCAGAGCGTGCCGGGCGCGGCGAGCAGGGCCCACAGGCCGCCGCCACGCGTTCGGCCGCGCCGCCGGTGGGGCTTCGGACCGTCGGTCAGGACGGCGAGGGTGTTTCGCCGTGAGGCAGGGGCCGATTCGGGGGAGGGTGACCGCGACTCTTCGTGAGACGACCCGTGGCGGCCGGCCGACGCGGTGACCGGCATGTCGTCGAGCCCGTGGTCCGAAGCCGGGAGGCCGTGCTCGCCGGGTGGTTCCGGAGGTTCCGGGGAACCGCCGCCGTCCCCGCTCACTGGCCTGCCTTGAACTGCGACCACGTGTCCAGCCAGACCGCCTCCGCGGCCGGGGAGATCTGGAAGATCTGCTGGCTGCGGGCGTAGACCTCCGGCGTCACGATCGCCGATTTCAGGCCCTCGGTCACGAACTCGTCGGTCACCATCTTCTCGGGTGTGATCGCCGACAGCGCCGGCTGATAGCCCGTGAAGGAGAAGTTCTCCTGCGCCACGGCAGGATCCAGCAGGTGGTCGAGCAGCAGGTGCGCCAGCACGGGCTTGGTCGCCGAGGCCGGCACGGCGATCGAGTCGGTGCCGACCACGCCGAGGTCGTCGGACGGGTACCAGTAGCCGAGCACGTCCGCGTCCACCCCCTTGGGCAGGTACGACTGCGCGTTGATCATGTCGCCCGACCAGCAGTGGTGCACCGTCGCCTGGCCCTCGGCGACCAGCTGGTAGGCCGCGATCCCGGTCTTGATGTTCATCAGCGGCACCAGTTCCGACAGCCACGTCCCGGCCTGCCTGATCTTCACCGGGTCCTCGGTGTTGATCTCGCGGGACCCGTTCTTGAGCATGGCCAGGGCCAGGCCCTCGCGATGGTCGTCGATCAGGTAGGCCTTGCCCTTGTAGGCCGGATCCCACAGCAGGCCGTACCCGAACCCGGCCGTCACCTCGTCGGCCCGGTATCCGACGCCCGATGTGTACGCGCAGTAGGGGACCGAATAGCGCGATCCCTCGTCGTAGAAGGGGGACTGGAGCTGCGGCCACGCGTTGGCCAGGTTGCCCAGATAGGTCTTGTTCAGGGGCCGGAGCAGCTTTCCGACGGCCGCCTTCCCGATCACGTCGGGGGTGGGGAACCACACGTCGAACGACGCTCCGGGCGTGCGGAGTTTGGAGATCGCGTCTTCCATCGTGTTGAAGGTCGTCACCTCGACCTCGACCCCATGGGTCTTGCCGAAGGCCTTCAGCACGTCGGGTGACACGTACTCGGGATAGTTCAGGATCTTCAACACCCCGCCGGACTCCGGGGAGAGCCCGTCCGCGATCTGCGGGATGTCGTCGTGCAGCGGCAGGGCGCCGGGTGAATCCGTTCGGGTCAGCGGCACTGCGGAGGACCCCGTCGAGCGGCCGGGCCGCTCGCCTCCACATGCCGCCGTCGCAGCTAAGGCGCTGACCAGCAGAAACCTGCGTCGATCCATGCTGTTTCCTTTTCCGGTACCGAATCTCCTCTTGCCAGACTGACTGGTTGCCCAGTTAGTCTGACGGTGTGGCCCCCAGGGGCCGCAAGGCGTGCGGGCATAAGTTTTCCGGGTCGTAACGCCATGCAGAAGGGGTACAGCCGGTGAAACACGCATACGACGCGATCATCGTCGGGGGCGGGCACAACGGGCTCGTCGCCGCGGCCTACCTCGCCCGTGCCGGACTCTCCACCCTCGTCGCCGAAGCCCGTCCGGTCACCGGCGGCGCGGCCACGACCGAGACCCCCTGGGGCCCCGACTTCAAGGTCACGGCTCTCTCGTACGTCATGAGCCTGATGCCTCCCACGATCCTGCGTGACCTGCGGCTCAGGGAGCACGGCTATGACGTGATCCCCATGGGGCCCAGCTTCGTCCCCTTCCCCGACGGCCGTTCCCTGCAGACCGAGACGGGCGATCCGGCCCGCGACCACGCCCAGCTCGCCGCGTTCTCCGCGAAGGACGCCGACGCGATGCCCCGCTACGAGGCCTGGCTCCGGGGCATCGGCGACGTGTTGTCGCCGCTCCTCATGCGCACCCCGCCCAACGTCGGCTCGGTCAGGACGAGGGACCTGATCGACCAGCTGCGGCTGGCCTGGGGGCTGCGGGGGCTGCGGACCCGGGGCGTCGCAGACGCGGTCCGCCTGTTCACCATGTCGGTCGAAGACCTGCTGAACGAGTGGTTCGAGTCGCCCGAGGTCAAGGGCGTGATGTCGATCAACGGCGTCATCGGCACCTGGGCCGGTCCGGCCGAGCCGGGCACCGCCTACGTGATGATGCACCACACGATCGGCGACGTCGGCGACGGCCGGATGGGGTCGTGGGGCTACCCGATCGGCGGCATGGGCGCGGTCGGCGACGCGATCCGCCGGTCGGCCGAGGCCTTCGGCGCGACGGTCATCACCGAGGCCCCTGTCCGAAAAATCCTCATAAAAGGTGGCAGGGTCGCCGGTGTGGCCCTCGACGACGGCCGCGAGTTCACCGCCCCGACCGTCGTCGCCGCCACCCACCCCAAGACCACGTTCCTCAAGCACGTGGGCCGCGACCACCTGCCCGACGACTTCGTGCGCGACATCGAACGCTGGCGTTCCCGCTCGGGCGTCGTGAAGATCAACGTCGCCCTGTCGGAGCTGCCGGCCTTCCCGTCCGACCCCGAAGCCGACCTGACCGGCTCGGTCGAGCTCTGCCACTCCATCGAGTACGTCGAACAGGCCTTCCAGGACGCGAGGTCGGGCGTCGCCGCGCGCAGGCCGTTCGCCGACTCGGTCATCCCCTCGACGGTCGACCGCACGCTCTGCCCCGAGGGCACCCACATCATGTCGATGTTCACCCAGTGGGTCCCGCACACCTGGAACGAGGAGCCCCGCACCGAGGAACTCGACGCCTACGCCGACCGCGTCATCGACGGCTACGACCAGCTTGCCCCCGGTTTCAAGGCGTCGGTCATCCACCGCCAGGTCATCGGCCCCCACCAGATGGAGCACGAGTACGGCCTGCTCGGCGGCAACATCTTCCACGGCGAACTCTCCCCGGACCAGCTCTTCCACCTGCGCCCGGCCCCCGGCTACGCCGACTTCACCACCCCGGTGAGGGGCCTCTACCAGTGCGGCTCGGCGACCCACGGCGGCGGCGGAGTGACGGGCATCGCCGGCTACCTGGCCACCCGCCGCATCCTCAAGGACCGCAAGAGAGGTTGGAGAAGGTGAACTCGGCTCCGCTGGACCTCGACGAGGTCCGTGAGTGTCTCAAAGCCCCAGGTCAGATGCTTCCGCAGGCCGCCTACACCGCCGACGACGTCCTCGCCTGGGAGCGCAGGGTCATCTTCGCGGGGGGCTGGGTCTGCGCCGGGCGCTCGGCCGACATCCCGAAGCGGGGCAGGAAGGCCGTCGCCGTCGGCGACGACTCGGTGCTTCTTGTACGCGACGACGACGCCGTCCTGCGCGGCTTCTACAACGTGTGCCGGCACCGCGCCCACGAACTGCTGCCGTGTGGGTCGAGCGCGACCGGCAGGTTCATCGCCTGCCCGTACCACAACTGGGTCTACACCCTGACGGGCGACCTGCACCGCATCCCCGGGGAGCCCGCGCCGAAGCTGGGGCTCGTCGAGGTGCCGGTCACCGAATGGCACGGGTTCGTGTTCGTCAACGCCGACGGCCAGGCGCCGGCCATCCACGACTACCTCCACGGCCTGGAGGACATCGTCAGCCCGTACACGCTGAAGGAGCTCGACGTCGCCGCGTCGCACGAGTACGAGCTGGACGCCAACTGGAAACTCGCCGTCGAGAACTACCACGAGTGTTACCACTGCCCGGCGATCCACCCGGAGCTCTGCGCCGTGAGCCCTCCCGACAGCGGCGACAACTACGTGCCGACGGGCCTGTGGGCGGGTGGCCGCATGGACCTGGTCGACGGCGCGGAGACCATGTCGATGGACGGCAACTCGGCGGCCGGGCCCCTCCCGGGCATCACCGGCGAGCGGCTCCGGATCGTCGAGTACCTCCACCTGTTCCCCAACCTGCTGCTCAGCCTCCATCCCGACTACGTCATGACGCACGTCCTCGAACCCCTGTCCGCCACCCGGACGAAGGTCACCTGCCAGTGGCTGTTTCCCCGGGGCACCACCGACGTCGGCTACGCCGTCGACTTCTGGGACCTCACCAACCGCCAGGACTGGCAGGCCTGCGAGGGCGTGCAACGGGGCGTGAGCTCGCGCGGCTACCGGCCGGGGCCGTTCTCCGCCGACGAGGACGTCACCTTCCAGTGGATCGCCACCGTGGCGACCGCTTATCTCACGGGCCGCGCGCCGGCCCTGCCCGAAAGGATCTGACGATGACCGTCGTCGGCGAGCGGACAACGGCTCGCGTACTGGACGACCTGATCGCCCTTCAAGAAGGCGCGTTCCTCGCCCGGACCGTCGAGTCGCGGCGAGTGCGCACCGAATGCTCCGATGTCTTGCCCGGGGGAGTGGCCTCCAACTGGCAGGACGCACCCCCCGGCGCCGTGTGGATCTCGCACGGCCAGGGCTCCCGGGTCGTCGACCTCGACGGCACCTCGTACGTCGACCTGCACGGCGGGTTCGGGGTCAACCTCGTCGGGCACGCCCACCCGGCCGTCGTCGAGACCATCGGCGAACGGGTCAGGAAGGGCACCCACTTCGCCCAGCCGACCCGGGACGCCGTCGTCGTCGCCCGGCTGCTGGCCGAGCGGTTCGGGCTGCCGATGTGGCGGTTCGGGAACTCCGGCACCGAGGCCACGATGGACGCCGTCCACCTCATGCGGGCCGCCACCGGGCGCATGAAGATCATCAAGGTCGAGGGCAGCTACCACGGCCACCACGACTCCGTGCAGGTCAGCGTCTATCCGTCCATCGAGGAGGCCGGCCCGCCGCTGCGGCCCCGCTCGGTGCGCTACAGCGTCTCGGTGCCGCCGGACCTGGCCCGGCTGACGGTCGTGGTGCCCTTCGGCGACCTGGAGGCCGTCGAGCGGGCGCTGATCGAGAACGCCGGGGAGATCGCCGGGATGATCCTCGAACCCGTCATGATGAACATCGGGCTCATCCCGCCGCCCGACGGCTACCTGGCCCAGCTCAAGGGCCTGCTGCACCGCTACGGCGCCTACCTCGCCTTCGACGAGGTCAAGACCGGGTTGTCGGTGGCGCCCGGCGGCGCGTCCGAGCTACTGGGCGTGACGCCCGACCTCATCTGCCTGGCCAAGGCGCTCGGCGGCGGCCTGCCGTGCGGGGCGATCGGCGGCACGCCCGACCTGATGAGGCTGATCTCCGAGGGCGTGTACGAGCAGGTCGGCACCTTCAACGGCAATCCGCTCACCATGGCGGTCGCGGCGGTCGTGCTGCGGGACGTGCTGAATTCGGACGCTTATCGTCACTTTGACCGGTTGCGCACCGTGATGACGGACGAGGCCACCGCCATTCTCCGCAAATGGGGCATGCCAGGATATGTCCAGTCATATGGCGCGAAAGGCTCGGTAATATTTCACCAGAAACTCCGCGACTATCGCGATTTTCTGGACTATCCCGACGAGTGGGGACACACGCACTGGCTTTACCAGCACAACGGCGGGGTCTTCCTGCCGCCCTGGGGAAAGACCGAGCAGTGGACGTTGTCGGTCCAGCACGGCGACGACGACGTGCGCAGATTCCTGACCAACCTCGACACCATGGGGCGTGACTACGCCGGAAGCGCCGCCATCAGGTAGGCGAGGCGGGCGGCGGCGTCTTCGACCGACTCGACCGTGCCGAGGCGGTAGCCCCACGAGGTCACGAAGGCGCCGCAGTCGGTGCAGGTCACCGTTTCGGCGAGGGTGTCGGAGAAGCGGTTCCGGACGTGTACCGCCGGCGGATTGGCGCTGAGCAGGCGCACCGAAAGGTCGATGTGTTCACGTGTCGCATCGGCGAATCGCTCAAGACACCACAAAGTGTCAAGCATCGCACAATCACCTCCCGGCTGAGAGGAAAGGATTGCACGCTCCCGTCACATGAGGCAAGCAATTGCTCTTATGAATCAGCGGATTGTTTCCCCAATTCGTCGATGACCCGGACGATCACCGCGCGGGCGTCGTCGCGATAGGCGGCGGCCCCCGCGAAGTCGTCGTAGGCGCGGGCGTAGAAGGCGATGTCGTCGGGGTCTCTGAGCAGCAGGTCCTTGGTGAACGTGGCCACGCCGACGAGCGCCTCGTTGTAGATCGCGAAGCTATGCAGCGGGGTGGCCGGCAACGTCGTCTCGAACGGGATCACGCCGAACTCGACGTTGGGCAGCGTCGTGACGGCCAGCAGCCGGTCCATCTGGCCGCGCATCACGTCGAGCGGCGCCAGCCGCGCGTGCAGCACCGACTCGGGCACCACGAAACGGAACTGGCGCTGGGGGTCGTAGAGGATCTCCTGCCGCTGCATCCGCACCCGGATCGCCGCGTCGACGTCGTCGACCGCCTCGTAGACCCGGCGCACCTTCTGGAAGATGTGCCGGGAGTACTCCGCGGTCTGCAGCAGGCCCGGCACCAGCCCGGCCTCGAAGATCCGCAGCGTCCGGATGCGGGCCTCAAGATCGCGCACGTCCTCCTGGAGCGCCGCCAGCCCGCCCTTGTGCCGGGCCTTCCACGAGTCGTGGCGTTCGCTCAGGCCGACCGCCTGCTGGATCAGGTTGTCGACCATGCCGGGGTCGGCGGAGACGGCCTGGGCCCAGACGACCACGTCGTCCTCGGTCGGCGTCTGGCGGGCGTTCTCGATGCGGGAGACCTTCGAGGGTTGCCAGTTGAGGCGCTCGGCGAGGTCCTTGCCCGACAGGTGAGCGACCTCCCGGAGCTGCCTGAGCTGGATGCCCAGGTCGATCCGCGCCTGCTGGAAACCGCTCACTCGATCCCTCCCGCCATGGTGCGGACCAAGGTAGACCTCAGTTCGCCGCCCAGGCCATAGGGAGCTCCCTAATCGTGATCAGGTCAAGACCTTGCGTGCGATCTCGACCAGGAGTTCCCGCGGGACCTCGACGGCGGTCTCGTAGTCGGCGAGGTGCCGGAGATCGGCTCTGGCCTCCGGATCCACCACCTCCGTGCCCTGGACGACGATGGTGCCGCGGTCGGTCTCGTACAGGGCGGGGCACGACGTGGCCTCGGAGGTGGTGCCGAGGAAGCGGAGGCGCATGAGGGGGTGTCCTTCCGTACAGTCGCAATTGCGAGCAATTGTAGGAGGGCTCACGTTTCGCTGCGATTTCGGTATGGACTCAGGGCAGCGGCACCAGGACCGCCCGCAGGCGTTCGCCGAGGGCCTTGGCCTGGGCGTCCATCAGCGGGCTGGCGGCGACCCCCCGCCCGAGCAGGCCGTGGACGACGAAGTTGACGGCGAGCAGGTTCGGGAACGTGTGGCGGTCGATGCGCAATCCGGTCACTTCGGGCAGCAACTCGGGCAGCCGTTCGGCGGTGAGATAGCTCCGCAGCCACGCGTAGTGGTCGGCCGACCGCACCCACACGCCGAGGTTGGCGTTGCCGCCCTTGTCGCCCGACCGCGCCCCGGCGATGAGGCCCAGAGGTCGGAGCTCTTCCTCGCCGTTCAGCGGGATCGGCATCGGCGGGGAGAACCACGGCCCGGGCGCCTCGGGCCCCTCGGTGACCACCGGAGCGGCCTCGCCCGCCTCCGGCAGGGCCTCCTCGAACGGCACCTCCGCGCCGTCGAGGGTGACCGAGGCGGCCACCCGGGGCACCGCCACCGGCCAGTAGACCCCGTAGGGAGAGGCGTCGCCCGGCGGCGTCAGGCCGTAGAAGCCCGGGTAGCTCGCCAGCCCCGTCTCCACCACGGCCGAGGAGAACAGGCGCCCGGCCTTGCGCCGGTCGGGGTCCATGACCGTGATCCGGAGCAGGTCGCCGTTCCGTTCCGTGTACGTCTGCTCGAAGGTCTCCCTGGGCACCCGCGCCCAGACGGCCTCCTCGGCGACCTGCGCCTTGCGGTCGGCGTCGAGACCGGTCACCACCAGGGTCATCGTGTTCCGGTATCCGCCGAGCACGTTGACCGCGGCCTTGAGCGTCGGCGGGGGCGCCTCGCCGCGCACGCCGCTCACCGACACGCGGTCGGGGCCCTCCTGCATGAGGCGGATCGTGTCGAACCGGGCCGTCACGTCGGGGCCGGGGTAACGGGGGCCGGCGATCTCGTACAGGAGCTGGGCGGTGACGGTGCCCACGGTGACCGCGCCGCCCGTGCCGGGGTGTTTGGTGATGACGGAGGAGCCGTCGTCGTGCAGTTCGGCGATGGGGAAGCCGCAGCGGGCCAGGTCGGGGATCTCGTCGAAGAAGGCGTAGTTGCCGCCGGTGGCCTGGCAGCCGCACTCGATGACGTGCCCGGCCACGACCGAGCCGGCGAGCGCGTCGAGGTCGGCCGGGCCCCAGCCGTACCGCCAGATGCCGGGACCGGTGACCAGGGCCGCGTCGGTGACGCGGCCGGTCACCACGACGTCGGCGCCCGCCGAGAGCGCGGCGGCGATGGGGAAGCCGCCCAGGTAGGCGTTGGCGGTGACCGGTTTCTCCGTCAGGGTCTCGCCGGTGTCGAGGTTGACCAGCGGCCCGAGCTCCGGCAGCCGCGGCATGAGGTCGTCGCCGGTGACGGTCGCCACCTTGGCCGGCAGGCCGAGTTCCCTGATCGCCTGCGCGCAGGCCTCCGGGTCGAGGCCGCCCGCGTTCGACACGATCTTGATGCCGCGGTCGAGGCAGGTCGCCAGGACGTCGGAGAGCTGCGTCACGAACGTCGTGGCGTAGCCGGGGCGGCCCTTCATCCGGTTCCCGGCCAGGATGAGCATGGTCAGCTCGGCCAGCCAGTCGCCGGTGAGCACGTCGATCGGGCCGCCCTCGACCTGCTCCCGCGCGGCCGACAGACGGTCGCCGTAGAAGCCCGAGCAGTTGGCGATGCGCACCATCAGACGGCCCAGGCGGGCGGGCGCTTCTGCAGGAAGGCGCTCATGCCCTCACGCGCCTCGGCCGAGGAGAACAACTTGGCCGACAGGGTCGCCATCTCGTCGCCGCGTTCGGCCAGCAGCCGCCGGACCGGCTCGGTGACCAGCCGCTTCGACTCCGCCAGGCCCTGCGGCGAGGCCGCGCGCAGGCCGTCGAGCACACTCTCGACCGCGTCGTCGAGCTGCGGCAGCGGCACCGCCCGGGTCAGCAGGCCGATGCGCTCGGCCTCCATCGCGCCGAACGTCTCGCCGGTGATGAAGTAGCGCCCGGCGGCCCGGCCGTCGAGGCGCGGCAGCAGGGTCAGCGAGATCATCGCGGGCGCGAGGCCGAGGCGGGCCTCGGTGAACGCGTAGTCGCCGCCGTCGTCGGCCACGACGACGTCGCACGCGCCGAGCAGCCCCAGGCCGCCCGCCCGCGCCTTGCCCGCGACCCGGCAGACCACCGGCTTGGGCAGCTCGACGACCAGCGTGAACAGGTCGATCATGCGGCGGGTGCCGGCCTCCATGCCCTCGGCCGCCGCCTCCGACAGGTCGGCCCCGGCGCAGAACACCGGGCCGGTGTGGGTGAGCAGCACCGCCCGGACGTCGCCGTCGGACCCGGCCGCCTCCAGGTGGGCCGACAGCTCCTCGACGAGCTGCCGCGACAGGGCGTTGCGGTTGCGCGGCGAGTCGAGGGTGACCGTGGCCACCCCGCGCTCGACGGCCATGTGTACGACCTCGGTCACTGTGTCACTTCCTTGATCACGGCCAGTGGTGTGCCCGCGTCGACCTGCCGCCCGGCGACGGCGGTCAGCTCGGCCACCACCCCCTCGGCGGGGGCCGTGATGCGATGCTCCATCTTCATGGCCTCCAGCACCACGACCGTCTGCCCCGGTTTCACCGTGTCACCCACGCCGACCTCCACCCGCAGCACGGTCCCGGGCATCGGGGCGGGCAACGACCCAGGAGGAGTCTGCACCACCGGTTCCGGCAGCCGGGGCAGCGGGGTCAGCCGGACGCTGCCGAGCGAGGAGTCGACGTACACGGCGTCGTCGTAGGAGGCCACCGCGAAGACCCGCCGCACGCCGGCGATCTCCAGGACCACCTGGTCCGGCGCGGCCGACACGAGGACCGCCTCGGGCGAGGACCGCAGGCCGTCGCGGGTGTGCAGGTAGGTGACCTCCCCGGCCTCGGCGAAGGACACCCGGTGGGGTTGGGACACGACGTTGCGCCAGCCCGGCGGCAGGTCGCCGAGCGTCTTCCTCGGCCGGGCCGCCTGGGCGAGGGCCGCCGCCAGCGCCGAGAACCGCACGGTCTCGGGGTCGGCGAGCGGCCCCAGGTCGTGACGGGTCAGGAAACCCGTGTCGGTCTGGCCCTGGAGGAACTCCGGGTGGCGCAGGACGCGCACGAGCAGGTCGCGGTTGGTCGCCGGGCCGTGCAGCTTCGCGCCGGCCAGCGCCGTGGCCAGCCTCCGCGCCGCCGCCTCGCGGGTGGGGGCGTAGGCGATGACCTTGGCCAGCATCGGGTCGTAGAAGGTGCCGATCTCGTCGCCGGACACCACGCCCGAGTCGAGCCGCAGGCCGCCCTGCGCGAACTCGGCCTCCACGCCGGGCACCTCGAAGCGGTGCAGGCGGCCGCTCTGCGGCGTCCAGCCGTCGGCCGGGTCCTCGGCGTACAGACGCACTTCGATGGCGTGGCCGACCGGGCTCGGCGGCAGGCCGGGCAGGGCGGCGCCCTCGGCGATCTCGATCTGCAGGCGGACCAGGTCGACGCCGTAGACGGCCTCGGTGACCGGGTGTTCGACCTGGATGCGGGTGTTCATCTCCAGGAAGTGGAACTGGTCGCCGGCCAGCAGGAACTCGACGGTCCCGGCGCCGGTGTAGCCGATGGCGCGGGCCGCGTTCACCGCCGCGTCGGCCAGCGCGCGCCGCAGGTCGGGGGTCACGCCGGGGGAGGGCGCCTCCTCCAGGACCTTCTGGTGGCGGCGCTGGATCGAGCACTCGCGCTCGCCGAGCGCCCAGACGGTGCCGTGGGTGTCGGCGAGGATCTGCACCTCGATGTGCCGGGCGTGCTCCAGCAGCGGCTCGGCGAACACGGTCCCGTCGCCGAACGCCGCCGCGGCCTCGCGGCCCGCCGACTCGACCGCCTCGGCGAGCTCGTCGGCCGACCGCACGACCCGCATCCCGCGCCCGCCGCCCCCGGCCGACGCCTTCAGCAGCAGCGGGTAGACGAGGTCGGCGGGCGGCTCCTCGACCCCGCCCGCGAACGTCACGGTGGGCAGCAACGGCACCCCGGCCTCGGCCATCAGCGCCTTGGCCTCGATCTTGTCGCCCATCGCCGCGATGGCCTCGGGGGAGGGCCCGATCCAGGTCAGCCCCGCCTCGACCACCGCCCGCGCGAACCCGGCGTCCTCGGAGAGGAACCCGTAGCCCGGGTGCACCGCGTCGGCGCCCGCCGCCCGCGCCGCCGCGACCAGCTTCCCGGCGTCCGTGTACGCCTTCACGTCGCCCAGGCCGACCGCCGCCCCGGCCTCGGCGACGTGCCGCGACCCGGCGTCGGCGTGGCTGAACACCGCGACCGTCTCGATCCCCAGCGTGTCGCACGCGCGGATCACCCGGCGCGCGATCTCGCCCCGGTTGGCCACCAGAACCCGACTGATCATCTGACTCACATCCGGAAGACGCCGAAACCGGCGGCGGGCGGCTCGGGTGCCGAGCCGATGGCGGACAGGCACAACCCGAGGACGGTCCGGGTGTCGCGCGGATCGATCACCCCGTCGTCGTAGAGGCGGCCGGACAGGAAGAACGGCAGCGACTCGGCCTCGACCTGCGCCTCGACCATCGCGCGCATGGCCGCGTCGCCCTCCTCGTCGAACGCCTGCCCGCGCGCCTCGGCGGCGGCCCGGCCGACGATCGACAACACCCCGGCGAGCTGGGCCGGGCCCATCACCGCCGACTTCGCGCTCGGCCAGCTGAACAGGAACCGGGGGTCGTAGGCCCGCCCGCACATCCCGTAGTTGCCCGCGCCGTAGCTGGCCCCCATGACGACCGTCAGGTGAGGGACCGTGGAGTTGGCCACCGCGTTGATCATCATCGAGCCGTGCTTGATGATCCCGGACCGCTCGTAGTCCTTGCCGACCATGTAGCCGGTGGTGTTCTGCAGGAACAGCAGCGGCGTGCGCGACTGGTTGGCGAGCTGGATGAACTGGGCGGCCTTCTGCGCCTCCTGGCCGAACAGCACGCCCCGCGCGTTGGCCAGGACGCCGACGTCGTAGCCGTGGATCACGGCCCAGCCGGTCACCAGGCTCGGGCCGTAGAGCGGCTTGAACTCGTCGAACTCGCTCGCGTCGACGATCCGGCGGATCACCTCGCGCGGGTCGAACGGGACACGCAGGTCTTCGGGGACGACGCCGAGCAGTCCGTCCTCGTCGAGCAGCGGCGGGCGGCTCGGCCTGGCGGCCCGGCCCAGCTTGCGCCAGTTGAGCCGTTTGACGATGTCGCGCCCGATGCGCAGGGCGTCGTGCTCCGACTCGGCCAGGTAGTCGGCCAGGCCCGAGTCGCGGGCGTGCATCTCGGCGCCGCCGAGCGACTCGTCGTCGGCGTCCTCGCCGGTCGCGACCTTGACCAGCGGCGGGCCGCCGAGGAACACCTTGGCGCGTTCCCGGACCATGACGACGTGGTCGGACAGCCCCGGCACGTAGGCGCCTCCGGCGGTGGAGTTGCCGAAGACCAGGGCGATCGTCGGGATGCCGGCCGCCGACAACCGGGTCAGGTCGCGGAACACGCGCCCGCCCGGGATGAAGATCTCCTTCTGCGTCGGCAGGTCGGCGCCGCCCGACTCGACCAGGTTGACGAGCGGGAGCCGGTTCTCCAGGGCGATCTGGGTGGCCCGCAGCGTCTTGCGCAGCGTCCAGGGGTTCGACGCGCCGCCCCGGACGGTCGGGTCGTTGGCGACGATCACGCACTCGACGCCCTCGACCACGCCGATGCCGGTGACCACGCTGGCGCCGACGGGGAAGTCGGACCCCCAGGCGGCCAGCGGGGACAGTTCGAGGAAGGGGGCGCCGGGGTCGAGCAGCAGCTCCACGCGCTCACGGGCCAGGAGCTTGCCCCGGGCGTGATGCCGGTCGACGTACTTCTGCCCGCCGCCTTCGACCGCTTTGGCGTGCTCGGCCGCCAGTTCGGCGATCCTGTCGAGCATCGCCGCACGCCGCCGCTGCGTTTCCGCCGAGTCGGGAGGTTCGATCACGTTCGGTGAGTTTAATCTTCCGCGCGGGCGGACGACCCCCGAACCCCCTGACATGCGGCTTTCAGCCTAATTTCAGGCGAAGTAAGCCTTGACCTGTTCATCGGCGCAGCTCAACGTGGCCCCGCTTGACTCCCGTTCGTGGAAACTCCTGTCCGGCCTTGTCCGGCCATGGCGACCTCATCAGACTCATTGAGTCTTCAACTATCTGCACGGATGAGGAGAGGCATGAAGCGCATCATCTTCGTTGTCGTCGGCGTCATCGGCGCCATGCTCACCGGCATCACTCCCGTGTCCGCGGCGACCTCCCCGGTCGACTGCTCCACGGGCACGTACACGCGGGTCCACACCAGCTACGTGCCCACCAACATGGAGCGGGGGGCCATCGACGGGCGCAGCTACAACATCGGCGCCAACCTGGCGTACGACTACGAGATCTGCCTCGACATCCCCGACAACGAGACGTTCTCGATCGAGGTGCGGATCTACAACAACGGAAGCTGGAGCACGTTCACGGACGACCGGCCCGGCGACAAGATCTTCCGCTACTCGCTCGCCCCCAACAGCTTCTGGCAGGTCTACGGCACGCTGACCGGCCCCGGCAGCACCTACCTCTACTACACCTGGAACGAGAAGCGGCTCTAGCCGCAGTGGGTCCAGCCGCTCTGCCAGGTGGCCTTCGCGAAACCGCCGCCCCAGACGACGCACTTGTTCTTCGCCAGGAGGCGGATCGGGCCGGCGTAGGCGGTGTAGCGGCCCCAGTCGTTGCCGTGGGCGCCCTTCTGCACGCGAAGGAGGGCGCCCATCTTGATGGTGCCGGGGATGACGTTCTTCGACAGGGTGACCACGCAGTTGAGGCCGGTCGCCTGTTCGTACAGGAGATAGGTGGTGGCCCGGCCGTTCTGCCAGCGGTGCCGGTCGACGACCGTGAACCCGGCTCCGCACAGGCCCTCGGGCGTGTTGGGGTTGGGCTCCCTGACCTTCGCCGGGCTCGGGCTGGGCGAGGGGGACGGCGACGGGGACGGCGAGGGGCTGGGCGACGGCGAGGGCGTCGGGGTCAGGCTCGGGCGCGGCTTGTCGACCACGTCGGGGCGCTCGGTCGGGGCCTCCGTCGTCGGCGCGGGCGGCTCGGGCTGGGCCGCGACCGGGGAGAGCGACGGGCGGGGGGCGCGCTTGGTCGGGGTGAGCTGCGCGATGACCGGGGCGGCCGTCGGCGCGGCCATCGCGGTGCGCGGCGCGGGCCGGGTCAGGACGTAGGCGGCGCCGCCCAGGAGGACCACGGCCGTCGCGGCGGCCAGCACCGTCCGGCCGCGTCTCGCGGGGGACGCCTGGATCACGCCGTGGTCGCCGCGCAGGTAGGCGATCAGCTGCTCGGGGGTCGGGCGGTCGGCCGGATTCTTGGCCAGGCAGCGCGCGACCAGGGTCCGCATCGGCTCCTCGACCCCGCCGAGGTCGGGCTCGGAGTGCAGGATGCGGTTCAGCACGACCGGGATCGAGTCGGCGCCGAACGCCGGGCGGCCGGTGGCCGCGAAGACCATGGTGACGCCCCACGCGAACACGTCGGAGGCGGGGCTCGCGGTGGCCTCGCTCAGTAACTCGGGGGCCAGGTAGGCGGGGGTGCCCATGGTGGTGCCGCTCATCGTGGCCTGCGGAGCGTCGAGCGCCTTGGCCACGCCGAAGTCGATCACGACCGGGCCCTCGGGGCCCATCAGCACGTTGGCCGGCTTCAGGTCGCGGTGGGTGATCCCGGCCTGGTGGATCGCCGCCAGGGCGGTCGCGGTCGCGATGCCCAGCCGTTCGAGCGCCGCGCCGCGGCGCGGGCCCTCCCGCTCGACGAGGTCTTTCAGGGACGGGCCCGGGACGTACTCGCTGACGATGTAGGGCTGGTTTCCGGCCAGGTCGGCGTACAGGACCGGAGCGGTGCTGAACCGGGCCACCCGCTGGGCCAGGCTGACCTCGCGCAGGAAGCGGGCGCGGGCCGCCGGATCGGCGCTGAGCCGGGTGTGCAGCAGTTTCACGGCCACGGTCGCGCCGTCGGGGGTCACGCCCCTGTAGACGACGCCCTGGCCACCCTCGCCCAGCCGGCCGACGATCTCGAACGGCCCCAGCCTTGAGGGGTCGCCTTCCACCATGGGGAGCACGCTACCAGTGGGTCAGATGGCCTTGCCCGGGTTAAGGATGTTGTGGGGGTCGAAGACCTGCTTTATCCCGGTCTGGAGGGATGCCACGACGGGCCCGCTCTCCAGCTCCAGCCACCGCTTCTTCAGCAGGCCCACGCCGTGCTCCCCGGTGAGGGTGCCGCCGAGGCGCAGCGCGGCGCGGAAGATCTCGTCGGCCGCCGCCCACACGTGCGGGGGCGGCTCGGGCAGGCCGCGCTCGAAGATGAACACCGGGTGCAGGTTGCCGTCGCCGGCGTGGGCGACGGTGCAGATCCGCACGTCGTGCCGCCGGGCGACGGCCTCGATCTCGGCGATCATGTCGGGCAGCTTCGACCTCGGCACGCAGACGTCCTCGGTCAGGCACTCGCCGAGGCGCTCCTTGGCCTGGTAGGCCAACCGCCGGACCGCGATCAGCTCGTCGGCCTCCTCGGGGGTGGTCGACCGGGCCGCGAACGTGGCGCCGTGCTCCTCGCAGATCGCCGTCATGCGGTCGGCCGCCTCCTCGCCGTCGGTGGCGTCCGACTGGGCCAGCAGCATGCCCTGGGTCGAGGGTTCGAGGCCGATGTGCCGCCAGTCGTCGATCGCCACGAGGGTGTTGCGGTCGATGAGCTCCAGCATCGAGGGCCGGCAACCCGCCGCGATGATCGCGGCCACCGCCGAGGCGGCGGCGCGCAACGAGGTGAACTCGGCCGCCATCGTCACCGGCGGCCGGTCCGGGGCGCGGCGCAGCCGGACCGTGGCCTCGGTGATGATCCCGAGGGTGCCCTCCGAGCCGACGAACAGACCGGTCAGGTCGTAGCCGGTGACGCCCTTCATGGTGCGGCGGCCGGTGTTGATCACCTGGCCGTCGGCCAGCACGACCTCCAGGCCCAGGGCCGAGTCGCGGGTGACGCCGTATTTCACGCAGCGCAGGCCCCCGGCGTTGGTGGCCAGGTTGCCGCCGATCGTGGAGATCTCGTAGGACGACGGGTCGGGGGCGTACATGAGCCCGTGGGCGCGGGCGGCGCGGTCGAGGTCGGCGGTGATCACGCCGGGCTGGACGACCGCGATCTCGTCGTCGGGGGAGAGTTCCACGATCCGAGTCATGCGGGCCAGTGACAGGACGATTGACCCGTCGCCCGCCACCGCCCCTCCGGCCAGCCCCGTGCCGGCGCCGCGCGGCACCACCGGGACCCCGTTGGCGGTGGCCCATTTCATCGTCGCCACGACGTCGTCGCGCGACTCCGCCAGGACCACCGCACGAACCGCTCCGGCCTGCAGGAACGTGCGGTCACGGGCGTAGGAGGCGGTCACGTCGGGGTCGGTCAGCACCCGTCCGGGAGCCAGCGCTGAGATGAGGTCGTCCACATCCCGAAACAGTACCAACGGGTCTGACATGCACGGTAAGGCGATCAATCGATATCGGTTTCGCAACATCCCCCATTCGCTTTACTTTTCCTTTACCGAGTGATCTAACGTCCCGTTGCGGCGGATGTGGCGGTTTCGCCACGACCGCACGGTGGCGCGCACCACCCCCGCGCGCCTCGACAAGCCCGGCTGACTACCGGGTGAGGGAGGAATCACTTGTCAGCCTTTGCAGCATCCCCTCGCAGGGCGCGGCGGTTGGCCGCCATCGTGCCCGCGCTCGGGCTGCTGGCCGCGGGGCTCACCGCGGCCACGGTCCCGGCTTCGGCGGACACCACGGTGGCCCGCTGGACCCCGTCGCTCAGCGACCACTACATCAACTACACGCCCCCGCGCGCGCAGTCGGACACCTCCGACCGCTCGGCCGAGAAGCTGAGCGAGGCGGCCAAGGCGAACCGGCAGGCCACCCAGGCCATCGCCGAGGAGATCGACCACAAGTACGCCGGCGGCAACCCCGTCGCCGCCCGGACGCTCGCCAACAACGAGCGCCGCGCCATCCGCACCGGACAGAACCCGTTCGACTTCATCTACAAGAAGGCGGGCACGAAGCGTACGGCCAAACTGCTGACGCTTCTCGTGGAGTTCAACGAGAACGCCAACGACGACTTCTCCGGTTTCGTCCGCCCGGTGTCGACCGCCGACATCAACACGTGCGTCACCGAGCCGGCCGGCACGAAGATGAACGGCCCGCTGCACAACAACATCCCCGACCCGGCCACGGCCGCGGGCGGCGGGAAGGACAACAACTCCTTCTGGGTGCCGAACTTCAGCACCGACCACTTCAACAAGATGCTCTACTCCGACAAGGGGATCACCGAGCGGGTCCGCAAGGACCTCAAGGACCCCCGCGACGGCAAGAAGGGCATCGACATCTCCGGCTTCACCATGAAGAAGATGTACGAGGAGATGTCGAAGGGCGCCTACACCGTCTCGGGCGCGGCGATCGGCTGGCTGAAGGTCCCCCACTCCGAGGCCTGGTACGGCGCCGGCCAGTGCGGCACCTACCCGCAGCAGATGGCCGGCCACCCCGACAACCCGGCGGGCCCGGCCCAGCTCGGCATCGACGCGGTGAACGTGCTCGCGCAGCAGCAGCCGGACTTCCCGTGGGCCGACTACGACATCGAGGACACCGCCGACGCCGACGGCGACGGCAACGTCCTGGAGCCCGACGGCGTCATCGACCACCTCGTGCTGGTGCACGCCGGTGAGGACAAGTCGGGCGGCGGCGGCGCCGAGGGCACGTACGCCATCTGGGCGCACTCCTCGACCATCCCCGGCGGCTACACCGTCCCCGGCACCAACAAGAAGATCGCCAACTACATCGTGCAGCCGGAGGACTCCGGCGTCGGCGTCTTCGCCCACGAGTACGGCCACGACCTCGGCCTGCCCGACCTGTACGACGCCTCGGGCGCCGGCGACAGCTCGGTGGAGTTCTGGGACCTGATGTCGACCGGCTCCCACTCGGGCCCGATCTTCCAGTCGATGCCGACCCACATGGGCCTGTGGGACAAGTGGGTGCTCGGCTGGGTCGACCCCGAGGTCGTCAACCCCGGTGACAAGACCAAGCTCGTCACCATCGGCCAGACCTCGCGCACGCCCAAGCTGACCGAGGACGGCCTGCGCATCAACCTGCCGTCCAAGCACGTCGTCATGGCCACGCCCCACTCGGGCGCGAACATGTGGTGGTCGAACAACGACCAGATGTGGGCCGACAGCAAGCTGACCCGGACCGTCCAGGTCCCGGCGACCGGCGACCCCCGCTTCTGGATGTGGAACGACTACACCATCGAGGAGGAGTGGGACTTCGGCTTCGTCGAGGTCTCGACCGACGGCGGCGCCACCTGGGCCCAGCAGAAGGTCTACTCCGAGGACGGCACGCTCGTCACCACCGACGACGGCTACGCCGACCCGAACGGCCGCATGCACGACTTCGGCAACAAGAAGTACGGCCTGACCGGCGACACCCACGGCTGGCGGCACGACTACGTCGACCTGACGCCGTTCGCGGGCAGCACCATCCAGATCCGCCTGGCGTACAACACCGACGAGGCCGCCATCGAGCGCGGCTGGTTCTCCGACGACTTCGCCGTCACCGCCGGTGGCGCGACCGTCTGGAGCGACGACGTCGAGGGCGGCGCCAACGGCTGGACCGCCACCACCGGCACGTTCACCGACACGACCGGCGCGGGCTGGAACATCCACGGCGGCTCGATCAACTCCGAGCAGTACTACCTGGCCGAGTGGCGCAACTACGACGGCTTCGACCAGGGCCTCAAGTACACCTACGACACCACCTGGCAGCGCGACGGCGCCTGGAAGGTCGAGAAGGTCGCCTACAACGCCCCCGGCCTCCTCGTGTGGCTGCGCGACGCGTCGTACGGCATGAACAACCCGGCCGCCAACCAGTTCAACCTGCCGTCGGTGGGGTCGAAGGGCCAGCTCCTGCTGGTCGACTCGCACTTCGAGCCGCTGCGCCGCTCCGGCGTCGCCGCGACGAAGGACACCAGCGCCCTGAAGAACATCCCGATGCGTCCGCAGGCCTCCAACGCGGCCTTCGGCTTCGGCAAGACGTATCCGTTCAAGGAGTGCCTGGAGCCGGCGGCCGAGCCGTTCGTCGAGTACTGCACCAGCTTCCCGGCGCAGAACCCGGTCAAGGAGTTCACCGACGCCAAGACCTGGTACCCGGGCCTGGAGAACCGTCCCGACGGGCTCTACTTCCGCCTGCGCGACGCCTCGGCGGTCGTGCCGTCGAAGGACAACCAGGCCTACACCGCCCGGATCGTCAACCCCGACGGCAGCCCGGCCACCGACCTGTACGGCGAGAACGTCAACGGGTTCGTGCTCGGCTCCGGCAACCCCGGTGACGAGGGCAAGGAGCTCGGCGTGAAGCTGAAGCTCGTCAGCCCGCTGCCGCTGAACCTCGGTGTCATCGTCCAGGTGACCCCGCCGAAGAAGTAGCCGTTAAGATCGCGTTCGGCTGACCGGTGCCCGGCGGGAGACCGCCGGGCACTACCATGTGCAGGGTGCGGAGCAAGCTCGACCATACGGCGGCCATCCGGGAGAATCGCCGGGCCGCCGTCGTCGTGAACACCAAATCGCGCCGGGGCCGCAAACACTTCGCCGAAGTCGTGCGGCTCATCCGCGAAGCCGGCTTCTCGCCGCTCGGCGTGTTCCCCGTCGACGATCCGCGCCGGTTGCGCGCCCGCCTCGACGAGGCCCTCGGCCTCGGTCCCGACCTGCTCATCGTCGGCGGCGGCGACGGCACCCTGTCCAGCTCGATCAAGCACATCGCCCACCGCGACGTCGCGCTCGGCGTGCTGCCGCTGGGCACCACCAACAACTTCGCCCGCAGCCTCGGCCTGCCGCTGACCCGCGCGGGCGCGGTGCGCGTCTTCACCGAGGGCAAGGTCGCCGACATCGACCTCGGCCTGTGCGGCGACCGCCCGTTCGCCAACCTGGCCAGCTTCGGGGTCTCGGTCGAGGTCGCCGGCACCGTCAAACCGTGGCTGAAGCGGCTGGCCGGCCGGGCCGCCTACCCGCTCACCGCGCTGACGATCCTGCCCGGCCACACGCCGTTCCGGGCCTTCATCACCGTCGAGGGCCGCCGCCACGAGCTGCTCACCCACCAGCTCAACATCGCCAACGGCCGCTTCCACGGCGGCTGGCAGATCGCCAGCGACATCTCCATCGACAACCGCAACCTGGTCGCCTACCAGCTCGGCTCCGGCAAGCGGCTGCGGCTGCTGGGCGAGACGTTCCTGCGGGCCACCACCGGCAAGTGGCGCAGCCTCGCGGGCGGCCCGTTCGTGGTCGGCAAGGAGATGCTCCTCGAAACCGACCCGCCGATGGCCGCCGACATCGACGGCGAGGTGCGGCTGATGACCCCGCTGGTGATCAAGACGATCCCCAACGGGGTGCGGGTCATGGTGCCGCAGGGCTTCGTCGACACCTGAGCCCCCGAAGCGGTCGCGGTCAGGCGTCGCCCGGCGGTTCCTCCGGCCCGGTGAAGCTTCGATAGGCCGGTCGCAGCAGGTCGAGCAGCGGGATGTGCCTGACCTTCACCTTCGGCGGCTCCAGCGCCCGGAGCAGCAGGTCGGGCGGGGTGTCCGGAGTCCGTGGGCCCTTCAGCCTGGCCGCCGAGACGTTGAGCGCGTAGAAGTCGGCGAGCCGGTCTTCCAGCGGTTCGTCGGCGGGGGTGCGGAGGTCGTCCAAGAGCTGCTCCCTGGGCTTGCCGCGCCAGGCCAGCACCAGGAACGGGTCGTCGTCGAACGCCTCGGCCAGCAGGTAGAGCACCGCCGAGAGGTGTTTGCACGGGTTGCCCCAGTCGGGGCAACCACAGGTCATCTCCAGCTCGCCCTGCTCGGGGAAGAGCGGGTAACCGGCGCCTGCGAACAGCGCGTCGAGCTCCTTCGGCATCTCACCCGCCAGCAGCCGGGCCCGATGACCGGCCTGCCCCGCGACGACCCGTTCGAGCTCCGCCCACTCCTCCTGGCCGTAGGCCTCGATCTCGATCTCGACTCTGTACGGCTCTGGGCGCGACCCCTGGACCACCGCTTCGACCGACCCGGCTCTGACGGTCATCGAGACCACCTGGCCCTGGCGGGCATAGGCGCGGCCCCGTGCGAGCCGCCCGGGGTCGCAGACCCGTTCCAGGATGTCGACGAACCGCCGCGACCACCACTTCTCGCCGATGGTGCCGCGCCGGCCCCGCGCTCTGATGCCGCCTTCGACCTTGATGGGCGTGCCGGCCTCGAACCAGCCGTCCTTCCCCACGGGGCTCATCGGACCACCTCGAATCGTCGGGGCCGGCCTGCTTCGCCGAGGCGCGAGCGGGTCATGCCACCGCCTCCGGCCCCAGCGTGAACAGGTCGCGGAGCTGCTCCGTCGACAACGACGTGAGCCAGTCTTCGCCGGTGCCCACCACCCGCTCGGCCAGGGCCTGTTTGCGTTCGATCATCTCGTCGACGCGCTCCTCGATGGTGCCCGTGCAGATGAACTTCCTGACCTGCACGTTCTTCGTCTGGCCGATGCGGAAGGCGCGGTCGGTGGCCTGGTTCTCCACCGCCGGGTTCCACCACCGGTCGACGTGGATCACGTGGTTGGCGGCCGTCAGGTTGAGCCCGGTGCCGGCCGCCTTCAGCGACAGCAGGAAGATCATCGGCTCGTCGTCGGACTGGAAACGGTCGACCAGTTCGTCGCGCCGCCGCTTGGTCAGGCCGCCGTGCAGCCACAACACGGGCCGGTCGAGCCGGGCCTCCAGATGAGGCAGGATCAGGGAGCCGAACTCGGCGTACTGGGTGAAGACCAGGGCCTTCTCGCCCTCGGCCAGGATCTCCTCGCAGAGCTCCTCCAGGCGGGCCAGCTTGCCCGACCGCCCGGCCAGCCGGGAGCCGTCTTTCAGCAGGTGGGCGGGGTGGTTGCAGACCTGCTTGAGCCGGGTCATCGCGGCCAGCACGTTGCCGCGCCGTTCGATGCCCTCGCTGCCCTCGATGCGGCCCATCATGTCGTCGACGACCGCGCGGTAGAGGGTGGCCTGCTCGGGGGTGAGCGTGCACCACACCTTCATCTCCAGCTTGTCGGGCAGGTCGGAGATGATCGTCTTGTCGGTCTTCAGCCGCCGCAACACGAACGGGCCGGTCGCGCGCTTCAGGGCGGCCACGGCGTTCTCGTCGCGGCGCACCTCGATCGGCTCCTGGAACCGGTCGCGGAACGCGCGGGCCGAACCGAGCAGGCCCGGGTTGCAGAACTCCATGATCGACCACAGCTCGGCGAGGTGGTTCTCGACCGGGGTGCCGGTGAGGGCGAGCCGGGTCCGGGCCGGGATCGACCTGACCGCCTGCGCCTGCCGGGCCGCGCTGTTCTTGATCGCCTGCGCCTCGTCGCAGACCACCCGCTCCCACTCCCGCGCCGCCAGGTGGCCGACGTCGCGCAGCGCGGTGCCGTAGGTGGTGAGCACGAGGTCGGCGTCGGCCAGCTCGCGGCCGGAGCCGTGGTAGACGTGCACCCGCAGACCGGGGGCGAACCGTGCCGCCTCCTTCTGCCAGTTGCTGAGCAGCGACATCGGGCAGACCAGCAACGTCGGCGCGGGGGTGCGCGTCTCCGAGCCGGATCCACCGCGTCGCGCCTTCCCGGAAGCGGATGCCGAGCGCTCGGCGAGCAGCAGCGACAGGGTCGTGATCGTCTTCCCCAGGCCCATGTCGTCGGCCAGCACCCCGCCCAGCCCCAGGTCCGACAGGAAGCTCAGCCAGGCCAGCCCTCTCTGCTGGTAGGGCCGCAGCGCACCCGTCAGCCCCTCGGGAGCGGGGACCGGCTCCAGCCGCCGGTCGGCCTCGCCCGACAGCAGGTCGCCGAGCAGGCCGTCGGCGTCGACCGTCGTGATCGGGAGGTCGTCGTCGCCGCCGAGCACGACCTCGTTGATGACCTCCCGCGCCGTTCTCGTGCCGTCTCTGCGCTGCTCCAGGATCTTCAGCGCGGCCTTGAGCTGCCGGTCGTCGAGCTCGACCCACTGGCCGCGCACCCGGACCAGCGGCACCTTCAGCCGGGCCAGCTCGGCCAGCTCCTCCTCGGAGACGACGTGCTCGCCGACGGCGAGGTCGACCCGGAAGTCGACGATCTGGTCGAGCCCGAAGCCCTGGCCGCCGACCGCCTTCGGCCCCTGCCGGCTGCGGGTGGTGAGCTTGAGCCCCAGCTTCGTCCTCCCCGCCCACGCGGGCAGGCGCACCCCGAACCCGGCCGCGCTCAGCAGCGGCGCGGCGTTCTTGAGGAACACGAACGCGCCCCGGGTGTCGAGCGTGAGCCCTTCGGGCCGGGGGTCGCGGAGCGCCCGGTCGAGCTCCGGATAGAGCCGGACCGCCCGGCCCAGCCCCGCGAGCAGCTCGTTCTCCGCGACGACCCCCGGCAACCGCGCCCCCCGCCACACCTCGGCGGCCGGCAGGTCGAGGCTCGGGTCGTCGGCCGACTGCAACGAGAAGCCGACCTCCCAGCCGTCGTCGCCGGTCTCGGCCAGCCGGAAGGCCACCCTGACCGGGCCGTCGAAGGCGTGCGCGGCGTCGTGCCAGCGGTCGAGCTCCGCGCGCAGCTCATCGAGGTCGCCGTCGAGGTGGACGTCGTCGCCGATCAGCCTCACCGCCCACTGGTCGGCCACCGGGCTGCGTTTGCCCGGCCGGTGGCCCATGAGGATGCGGTCGGGCAGGGCGGCCCGGACGGCCCGGTCGGCCAGCCGGGTCAGCGCGTCGTGCAGCACCTCGCGGGCGGGCCGCGCGTCGGCCGCCCGGAACACCGGCGGCATCGCGGCGGCCAGTTCGGCGGCCCGGCTCGCGTCGGGGCCCGTCAGCACCGGCCGCCAGCGGGCCTCCCGGCCGACCAGGCCGGGCAGCACCCGGCCTCTTCTCACCAGGTCACGCGCGAACTCGTCGAGGGCGGCGAGGAAGCGTACCGACCCCGAAGGCTCCTCCAGTTCGGGTAGCTCGCCCGGGAAGACCGCGGACAGGGACCACTCGCGCAGATGGGTCGCCGTGGTGAACGACGAGTGCACCGGCCCGTCGGCGTCGGACGGCAACCGCAACACGACCTCCTCGGGCCGGCCGTCGACCTCCTCCGGCGGCCCGGCGAACGGATGACGTTCCGACGTCGCGGGGCATGGCGAACCTTCCGCCCAGAATCCGGCCCGCCCCCCGGCCCAGACCGCGTGCACTGGCATCCCGACAAGCTACCGCCGTTTTTGTCGGAAGCCGTTGCTATGAATTGGGGCCGACACATGATCTTCCCCACGAGGACGGGTGCCCCCATGGCATTGGTGACCTTCCGCGACGAGACCGCGACCGGCCGCGCGCTGGCCGAGTTCTCCCTGCCCGACCTGCCCGAACGCATCACCGCCCGGGAGCTGGTCCGGCTGCGCGTGCGCGAGGAGGTGGCCCGTCACAACGCCGCGCCGTCCCACCACTACCGGGGCCTGGTGAAGCCGACCGACGCCGAGGCCGACCTCAACGGCTACCGCATGCGCACGGCCCGGCGGCTCGACTGGGAGAAGCAGGCCGACGCGGCCGAGGCGGCGTTCCTCCGCAACGGCTTCCTGCTGCTGGTCGGCGACCGCCAGATCCTCGACCTCGACGCCGAGATCGACCTGCTGACCGACCCGGTCGTGTCGTTCGTCAAGCTGGTGCCGCTGGTGGGCGGCTGAGATGGGCGTGCTCGACGGGCTCCCGGCGGAGTCACGCGGCTGGCTCGACGAGCTCGACCCCGGGACGCTGCGGATGTTCGACCGCCTCGACGGCGTCGTCAGCCCGGGTGCCCCCTACGGCTACATCGACAACCCGCGCTTCAAGGAGCTGACCGGCGGGTGGGGCGAGGCCGAATGGCGGGCGACGGCACTGTGGGCGCAACTGCTCACGCTGACCGACGACGTCTTCGACTGGCCGTTCCTCGTCCAGGTGGCCAAACGCCGGCTCAACTGGACACCCCTGGAGCGGGACCTGCTGTGGCGCACCACGGGCACCGTCTCGGAGCGCTACGCCGACACCGTCCTGGAGATCCCCGTCTCCGCCGTCCGCCGGGTGCCGGTGGCCGAGCGCGAACCCCTGCTGGCCCTCATGACCCACGCCCGGCGCCAGATGGAGAAACTTCCCGGGGTCATCGCGTCGCCGGTCATGCGGCGGCTCGACGACCTCCTCGCCGAGCACCTGGCCGGCGATCCCGGCGCGGCCGTGCGCTCGCTCCTGCCCGCCGACGACGCCTTCGCCGACCTGCTGTACGACGAATACGGCGAGCGGCTGGGCCGTGTCCTGCCGATGGTGCGCCACTGGGCGTCCGCGACCGCCGCCACCCCGTCGAGGCGGTGGGCGCAGGTCGCCGCCGAACGCCTCACCCCCGAGGCGGCCGAGCTGGTCCGCGAGATCCTGGGCCGCGTACCGGCCTACCGGGAGAGGCTCCGGCACAACGGTTACGTCGAGCTCCTCGTCTACATGGAGCACCGCACCGCCGACCTGCTGCGCGGGATGATCTGGTCCTGCGAGCCGCTCGACGAGCCTTGGGTGACCGGCCTGCTGGGCGACGTCGCCCTCGCCACCGGCATCGGGATGGGCGGCTCGGGTCCGAACGCGCGCAACGAACGGGTCGCCAACGCGGCCCTGGGCGTGCTCGACCGGCGTGGCGGGCTCGACGTGGTGCCATGGCTTGCCCGGGTGCAGGCGAAGGTCCGCAAGAGGAACATCCTGGCCAAGGTCGCCGCGATCCTGGCGTCGATCGCCGCGCGGGAGGGGCTGTCCTCCGACCAGCTTCTCGAACGCACCGTGCCCACCTTCGGCCTGGGCTTCGACGGCTCCCGCACCGAAGACGGGCTCACCCTGTCGGTGACCGGCGCGATCACCCACCACGGCCGCACGACCATCCCCAAGAGCGTCGACCGCGTGCTGCTGGCCGAGTTCCGGGCCACTGCCAAGGAGCTCAAGAAGGCGCTGCCCGCCGAGCGGTTCCGCGTCGAGCGGGCCATGGCCACCGAGCGCGTCTGGCGCTGGGAAACGGTCCGGGAGTTCTACCTCGACCACCCGGTCACCGGTTCCCACGCGCGTGCCCCCATCTGGGAGGTCCTCCACGGCCCGGCCGGGCTGCCGGTCCAGGTCGACGGCCGGTGGGAGCTCGCCGATCCGGCCGGGCGGCGGGTCCGGCCCGGCCCCGAGACGCCGGTCCGGTTGTGGCACCCGCTCGGCCACCCCGCAGACGAGGTCCGGACGTGGCGCGACCACCTGCTGGAGAAGGGCCTGCGCCAGCCGTTCAAGCAGGCCTTCCGCGAGGTCTACCTGCTGACCCCGGCCGAGGAGGTCACCCGCGACCACTCGCGGCGCTTCGCCGGACACCCGCTCCGCTACGGCCAGGCCAAGGCGCTGCTCGCCGAACGCGGCTGGACCGGCATGTCGCTGGGCCACTGGGACGGCGCCGCCGGTTTGGACATGTGCACCGCCACCAAGGCGCTGCCAAGTGACCTCACCGCCGCCTGGGACTTCCACGTCGACCCCGACCGCGACGGCCTCACCGGCACGGTCTCCGCCTGCGTCAGCGGTGAGCTGCGGTTCTACGACGGCGGTGTGCCGATCCCGCTCGACGAGGTGCCGCCGAGGGACCTGTCGGAGGCGCTGCGCGACGCCGACCTGACCGTGGGCGTCGCCTCGACCGGCCTCGGCCCGCAGGGCGAAGCCGGCGATCTCCCCGAGACCACCAAGGTCAGGCACGACGCCCTGACCCGGCTGCTGCCCCGCCTCGCCATCGCCGACACCGAGATCACCGACCCCACCATCACCCGCCAGCTCCGCCCCTGACCGAAATGACGCACATGTCCTACATGGAACTCTCCCCCCTCGCCAAGCGCCTCTACGACGTGCTCGGGGGAACCGCCCGCGACACGACCACCCTGGCCGGGGCCAACATCCCCGACCTGCGGGTGATGGCGGCCGGGGCCCGCGAACTGGTCGAGAACCTCATGTACGACCGCCATCCCCGACTGGACACCTGGTCCACCGTGGTCGCGGCCGGGATCGGGGGCATGGACGCCCGGCTGGCGGCCTTCCTCGCCGAGAAACAGGGGGTCGTCGCGGTCGCCGAGAAACAGGGGGTCGTCGCGGTCGCCGAGAACACGGTGGTCTTCGGCTGGGAGGTCGAACGGCGGGCGTTGTTCAGCGAGCTGCTGCGGAGCGTCGCCGGGACGGTGCCCCGCAGGCCGATGCCGATCGACGGGCTCGACTGGCTGGCCGAGCAGCCCGGCTACCTCGCCTTCGCCCGCACCTCGCTGGAGTCGGCCGGGGCCAGGGTCGCCCGGTTGCAGGCGGGCGAGATCCCGTACACGACCCGGCTCTTCGACGACGCGGAGGTCGCGGCGCTCGGCCGGGCCGCCCGGCTGGCGCTCCACCGCGACGAGACCTGGCTGCCCGACCTGCTCGACGGTCTTGTACGGGGCATCGCCGTCGCGCCCACCAACGCCAAGACCCTGCCCTCCCAGGCTCTGCTGTACGAGATCGCCCGCGCGACCGAAGACCGGCCGACGCCCGAGGCGATCGCCTCGTTGCGCACCGCCGCCCGGATCACCCGGCACGCCGGGGTGCCCAAGGAGCTGGCCAAGAAGTTCAAGCGCATCGAGCCCACGCTCGCCGAGCGGCTCGACGTCGCGTTCCGGATGCCCGACGGGCGGCTCCGCGAGACCTTCGGCGAGCACACCGCGGTCATCTCCACCGACGGGGCCGTCGAGTTGTCGTGGTGGCACGGCGACCGGAAGCTCAAGTCGGTGCCCGCGGCGGTCCGGCGCGACCACCCCGACGACGTCAAACGGCTGAACGACGCGGCCAGGCAGGCCGCCCAGCGGCAGCTCACGCTGGCCAGGGCGCTGGAGGCCGGATACACGAGCCCGGCCCCGCCGCCCTACCGCCAGCTGGAGGGCAACCCGGTCGCCGACCGCCTGATCTGGGAGTTCGAGGTCACGCCCGGTGTGTGGGAGGCCCGGCTCGGGCTGACCGTCCCCGACGTGCCGGTGCGGTTGTGGCACCCGGCGCGGGCGTCGGTCGAGGAGGTGCGGGCCTGGCGGGAGGTCGTCCAGGACAAGGAGATCCGCCAGCCGTTCAAGCAGGCGTTCCGCGAGGTCTATCTGCTGACCCCGGCCGAGGAGGCGAGCGGGGCCGGTTCCCGCCGGTTCGAGGGGCACATCGTGCACTACTCACGGATCCGCGCGCTGTTCAAGGACCGCGGCTGGACCTCCCGCTACATGGGCTTCTGGGACGGCGGACACGACGACGGCCAGGCCCGGCGCGTGCTGGCAGGCGGGCAGTGGCGGGCCACCCTGAGCCACCACCTCTACGAGGAGGGCTACGCCCAGACCTCCGTCGTCACCTTCGACCGGCACATCGGCGACCGGTGGCGGGAGGCGCCGCTCACGGAGGTCCCGCCGCTGGTCTTCAGCGAGGCCATGCGCGACGCCGACCTGTTCGTCGGAGTCAGCTCGATCATGTCCGAGCCGCAGTGGGCCGACCGCGAACCAGGGGAGCTGCGCCACTACTGGGAGAGCTGCTCCTTCGCCGAGTTGTCGTCGTCGGCCGAGGTGCGCCGCGACGCCCTGGCCCGCCTGCTGCCCCGCCTCACCATCGCCGACCGCTGCACCCTGACGGGCCGCTACCTGGTCGTCAGGGGTGACCTGCGGACCTACCGGATCCACCTGAACTCGGCGAACATCCTGATGGAGCCCAACGACGCCTACCTGTGCATCGTCGCCAAGACCACCCCGTCGAGCGGCCTGTTCCTGCCGTTCGAGGAGGACGGCCGCCTGTCGCTGATCCTCAGCAAGGCCTTCCTCCTGGCCGACGACACCGCGATCACCGACCCGACCATCGTGCGCCAGATCAGAGCGGCCTAGAGGAACGACGTGACCAGGTTCACCGCCGACAACAACGCCGCGCCGGCGAGGCTCACGACCAGGACCAGACAGACGACTTTCACCCAGGGCTTCACCCGGCCATGCTGGGGCGCGATGGCACGTAAATCAAATCACCCGCGCCTCAGCCCAGCAGCAGCCTGACGAGTTCCCCGACGCCCAGGGCGGCGCCGACCGAGACGACGGCCAGCAGAATCGAGTACAGGCAGCCGGTGCGACCGCTGATCGGCCTGCCGTGAGCGGGCCGCTCACCGAGCCCTTCACCGGGCCCCTGCCACAGCGGTCTCGGTTCCAGCACCAGGAACAGCAGCGCGCCGATCTCCCCGACGGTGAACAACCAGAACCACGCCCACCGGTTGCCCAGCCGGGGCCGCGACCCCAGCATGAGCAGGAACGTGAGGATCCAGGCGGCCGCCAGCCACCACAGGTTCGTGCCGCCGGGGAACCGGAACGGCCATGAGGGCGCGAACGACCCGCCCCGTCGATCGTCGACCCGCACGATCGAGGGCACGACCGGGTTGCGCGAGGCGTCGGCGTTGAGCCGCTTGATCGTGTACGGCCCCTTGGCATCCCGCAGCCCGTCACTCTGGACCTCGTGCCAGACCAGCGGCGACTCCGACCACGTCAGCAGCCATATCTCGCCACCGTTGCCCCGCCACGTCACCCGGTCGACCTCACCGGACGAAAGGGCGAACCGGAACTGGTCGAGCGTGCGGACCGACGGCCGGAACGTGGCGCTGACGAGCACGGCCCCGGCCAGCAGGACGAGCAGCAGCACGATGCGCACCGCGAAATGGAACCAGTGCAGGAAACGCCGGGCTGAATCCGATTCCACACTTCGGTTCTACCGTGTTCTTTCCGGCGCGGATGTTCTCATCGCGCCAAGGAATTTCACCATCCGTCCCAGGTCTTGCACGACCACCACGGGCCGGACAGATGCCGGAACCTCTCGCACTCCGTATCGTCGGGCGGTTGAGTTCCGCCCGGAAGCCACAGGAAACCCCGGGACTGCGCGATGGGCGGATCGGTGACCATGAGCTGGGCCCCGCCGGCGATGGGCTGCGCGTCGCAGACGTTATAGAGGCCGACCATTCGGCAATCGGTCTTGGCGCCGGCGCCGGCGACGTCGCGCGCGTACGCCTCCAGGCTGCTCTCCGACAACGCGAAACGCGCTTTGTAGGGAAGGTCGAGCGCCATTCCGAGCAGGCAGACCGGGAAGACCACCAGCACCAGCAGCGACGGGACCGGCGAGGATCCGCCACCGGGCTTGGCCAGCACCAGCTTGACGACGAACGTCGGAAGAATGACGCACCAGGCAAGGAAGCCGAAGACCCACGCCTCCGAATAGGGGTCGGGAACGGAGGTCAGGTAGAAAGCCATCAGCGTCACCAGGATCGTGCAGGAAAGAAACATCTTCCCCGGCGGCTCACCCGTTCGCCGTGCGGCGGGCGAAATCGCTTGCTCGTCCAGATCGGTCACGCGAGCAGAATGCCGCACATCAAATCGGGCGTCCAGGAAACGCATGTGGAAAGCCCCGCCCCCCTGCGGAATGAGGGGCGGGGCCGTTTTGGGGGCCCGCCTCCCCCAGAGGGGTCCGTCTGGGGAAGGCGGGCGGCTCGGGTCAGGCCGGGGTGCAGGTCACCGCCGGCACTCCGTTGGTGCCGTTCCAGCTGGCGTTGAAGCCGAAGCCGGTCGAGGCGTTGGGGGACAGGTTGCCGTTGTAGTTCATGTTCCGGACGGTCACGGCCGAGCCCGACTGGGTGTGCTGGCCGTTCCAGAGCTGGGAGATGCTCTGGCCGTTGGGCCACGTCCAGTTCACGGTCCACCCGGTGATGGCGACGCTGCCGGAGTTCCGCACCGACACCTCCCCGCCGAACGCGCCGCCCCACTGGCTGCTGATCGTGTAGGTCGCCGTGCAGGCCTTACCGGTCGGGGAAGGCGACGGGCTGGGGCTCGGCGAGGGCGACGGCGAAGGCGAAGGTGAAGGTGAAGGCGACGGGCTGGGCGAGGGGGAAGGCGAGGGCGACGGGGACGGGGACGGGGACGGGCTGGGGGAGGGCGACGGGTCGTTGCCCGGGGTGTTGCCCCAGATCTTGGTCGTCCCCGCGTACAGCGGGATGTTGGTGACCCGCACCGGCGTCGAGCCCGGCGTCGTCGACACGCCCACGTACGACCAGTCGTTGGCCGCGCTCCACTGCTTCGAGCTGGCCACCCGGAACTGGACCTCGCGCCGGTGCTGGGACTGGCCCGCCGGGGCGATGTTCTGGCCGGTGCAGTTGATCGTCACGTAGTAGACCGCCCCGGAGTGCTGGGTGGGACCGGTCGGCGCGCTGCACTGGTTGTAGTTGGCCGTGATCGTGATGTCGGCCGGGGTGGTGTCGCCGTCGAGGGTGAAGTAGTAGCGGAACGAGCCGTTGGTCAGGTTCCGGGCCGGCCAGCCCGACTGGTTCCGGACCATGACCTTGACCTCGGTGAAGTTGGGTCCGGTCGCGTTCACCGACGCCTCGGTGAAGATCTCCGGTTCCGGGGCCGTCTCGGGCTGGGGGAAGTTGGCCAGCGGGGTGCCGCCGTACTCGCCGTAGAGGCGGGCCAGGGCGCTGGTGAAGCCGGCGTTGTAGTCGGTCGCGACCTCGTTCATCACGTAGTCGTCGCGCTTGTCGGTGTAGGCGTCGTTCGGGTCCGGGGGGCCGCCGACGAGGGCGCCGTACAGGACGTGGCGGGTCTCGACCGGGTTGGTCATCTGGTCGGTCCACGAGCCGTGCGCCGTGCGGTGGTGCGGGTTCTTCGGGGGGTTGGCGCCGAAGCCGATCACGTACGACGAGTTGCGCGGGTTGTCGCCGAGCGCGTAGTCGATCTGGCGCTTGGCGAAGTCGTGGTAGCGGGCCTTGCGCGTCGTGTCGGTGATCGAGTCGCTGTGGACGAGCGCCGCGAAGGAGGTGTTGGCGGCGTACCGGAGGGAGCCCCAGCGGTCGAGCACGGCCTGGCCGCCCGGCGAGTAGGCCACCCGCTGCCCGTTGACGCCGACGGTCCAGTAGTCGAGCCAGCGGTTGGCGTCGTCGAGGTACTGCTGCTTGCCGGTCAGCTTCGCCAGCAGCACGTAGGCGCCGTAGGACTTGTCGTCCCAGGCGATCGTCCACTTGTACGACTTGGTCGTCGACTGCGGCTCGGTGCCCAGGTTGGCGTACGCCGCCTCGGCCTTGGCCAGGTAGGACGCCTCACCGGTGGCCCGGTGCAGCCAGATGGCGCCCCACACGAGCTCGTCGTTGAAGCCGCTCCACGAGCGGTAGTAGCCGGCCGCGTCGGTGATGCAGTCGCTGTAGGCGCGCTTCACGTTCTCGGCGAAGGTGTAGAGCTGCCGCGCGTGGGTCACCAGCGTGTTCGCGTACGTCGGGTCGGTCGGCCGGAACACGATCGAGGAGGCCGCCATCGCCGCGGCCGTCTCCCCGGCCAGGTCGGCGCCGCCGCAGCTCGCGTCGATCTTGTACGACGGCCGGTTCATCTGCATCGCCTCGGCCGGACCCCACCAGGCGTGGTCGAGCCCGCCGTTGCCGACCTGCCCGTAGAGCACGTTGGCCGACGGGTGCGCCTTGATGAAGTAGTCGTTGACGAACCGCAGGTTGTTCATCAGGTGCGTGAGCTGGGTGCCGTACGACGAGCGGTACTCGACCGCCCCCCACGCCAGCATCGTGGTGGCCGCCGCCATCGGCAGGCCGAACTTGACGTGGTCGCCGGCGTCGTACCAGCCGCCGGTCAGGTCGAGCCCGACGTCCGAACCGTCGGTCAGCCCGGACGGGCCGCGCCACGAGACGCGGTTCCAGGAGGGCAGCGGGCCGGACTGCTGGGCCTCGTAGAACAGGATCGACTTCTGCAGCGCCTCGCCGTAGTTGAAGACGGCTGCGGAGGCCTGCTGCGGTTGCAGGGTGACGGCGGCGACCAGTGCCACGGCCGCGATGCGGAGCGTACGGCGCATAGGAGCGTCCTTACGGAGGGGGGTGTCGGGGGCGCGGCAGCGGGTCAGGCGCTGTCGCGCCCCTCGCCATCTGGGGCGTGGGAGCGCTCCCAAGCCGAATTTCGTGGACGACGGTTGAGATGTCAATCAAGGGGCCCCGGCCAGGCCGCTGACCTGGGCTTCCGTCGTCTGAATGTTTCACTTCGGGGCCCGCGCAAAAGGGAAGGAGCCCTCCGGGGAGGGCTCCTCAGGGGTGTTTCTTCAGGGGCGTGACGGCGGGTCCGGCACCGCCACGCCCCCGTCTTCGGGGATCAGCCGTTCGGGAAGAGGCGGCCGAACTCGCCCATGGCGACGGCTACGTCGACCTGGGCCCAGAAGCGGTGGTAGTTGAAGGTCGGGGCCGGGCCGGTCCCGTCCAGGTAGGCCTTCACCTTCGGCCAGTCGGGGTCGTTCTTGTAGAACGACCGGATCGAGATGAAGGTCGAGCTGGAGTTGATCGCGTCGCCGTTCGGCATGGTGCCGGTCCAGCCCGGGGGCACGTAGACCGGGTCGTCGATGCGGTTGTAGTCGGCCTTGGTCTCCGGCACCGAGACGCCCTTGGCGTCCTGGTTGAGCCAGACGCCGTCCAGCAGCGCCTTGGCCATGTTCTTCGCGCCCGTGTGGTTCGCGCGGGCGGCGTAGTACATGAGGACCTTCGCGTACGAGCCGGCGACGCCGACGTCGGTCGTGTGGTCGGCCACGGTCACGTGCAGGTTCGGGTTGGCCGGCGGCATGCCGGTGGTGGAGCTCCAGTTACCGGCGGGGGCGCCCGACCAGCGCAGCGTCGACGGGATCTGGTAGGTCCCGTTGGCGTTGATGGTGGTGTTGGCCATCGCCCAGGCGACCCACTTGTCGAGGATCGTCTTGGCGTCGGCGTTGCCGCTGGCGTAGTACAACGAGGCCACGCGCTCCATCGACCACGCCTGGAAGCCGAACCACTGGTTCGACGGCGGGTCGTGGTAGACGGGCTGCCAGTCGTAGGTCATGCCGTGGAACTTGGGCAGGTTCGACGGCGGGGTGGCGTAGTGACCCTGCCACGAGTTGGTCGCGCCGCCGGCGATGGCGCCCTCGTCCGACTGCAGCCACTTGTAGAACTGGAGCTGGCGGGTGAGCGAGGTCGCCCAGTCCGAGGCGCCGGTGGTGCTGCGCGGACGCAGGTCCGACTGGGTCGACAGAGCCCAGGCCGCGAGCGGGTTCTGGTAGCCGCCGTGGTTGTGCGACGAACCGATGCGCCAGGCCCAGCCGGCCGACGAGTCGGTCGCGCCGCCCCACGCGTAGTACCAGCTCAGCAGGTAGCTGGCGCTGTTCTTGCCGGTGCCGGCCGGGCACGAGGTGCTGGTGCAGCCGGGCTGCTTGAAGTACTTGTCGTACATCGCGTAGCGCAGGTAGTCGCCCATCTTCGCGGCCTTGGCCACGGTCGAGGCGATCTGCGACTGCTTGCCCTGGGCCTTGGCCCACTCGTTGGCGTAGTAGGCCACCTGCACGGCGCGGGCGTCGGCGTCGGGGGCGTTGGTGTACTTCCACTGGCGGGCGTAGCTGCTGTCCTTGATGAACAGGTCGAGGAAGCCGTTGCGGCCACCGTGCGCGAAGGTGTCGCACGAGGGCTGCGGGATGGTCTCGAAGACCGACTCCTCGGGGCCGCGCTGGTAGGTGTTGATGTACGCCGGCTTGGTCGTGCCGTCGCCGCACCGGCCGAAGCCGTAGGTGTTGTCGACGTCCAGCAGCCAGTGCATGCCGTAGATGTCGCTGGTGTTGTACGCCGTCCGCAGCTCGGCCGCGATCGGGTCGGTGCCCACGGAGACGCCCGAGTTGATCTGCGACGGGTAGGAGCTGATGTCGTCGAACTCACCGGCGTAGGTGGCCGGGGAGTTGGCGTTGTAGAACGAGTTGGTCGGCTGGTCCTGCGTGGAGGGGATGATGTACCTCTCCATCGACGCCCACGCGGTGTTGAACTTGGACCAGTCGCCGGTCACCTGACCGTAGACCGCTTCCAGCCACAGGTAGTAGCTGTAGGCCTCGGAGGTGGTCTCGTGCCCGTGGTCGGGCGCCTCGACCATGAAGGTCTCGACCGAGTGGTAGGGCACGCCCTCCGGCGAGAAGTAGCCGTTCGCCGGGTCGTGGATCTTGTTGTAGAGCGTCGTGAAGCGCTGGATGTACTCGTTGCCCGGCGTGGTCCCGTCGTCGTCGGCCTCGGTGGCGTCCAGGGCCGAGGAGAAGTAGAAGACCCCGCCCCCGCTCGTCGACAGGTTGAAGCGGGCGGTGCCGCCGATCGAGTCGGCGTCCTGGGCGGCGCTCACCGTGACGTTCTGGGTGACGTTCCAGTTGGCCGGCGTGAAGGTCAGCGTCGTGGGCGCCGCGGTCAGGTCGGCGTCACCGCCGCTCTGCTTCGACACGGTGACCGTGACGTTCGAGGTCGGCTGCAGCGACAACGACACCGCCGCCGTGGCCGAACCGCCCTCGGCGACCAGCACCGACGTCGGCGCGACGCGGACGAACCCGTCCGGCTGCGGCGACGGGCTCGGCGACGGAGACGGCGAGGGGCTGGGTGAAGGACTGGGTGAAGGACTCGGGGAGGGAGAGGGCGACGGGCTCGGCGACGGCGAGGGGCTGCCGCCGCAGACCACGTTGTTCACCCGGAAGGACGTCGGCTTGGGGTTGCTGCCGCTCCAGGTCCCGTTGAAGCCCAGGGAGAGGGTCGCGCCGCTCGCCAGCGAGCCGTTCCACGGCATGTTGGTGGCGGTGACGTTGGCGCCCGACTGGGTCCAGTTCGCCGACCAGCCCTGCTGGACGCGCTGGCCGGAGTTGGGGAAGGTGAAGCCCAGGTTCCAGCTGCTCAGGGCGTCGCCGGTGTTCCGCACCGTGATGTTCGCGGTGAAGCCGCCGTTGCCGGGGCTGGTCGTCCAGTCGTTCGTCACGTACGTCACGTCGCAGGTCACGGCGGCGGAGGCCGGTTGTGCGACCAATGTGACGGCGGCCGTGCAGACGGCCAGCGCGGCCGCCCACAGGGTGCGTTTGCGATAAGCACGTATCGCCATTGTCGGGGGGTCTCCAAGCTCTCAGGGACACAGGGGGAATGGGAGCGCTCCCACCGGTAGCATGCCCGGATCGCCCGAATCCCTGTCAATCGACGTGCGGATTCGCCGCTCTTTCACCTGCGCGGAGGTGAAACTTTCACCTCCCCAGGCGTCACGTGTGAGGCCGTCACCTGCGGGTAGTCGCGCGCGCATGGCCAACGACAGAGTGAATGAGATGACCGACGCCGCGAAGACGGCCGCCGCCAAGATCGAAGGGGCGTTCCACGAGACCGCCGCCAAGGTCGCCGCGACCGTCGAGGAGAAGATGCCCGAGGTCCGCGAGGCCGCCCAGAAGGCGGTCGCCACCGTGGACCAGCACATCCCCGACGCCGTGAAGGACAAGGTCAGGGGTGCCGGCGAAACCGTGTCGGCCAAGGCGGCCGAAGTCACGCCCGCGCAGTTCAAGGACGCCACCGACCGGCTGACCGCCGAGGCGAAGAAGCGCCCGATGCTGGCGGTCGCGGCCGGGGTCGCCGCGCTGCTGGTGTTCCGCCGGGTGTTGCGCCGCAAGAGGTGATCAGGGTGCCGTGCTCGCCGGGCGCAGCACGCGGGTGCCGCCCGCGATGAGCGCGGTGGCCAGGATCCAGCCCGATGCGATGAGCGCGTTGGCCACCCAGATCGTCCAGCCGGTGGGCTCCCAGGCGGCCCGCTGCTCGAACAGGCTCACCGGCACGAGATGGTCGAGGGTGTAGACGAAAGGGTTGAAGTGGCGGGGACGTTCGTCCAGTCCGATCTGGACCGGGGGAACCAGGGAGAAGACGACCGTCCCCGCCGTGAGCACGGCCGACAACCAGGCCGCGGCCAGCCAGGGACGGAAGCCGTAGCCGACGACGGCGTCCAGCAACACGCCCCAGGCGCGTCCGGCCACGGTCAGCGTGCGCCGCCGGGCCCGCTGTTTGGCCAGCAGGACCCGCCGGGAGTCGTGCTCGTGCCCGATCCGGCGGTAGTAGGCGGCCAGCTGCTCGTAGGGTTGCGGGCGGTAGCCGTCGGGGTGCCTGGTCAGCCACGACAGGCGGTCGCGCAGCGTCGCGGGGCTGCGGAGGGATTCGTACACGAGCCCGTTGAGCCGCACCGCGCCCGGGTAGCTCTCCGGACGGTCGGCGAGCAGCCCGACCCGGGTGTATCCGAGATCGACCCCGCCCTCGATCGACTCGGGAGTGAGCAGGAACTCACCGACGTCGAGGTGGCGGGTATGAACCGCCAGCTTCTCGGATTTCAGCCTCGCTCCGTCGAGCGAGAGGGTGCCGCTGATGCGAGCGCCACGCAGGCTGATCTCACCCTCGGCGGAGAACCCTGAACCCATGTTCACGACCGTCGCCTGCAGGTAGTCGCCGTGGACGGCGTAGCGGCCGGTCGCCGTGATCTCGGTGTGCTGCAGCCACAACCCGCCGTTGAACCGGGCGCCGTGCAGCCGCAGGCCGCCGGTCACCGTCATCCCGCGCAGGAACGCGCCGCCCTCCACCACCAGGCCGCCCGCCCAGAGCGCGGTGTGCTGCTGCTCCTGTTCGCGGGGGTCGCCGGTGTAGCGGTTGCCGGCCCACCCCGCCTCCTTCAGCGTCCAGTGGGCCGGGCTGCCGATCTCGCAGCCCGACATCCGCAACTGCCCGCTGACGTGGGCGTTGTCGAGGCGGATGCCGTCGTGGACGACGCAGCCGCCGATGTCGAGCACGCCGTCGACCCGCACCCGCCCGGCCCGTAATCGCAGCAGGTCGCAGTCGCGGAGGCGCAGCGCCCTGGTCTGCGCCTCGACCAGGTCGATCACCCCGCCCACCTGGCACTCGATCAGGTGGAGCGTGGTGGTCAGCTCGGCCCCCGCGAGGTCGAGATCGCCCACCACCCGGGCGCCGATGAGCCGGATCGCGGCCACCTGGCCGGGCAGGCCGGGCCGGGCGCCGAGCAGCAGCGCCCGGATCACCTCGGCCCGCACGACCCGCTCCCGATCGGCCGGGCCGTTCCGGTTCACGTAGGCCCAGGCCTCGCGGACCCGGCGGGCCGGTCTGTCGCCGTTCACTTCGGCTCGCCGGTTTTCGCTCAGCCGGGCCCAGGTCTCCCGGACCCGCCCGGCCGGCCTGTCGGCGTTCACGTCAGCTCGGCCGGTCTCGTTCAGCCGGGCCCAAGCCTCGCGGACCCGCCCGGCTCGCCTGTGCTCCTCGTGGTCGGTGGTCTGGTCGTCGTCGGGCGGGGACGCGTCCTTGGGGCGGGTGACGCGGTCGCCCTCGGGGCGGACGTCGACCCATTCGCCCGTCGGGTAGGCGGCGACGAGTCGCTTCTCCGCCGGTGTGAGGCGCCGGAAGGGGAGTGATCTTCGCATGGCCCCGACTGTAGTCACCGCTTCATCGCGCCGTCGGCGATGGCGTCGGCGGCCTCGCCGATCGCGGTGCCCACGATCTCCAGGCGGCGCACCAGCTCGCGTTCGCGCAGCGCCTCGGCGGTGATGTCGGAGGAGAGGATGCGGGCGATCTCGTACTGGTACATCCGCCGGATCGTGCCGCCGGCCTTCTTGGCCTCCAGGGCGTCGTGGCCGACCGCCGAGGAGCGGGTGGCCAGGTCGCGGACCGACTTCTCCAGCGCGTCGACGCCCACGATGACCTGGTCGAGCATCGGCGCGAACCGCTGGCGTCCGCGCACCCGGTAGAGGTGGGACTCGCGGACGAAGTCGCGCAGCGAGTCGAGGATGTCGTCGATCGACCGCGACAACCGGAACAGGTCCTCCCGGTCGATCGGGGTGACCAGGGCGCCGGCGAGCTCGGCGACCAGGCGGGCGCGGCAGGTGTCGCCGCGGTGCTCGATCTCGCGCATCGCCTGGTGGGCCTTGGTGCGGCCGATCTCGCCGCCGCTCATCGCGATGGCCAGCCAGGCGCCCTCCCGGGTCGCGTCGAGCTGGCCGATGAGCGCGTCGGCCAGGGTGGTGTCCATGCGGCCCCGCATCATGCCGAACACCCGCCGGAGCCGTCTCACCCCGCCACCCCCTTGATCATCAGCCCGGCCGTCAGGCCGAGCAGGCCGCTGACCGGCAGGGTCAGCGTCCAGGCGAGCACGATCTTCGACGTCGCCGCCCACCGCACCCGCCGGACGCTGTCGGCCACCCCCGCCCCGACGAAGCCGCCCGCGATGGCCTGCGTCATGCTCACCGGCGCCCCGGCCGCCGCGCAGCCGATCACCGACAGGCCGCTGCCCAGCCCGGCGGCCACGGCATGGAGCGGACGGGCGGGCAGCAACTGCCGGCTGAGGGTCCGCCCGGCGCGCGGCAGCCCGTAGACGGCGCCGACCGCGAACAGCGCCGCGACTAGCAGGCAGACCAGGGGAGGCGCGCCGCCCACCCCGAGCCCGACGAGGAAGACGGCCAGCATCTTCTGGCCGTCGTTGGCGGCGTACGCGAGGCACTGCACCGCGAAGCCGCCCCAGTGGAGCCGCGGCAGCGACTGCGCCCGGCCCAGCCCCGAGACCACGCGGCTGGCCAGCACCGCCACCGTGGCCCCGACGAAGGGCGCGGCGATCCCGGCGACCAGGACCAGGCCGACGGCGCCCGCCGAGACGGGCAGCCCGAGCCCGACGGCCGCGCCGGTCAGCCCTCCGACGATGGCCAGGGTGAGGCTGGTCGGCCACCCCCGGCTGCTGAGGGCCAGCACGACGACGAGCGCGCAGACCACCGCGACGGTCATCGCGACCTGCCCGGCGGAGCCCGGCAGCGACGCCAGCCGGGTCGTGAAGGTCGCGGCCACCCGCGACGTCACCATCGGGACCGCCGCGACCGCGGCGACCAGGACGAACAGCGCCACCAGCGGGCGCACCCCCGGGACCCGGAGCCCGGCGCCCAGCAGGGCGCCTCCGTCGTTGACCCCCGAGACCACCGCGAACACTCCGGCGAGAACAGCCAGTGAGGCGGACAACAATCTCCCCTCGTTTGCCTTTTGTTCACCATTTGTTCACCAAGACATTCCCGGCCGACGGGGTGATCACTCGGGAGACGATCTGGGGACGATAGGGGAGTGACCGTACACGCAGCCCATCTCGGCCGTTACTACGAGGATTTCGTCGTCGGCGACGTGTTCCAGCACCCCCTTGGGCGCACGATCTCCGAGGCGGACAACACCTGGTTCACCCTGCTGACGATGAACACCAACCAGAACCACTTCAACGCCCACTTCGCCGCCAGGGCACCGGTCGGGAAGATCATCGTGAACTCGGGGCTGTCGGTCGCGATCGTGCTCGGCCTGTCGGTGATCGACGTCAGCCAGAACGCCTCGATGAACCTCGGCTGGGACGAGATCCGGCTCACCCACCCCGTCTTCATCGGCGACACCCTCTACGCCGAGTCGCTGGTCGAGGCCGTGCGCGAGTCGCGGTCGCGCCCCTACGCCGGCATCGTCACCTGCCGCACCCGCGGCCTGAACCAGGACGGCGACGAGGTCATGTCGTGGCGGCGCTCCGTCATGGTCTACAAACGCGAGGCCCCCCACGACAAGGGCTTCTTCCCCGTCGCGAAGAACGGCCCGCTGGCATGAACTTCGACCTGACCGACGACCAGCGGCTCTTCCAGCAGACGCTGCGCGCCTTCGTCGACGCCGAGATCGTCCCGGTCGCGGCCGAGTGGGAACGCTCGGGCCGCTACCCGGCCGAGATCGTCGAGTCGTTCAGGGAACTCGGCCTCTTCGGCATGACGGTTCCGGAGGTGTACGGGGGCCTCGACCTCGACCGGGTCTCCTTCGCCCTCGTCTTCGAGGAGATCGCGCGCGGCTGGATGGGCGTGGCCGGCATCCTCGGCTCCCACTCGCTCGCGACGTGGATGGTCGCCCAGTACGGCACCGACGCCCAGAAGGAGGAGTTCCTGCCGGGGTGGGCGTCGGGCGAGCGGCGTACCGGCATCGCGCTGACCGAGCCCGGAGCCGGGACCGACCTCCAGGGCATCACCACCCGCGCCGTCAGGGACGGCGACCACTACGTGGTCACCGGCACCAAGACGTGGATCACCAACGCCCGGCACGCCGACCCGCTGCCCGTGCTGGTGAAGACGTCGGCGGAGACCCCGGCGCACCGGGGCATGTCCGTCCTCCTGATCGACCAGGACGACCTCCAGGTCAGCCGCGACCTGCCGAAACTCGGCTACAAGGGCACCGAGACGTGCGAGGTCGTCCTGGACGAGGTCAGGGTCCCGGCCGGGCGGCTGCTGGGCGGGGCCGAGGGCCGGGGCATGCAGCAGGTGCTCGCGGCGCTCGAACTCGGGCGGATCAACATCGCGGCCCGCGCGGTCGGGGTGGCGCAGTGCGCCTACGACGCCGCGCTGGCCTACTCGAAGGAGCGCACGGCCTTCGGGCAGCCCATCGCCGAGTTCCAGGCGATCCAGCTCAAGCTCGCCGACATGGCGACCGAGATCCAGGCCGCCCGGCTGATGACCTACTGGGCGGCGACCCGGTCGGAGCAGGGCGCGGTGACGGGTGAGGCGGCCATGGCCAAGTACTTCGCCTCCGAGACGGCCCTGACCACGACGATGGAGGCGATGCGGGTGCACGGCGGCTACGGGTACTCGCAGGAGTTCGTGCTCGAACGGCTCTACCGCGACGCGCCGCTGATGGCCATCGGGGAGGGGACCAACGACGTGCAGCGCATGGTCATCGCCCGCGCGCTGCTGAAGGGGGCGCTGAAGGTCGGCTGGTGAGGTCACCTGAACTCGATCCAGTTGACGCGCACGATCTCCCCTTCCTCCTGGGCCCGGAACTCCAGCACCACCTCCTGGAGCCCGGTCAGCTGACGGATCGTCACGTCCTTCGTCTCCCAGTTCTGCCAGCCGCCTGTGCGGGGGACGGCGATGGCGCCTATGGCGGTCCCGCCGTCCTGCAGGACGGTGAGCACACCGCCGTTGTGCGTCGTGGCGCCGTTCGCCAGCCGGATCTTGATGCTGGTGGCGGTGTTCGTGCCGAGGTTCACCCGGTAGGCGAGTCGCTGGCCCTGCTCCTTGACGACGACCGCCCGGGAACCTCCCGTGATGTCGTCGACGGCCACGACATCTGTGGCGCCGGAGCCCTCTTCGGCCTCGATCCGCCGGCCGAAGTCCTCGGCGGAAACACTCGGCGGGGGGCCGATGAACCTGTTGGCGAAGGGTGCGCCGACGGTGGTGACCACCGCGATGGCCAGCGCCGACAGCGGCGCGGCCAGGCCGCGCACGTTGAACCCCCGGATCCGGTGCCACGGCTCCCGGGCCAGCCACATCAGCCGCCACTCCCAGAACAGCCCGAGGGTCAGGGCGAGCAGCGTCACCTCCCCGGCGACGATGGCGAGCACCCCGAGTTTGTCGGCCGCCGGCTCCGTGCCGGTCAACCGGGGCAGCAGCGCCGCCACCTCGACGAGCAGGCCGGCGACGAGGAGATACGAGGCTTTGGAGAGCGGCCGGTCACCCCGGACGCGCGGATAGAAGTACCCGTACAGGAACCCGAACAGCGGCAGCCCGAAGACCATGCGCGCCGAGAGCAGGTGCATCACGGGGTCGGTCTGTTCGATGAAGGGCTGCTTGTAGACGATCGTGATGGGGGCCGTCACGGCGAGGGCCACCAGGAAGGCGGCCACGCCGTTCTGCCAGGGGGCGCGCCCGCCCGAGGTGGCGAAGGCCAGGTCAGGATCGACGGGTCCCGGGCGCTCGGCCGAGATGGCCTGCTCCAGGGCGGTGCGCTGCTCCTCGAACGCCGCCGTGGTCATCTCCCCGGTGCCCAGCCGCGCACGCCCGGTCCGGTAGAGGTGCCGCAGCGCCAAGCGCATGAACCGGCGGTGGATCGACGCGGCGACCGCTTGGGCGTGCGCCGTGCCGGTGACCGCCGCGAAGCCGGGTGCACGCCGCGCCGCCGTGCCGGAGAGCAGCCACCAGACGGCCGCCAGTGCGACCAGAGACGCCACGCCCACGATGGTCGGCGTGGGGATGAGATAGAGCAGCATCGCCAGAAAGGCTACGGAGGCGACGGTCTCGCCCGCGGCGACCGCCGCCGGTCGCCGTCCCAGACGGCGAAGGCGGAGCACCAGCAGGACGACCAGCACGAACGGCGCGGTGAACCCCGTCAATGCCAGCCATTGGGTGGTGCTCCCGGCGGCCCACTGGACGACGTAGACGGCGACCGCGCCCAGCAGCAGGGCGAGCGCGTGCGTTGCCCTCCACTCGCCCGCGCTCACCGCGACGGCGGCCGCCAGGACGACGAGCCACACGAGCGTGCAGGCGAGCCCCACCAGCCCGCCCTCTCCCAGCACCCCGCTGCCGCCGACGAGGACCACACAGAGAATCCCGCTCGCCACGCCGGCGACGGGTATCGCCAGACGCCGCGACGACCGGAACAGCACGCACACGACGGAGGGCGCGACGACGAGCAGGAGCGCGGGCCACTCGACGGACACCCCGCCCGTGGTCCACGTGAGCACTGTCGCCGCCACCCCGGCCGCCAGCAGGACCGCCGAACCGATGAGCACCTCGCGATGTCGCCAGCGTGGCGGCCCGACCCTGCGAAGCGCGTGGTGCACCGCGAGCACGCAGATCAGCGCCACCCAGATCAGTTCCCAGGCCGCCCCCCAGGGGACGATGAAGGAGCCGGCCACGTAGAGCAGCACGATCCCGGCCGCCAAGGCCCAGTTGAGACGCCGCCGCCACCACGCCCGGCCCAGCCACTGCAGCACCGAGACGATCAGCGCGATGGCCGTCATCACTCTGACCAGGTTCTCCCCCATCAAGGCCAGCTCATAGGGCGACTCGGCGGTGGGGTCGGCCGGCTCATCGGTCAGGGTGCCGCCCTGGGCCAGATAGGCGGTGAAGTCGGGCAGCTCAGCGGCGTCGGACTGGATGAGGGCTATTCGCGTCGGCACCCCGCCGGTCAGATCCACGGCCCCGGTGCCCAGCCTGGCCGGAATCTGGCCTCCTACCCCGGCCACCTGCCAGCCGGTCAGCCTGATCTGGACGGTGTGCGGCATGGCCTTCGGGTTGCTGAACAGATCCCAGTCGCTCCATGAGCTCAGTTCAAGCCCCGCATAGGGTGTGTTCTCCGTGTAGACGCTGTATCCCAGGCCCCGGACGGTGACGACGCCGCCACCCGTGTCGTCGGCCCGCAGTTCCGGCGGGAAGAAAACGGTCTCCAGGTACTTGGTGGAGTCATCCGTGTCTATGGATCCGAGGCCGTCTTGAATGAAAGCCGTGCTGAACTCGGCCGCGACGTCTGACCGGGCGATCTGGAGCAGCGGGTCTCCGGCATTCAACCGGACGGTGTGCACGATCGAGACCTTGATGAATTCCGACCCGGCCGGCGCCGGATCCGGCGGGAACTGGTATTTCTTGAGTTCGGCCATCAGCGGGGACTTTTCGGCCTCCGCCCGCGTCGCCGGTCCGAGGGTCACTGTGGTCCGGGCGCTGCGGGCCGGGTGTTGCCGGGCGGCCCATGCGTCGAAGTCCGGATAGTCGGAGTCCGGGTGGTCAGGCTCCACCATGAGACAGGGATCGCCGCCGGGCGTTGCTGCCATGGCTGTCTTCACCGGTTGAGGCGAGGCGGTGCTCGCGACGGTGAAGGTCGGACAGGGGGAGGAGGTCTCCTCGGCCTGTGGCGGTGTCTCGGGCAGCCCACCGGCCGCCCAGAAAGAACCGCCGGCAACGGCCAGAAACATGGCCGAGCCGATAAACGTGCGGACCAGCACCCGGGTGTATAAAGGCTTTCCTGCCGTGGCCGGCTCGTGCGCCATACCGACAATTGCTATCAAATATTTCGCCGGAAGTGACCTAGTCTCGTTGGGTGAGTGACTGCCTGTTCTGCGAGATGGTGGCCGGAACCCGGAACACCGTCGGGGTCTACGACGACGACGTCGTGTTCGCCTTCCTCGACCATCGTCCCGTCTTCAAGGGCCATGTGCTGGTCGTGCCGAAGGTCCACGTCGTCACCCTGCTCGACCTCGTCGAGGTCGGCCCCTACTTCGAGCGTGTCCAGGCCCTCACCCGCGCCGTCATGGAGGGGCTCGGCGCCAAGGGCACTTTCGTCGCCCTCAACAACGTCGTGTCCCAGTCGGTCGCGCATCTGCACACCCATGTCGTGCCGCGAAACCCGAAAGACGGCCTGCGCGGTTTCTTCTGGCCGCGCACGAAATACGCCTCCGATGAGGAGGCCCGCGAGTACGCCGCGAAGATTCGCGGTCAGATGAGCTGATAGACGAGTTCAGGCCGCCCTATTCCGCCGTACTGCGGCAGGCGGCGGGTCACGCCGTTTTCCGTCAGGTGTTCCAGGTAGCGCCGGGCGGTCACCCGTGAGACGCCGACCGAGGCCGCGACCGCCGTCGCCGACAGGCCGCCCGCCGCGCTGCGCAGCTCGGCCACCACCGCCTCCAGCGTCGGCTGGGTCAGGCCCTTCGGCAGGTGGGAGCGGGCCGGGCCGCGCAGGGCGGCGAGCATGTCGTCGACCTCGCCCTGGCCGCTGGCCTCACCGGGGGCGTCGACCGTCGAGCGGAACCTCGCGTACTGCCGCAGTTTCTCGTTGAGCGCGGCGAAGGTGAACGGCTTCAGGACGTACTGGGCCACGCCCGCCGACACCGCCGACCGGACCATCGACAGGTCGCGGGCCGAGGTGATGACGATGACGTCGCACAGGACGCCCGCGCCCCGGATCGCCCGGCACACCTCCAGGCCGTGCATGTCGGGCAGGTAGAGGTCGAGCAGCACCAGGTCGACCGGCCGCCGCCGGAGGAAACGCAGCGCCTCGCCGCCCGACCTGACCACCCCGGCGACCTCGAAGCCGGGGACGCGCTCGACGTAGACCCGGTTGGCCTCGGCGGTGATCTCCTCGTCCTCGACCACGAGCACCGAGATCACGACGGCGTCCTCTCGGGCAGGGGCAGGCGGACGGTGAAGACCGCGCCCTGGTCGGCGGAGACGTCGATGGTGCCGCCCAGCCGCCGCACCGCCTGGGCCGCCAAGGGCAGGCCGAGGCCCCGGCCGTCGCCCTTGGTCGTCCAGCCGCGCTGGTAGGCCTGCTCCACGCGGGCCGGATCGAGGCCGGGGCCGCTGTCGGCGACCCGGATCTCGCACACCGGGCCGGACGTGCCCACGTGCACCTCCACCCGCGCCGGGGGCGGGCCCGACTGGGCGGCGTCGACCGCGTTGTCGATGAGGTTGCCCAGGACGGCCACCAGGTCGTGGGGGTCGAGGCCGATGTCGTCGAGGTCGCTCTCAGGGCTGATCGACAACTCCACGCCGCGCTCGGCCGCCTGGGCCGACTTGCCGAGCAGCAGCGCCGCCAGGACCGGTTCGCGGACCGCCGCGACCACCCGGTCGGTGAGCTCCTGGGCCGCCCGGAGCTCCTCGGTCGCGAAGGACACCGCCTCTTCTGGACGGCCCAGCTCGACCAGGCTGATCACCGTATGGAGGCGGTTGGCCGCCTCGTGGGCGGCCGAGCGGAGGGCGTCGGCGAAGCCGCGTTCGGCGTCGAGCCGGCCCGTCACGTCCTGCAGTTCGGTGTGGTCGCGCAGCGTGACGACCGTGCCGAGAGAACGGGAGCCCGAGCGTACGGCGGCGACGCTGACCAGCAGCACCCGGTCGCCGGTCAGGTGGATCTCGTCGGTCCGGTCTCCGCCGGAGGAGAGCAGGTCGGTGAGGGAGGGCGGCAGGCCCAGCTCGGTGATGCCCAGGCCCTCGGCGTCGGCGGGGAGGCCGAGCAGCTCGCGGGCGCCGTCGTTGCACAGCGTGAGCACGCCCCGGCCGTCGACCAGCAGCAGGCCTTCGCGGACGGCGTGCAGGATCGCCTCGTGGTACTCGTACATGCGGGTCAGCTCGTGGGTTCCCAGGTCGTGGGTGTGGCGGCGGAGGCGGCGGCCGGCCAGATAGGTGCCCGCGGTTCCGGCGGCGAGGCCGAGCAGGCCCGCGAGCACGCCGGCCTCCAGCTGCTCGCGCAGCCGCCCGCCGATGTTCTCCACCGTTATACCGGCGCTCACCAGCGCCCTGACCCGCCCTGCGGCGTCCTCGACGGGGGTGATGGTGCGGATCGAGGGGCCCAGCGTGCCGGTGTAGGTCTCGCTGTAGGGCCGTCCGGCCAGGGCGGGGGCGATGGTGCCCAGGTAGGGCTTGCCGATCTCCTCGCGGGTCGGATGGGTGTAGCGGATGCCGGCCGGGGTCATGATCGTGATGAAGTTGACCCCGGTCTCGGCCCGCACCTTCTCGGCGTAGGGCTGGAGCAGGGCCGTCGGGTCGGGCTCGTCGAGCGCCGCCAGCACCGACGGCGCCGAAGCCACGCTCACCGCGACCGCGTGGGTCACCGCCGTCGCGTCGTCCGCGACCAGCTCACGGGTCTGGAGCACGGCCATCACGGTGCCGGCCGCCACGGTCGCCACCACGACGACGATCTGCAGCACGAGCATCTGCCGCGCGAGGCTCCACCGCCGCATCGGCCTCACCCCTTCTGACTCGGTCCGGTGAACGAAATGTACGCAATAGTGACCCAGGTCACTCCCCGGGCAGATAGTCGCCCCACCGACACCCCCCAGGGAGAGTGAACCTGATGTCCGAACCCCAGGTGAGGCGCGACAAGACCCGCTACCTCTACCTCGCCGTCATCGTGGCGGCCGTCGCCGGTGTCGCCGTCGGCTTCCTCGCCCCCGACCTCGGGGTGGCGCTGAAGCCGCTGGGCACCGCGTTCGTGGCGCTGATCAAGATGATGATCAGCCCGATCATCTTCTGCACCATCGTGCTCGGCATCGGCTCGGTGGCCAAAGCGGCCAAGGTCGGCCGGGTCGGCGGGCTCGCCCTCGGTTACTTCCTGGTCATGTCGACCGTGGCACTCGCGATCGGCCTGGTCGTGGGGAACCTGGTCGACCCCGGTCAGGGGCTGCAGCTTACCGACTCCGCGCGGGAGGCCGCCGCGGCCGAGGCCGCCAAGGGCGGCGAGAGCGACACCACGGCGTTCCTGCTCGGCATCATCCCGGCCACGCTCGTCTCGGCGTTCACCGAGGGCTCGGTGCTCCAGACGCTGCTGGTCGCGCTGCTCGCCGGGTTCGCGCTCCAGGCGATGGGGCCGCGCGCGACGCCCATCCTCACCGGCGTCGAGCACATCCAGCGGCTCGTCTTCCGCATCCTGGCCATGATCATGTGGGCCGCGCCGGTCGGCGCGTTCGGCGCGATGGCGGCGGTGGTCGGCGCCACCGGCGTCGACGCCCTCACCAGCCTCGGCGTCATCATGCTCAGCTTCTACGCGACCTGCCTGCTGTTCGTGTTCGTCGTCCTCGGCCCGCTGCTGCACCTGGTGGCCCGCGTCAACGTGCTCTCGCTGTTCTCCTACCTGCGGCGCGAGTTCCTGCTGATCCTGTCGACCTCGTCGTCGGAGTCGGCGCTGCCGCGGCTGATCGCGAAGATGGAGCACCTCGGCGTGAGCCGCCCGGTCGTCGGCATCACCGTGCCGACCGGCTACTCGTTCAACCTCGACGGGACCGCGATCTACCTGACGATGGCCACCCTCTTCGTGGCCAGCGCGACCGGGGCCCCGCTGTCGTTCGGCGAGCAGGTCTCGCTGCTGGTCTTCATGATGATCGCGTCCAAGGGCGCGGCCGGGGTCACCGGCGCGGGCCTGGCCACCCTGGCCTCCGGCCTCCAGTCACACCGGCCCGAGCTGGTCGACGGCGTCGGCCTCATCGTCGGCATCGACCGTTTCATGTCGGAGGCCCGCGCGCTGACCAACTTCGCCGGCAACGCGGTGGCGACCGTCGTGATCGGGAGCTGGACCGGCGAGTTCGACCGGGAGCGCGCTCAGGAGGTGCTGTCGGGCCGAGACCCGTTCGACGAGACCACGCTGCTGGACGAGGAGCACGAAACCGTCTCGGAAGACAAGGTTCCCGAATCGGTCCGGTAGGCTCCGCGACGTGGAGCCCCTGGTCGCCGTCCTGGTGGTCGCAGCCCTGGTCGGCGTACCGGCGGTCGTGTTGTGGCGCGTGCTGCGCGGACGGCGTGAACTCGGCAGCGGACCGGCCGAGCGGGCCACGTTCGAGACCCTGCACACCGCCAGCCTCGCCGCGCCCCCGCTCCGCGCCGGGCTCACCCAGGCGGGCGTCCTGAAGGCCTCACGTCATCTGCGGCAACTCCTCGGCTCACCGGCGATAGCGATCACCAACGCCGAGGAGTTGCTCGTCTACGACGGGACCGGCGACCACCACGCCCGCGAGGCCTTCGACCACGCCAGGAGCACCCTCAAGGACGGCCGCATCCAGGTGCTCCAGCTCTCCTGCACGCAGCCCGAGTGCCCGATCAGGCACGCGGTGGTCGTCCCGCTCACCACCGACGACCGGGTGGTCGGCTCGCTGGCCGCCTACGGCGACCACACCTCGGCCGGGCTGGTGCGGGCCGTGCAGGAGGTCGCGCGGTGGGTCGACTCCCAGCTCGAACTCGCCGAGCTCGACCGGTCGCGCACCCTGCTCATGGAGGCGGAGGTACGGGCCCTCCGGGCGCAGATCTCGCCCCACTTCATCTACAACTCCCTCACGACGATCGCCTCGTTCGTGCGCACCGACCCCGAACGGGCCCGGGAGCTCCTGATCGACTTCGCCGACTTCACCCGCTACTCGTTCCGGCGGCACGGCGACTTCACCACCCTGGCCGAGGAGCTGCGCTCGATCGACCGCTACCTCACCCTGGAGCGGGCCCGGTTCGGCGACCAGCTCCAGGTCACCCTGCGCATCGCGCCCGAGGTGCTGGCCGTGGCGGTGCCGTTCCTGTGCATCCAGCCGCTCGTCGAGAACGCGGTCAGGCACGGACTGGAGAGCAAGCCCGGGGTGGGCCGCATCTCGATCGTGGCCGAGGACGCCGGGTCGGAGTGCTCCATCACCGTCGAGGACGACGGGCTCGGGATGGACCCGGAGCACCTGCGGCGGGTGCTCGCGGGGGAGGAGCGGGCGACGGGGGTCGGGCTGGCCAACGTCGACGAGCGGCTCCGGCAGGTCTACGGCGACGAGTTCGGGCTGGTCGTCGAGACCGGCAAGGGCGCGGGCACGAAGGTCAGCATGCGGATGCCCAAGTACCGGCCGGGGGTGACGGTCCGGTGAGAGCTTCCGGCGGCCCGAGCACGTTCTCGTCGCGGCGCGCGGTGGCGCGGCCGGTTGGCGCCGGGTGCGGCGCCAGCCGGGTGTGGCGGTCGGTGCCGGGGTGGGCGGAGCCGTAACGGAAGGGCTTCGTAGTTAACGATTCCGAACGAGCGTTGACTTCCAAATGGCGATTTATCACGCTCTAGGGACTTATCAAGGGAAGGGGTAGGACGTGAGCGGGTTGCGGGTGCTGGCTGTGGACGACGAGCAGCCTGCGCTCGAAGACCTCGCCTATCTCCTGCGCGCCGACCCCCGCATCGGCGAGGTGCAGACCGCCCGCGACGGCGCCGCCGCGCTGAAGCTCCTCGACCGGGCCATGGCCGACGGGCGGCCCATCGACGCGGTCTTCCTCGACATCCGCATGCGCGGCCTCGACGGCGTGGTGCTCGGCCGGCTGCTCACCCAGTTCTCGCGGCCCCCGAAGGTCGTCTTCGTCACCGCCTACGACGACCACGCCGTCGACGCCTTTGAGCTGAAGGCCGAGGACTACCTGCTCAAGCCGGTGCGCCCCGACCGCCTGGCCGAGGCGATCCGCCGGGTCTGCGCCGGGAGCGAGTCCTACACCGAGCCCGAGACCAGTGACACCATCCCGGTCGAACTCGGCGGCGTCACCCGGTTCGTCGCCTCGACCGAGGTGCGTTACGTGGAGGCCCGCGGCGACTACGCCCGCCTCCACACCGCGACCGGCAGCCATCTGGTCCGCATCCCGCTCGCCGCCCTCGAAGAACGCTGGGCCTCGGCGGGTTTCCTGCGGGTGCACCGCAGCCACCTGGTCGCGGTCAAGCACATCGACGAGCTGCACATCGACTCGGGCCGCTGCGTCGTGCGCATCGGCGACACCGAGATCCCGGTCAGCCGCCGCCACACGCGTGAACTCCGTGACCTGCTGGTTCGACGGGCCCGCCGTGCCAAGCCGGAGCAGTGACCCGCCCCCGGCCCCGCGCCGCCGCCGCACGCCGGCCCGCCAGCCGCGCGCCGGGGACGACCCGGACCTGAGCAGACCGCGCCGCGAGACGGTGACGAGCCCCCGCACGAGCGCCGCCCGCCGACCGCGTTACCCCGCCACGCGGGAGATCGACGAGCAGACCCGGCTCGGCGAGGTCTACATGCGGTCGCTGATCCGCACCCAGCTCCGCCTGGCCCTGTTCGTCTGCACGCTGCTGGCCTGCGTCATCGGCGGGCTGCCCTTACTGTTCATGCTGGTCCCGTCGATGCGGGAGGTGGTCGTCCTCGGGCTGCCGCTGCCGTGGCTGGTGCTCGCCGGGCTCATCTATCCGGCGTTCGTCGTCGGGGCCTGGTTGTACGTCCGGGCGGCCGAGCGCAACGAACGGCGGTTCGCCGAGCTGGTGGAGGGCGATTGAGCTCGCTCGTCGCGATCGTGCTCGTGGTGCTCGCGGCGGTCCTCATCGGGGCGTTCGGCGTCCGGGTGTCGCGGACCACCTCCGACTTCTACGTCGCCTCGCGGACCGTCACCCCGTTGTGGAACGCCTCGGCGATCGGCGGGGAGTATCTGTCGGCGGCCTCGTTCCTGGGCATCGCCGGGCTCATCCTCACCTACGGCGCCGACATGTTGTGGTTGCCCGTCGGGTGGACCGGCGGCTACCTCGTGCTGCTGGTGCTGGTGTCGGCGCCGCTGCGGCGGTCGGGGGCGTACACGCTGCCCGACTTCGCCGAGGCGCGGCTGGAGTCGATGGCCGTGCGGCGGGTGTCGAGCGTGCTCGTCGTGCTCATCGGGTGGCTCTACCTGATGCCGCAGTTCCAGAGCGCCGGCATGGTGTTCCGGGCGATCACCGGGGCGCCCGCGTGGGCGGGCGGGCTGCTGGTCGCCGGGGTGGTGGCGGTGAACGTGCTCTCGGGCGGGATGAAGTCGATCACGTTCGTGCAGGCGTTCCAGTACTGGCTGAAGCTGACCGCGCTGGCCGTGCCGCTGGTGTTCATGCTGCTGGCCTGGCGGGCCGACGGCGCCCCCGGGCTCCAGGCGGGCGATCCGTGGGCGCTGCCGCTGCACGGGCGCGAGCATCCGGTCTACGCGACGTACTCGCTGATCCTGGCCACGTTCCTGGGCACCATGGGGCTGCCGCACGTGCTCGTGCGGTTCTACACCAACCCCGACGGGCGGGCCGCGCGGCGCACGACGCTGGTCGTGTTGTCGCTGCTGGGCGCCTTCTACCTGCTGCCGTCGATCTACGGCTATCTCGGCCGGGTCTACTCCCTGTCGCTCGACGGGCCCGACTCCGTCGTGCTGGCCCTGCCGGGGCACCTCGTGCCCGGGGTCGCGGGGGAGCTGCTGACCGCGCTGGTCACCGGCGGGGCGTTCGCGGCGTTCCTGTCGACGTCGTCGGGGCTGGCGGTGTCGGTGGCGGGCGTGCTCGGGCAGGACATCCTGCGGTTCACCGACGGCGTGCGGTCGTTCCGGGTCGCCACGGTCATCGGGGTCGCGGTGCCGTTCGGGCTGGCCGTCGTCGCGCGGGCGCTGCCGGTCGCCGACGTCGTCGGCCTCGCGTTCGCCGTCGCCGCCTCCTCGTTCTGCCCGCTGCTCGTGCTCGGCATCTGGTGGCGGCGGCTCACCACGTCGGGGGCGATCGCCGGGCTGCTCGCCGGGGGCGGGCTGGCCGCGGTGGCCGGGCTGGTCACCGTCGTCGGCGGGCCGCACGGCGGCTGGGCCGGGGCGCTGCTGGCCCAGCCGGCCGCCTGGACGGTGCCGATCTCGTTCTCCGTCATGGTCGTCGTCTCGCTGCTCACCCCCGGCCGGACGCCGCCGAACGTGGCGCGCACGATGGTACGTCTGCACACACCCGAGACACTTGACGTGGACCGGGGCGATTGGCGTCCACGGTCGTCATAACGGACTGTTGAGGTCGGCCGAAAAGGGTGCCGTTCGTCGCGGATAGCGGACCATTCGGCGCAAGCCGTACAACATTGAGCGCCTTTGCCCGTCTGCTCGGCGAAGGACGGGTCTCCGTATCTCCTCCAGGGGTAGCGTCCACTCCTACCGTGTGGGTGATCCAGATCACAGCGTGGGAGGTCTCGTGACGACGGAGCAACATGACTCCTCGGTATATGAGCAGATAAGGGCGACGGACCGGTTCCAGGAGCTGCGCCGCCGCTACCGCTCGTGGGCGTTCCCGATGACGGTCGCCTTCTTGGTCTGGTACCTCCTGTACGTCGTGTTGTCGGCGTTCGCGCGCGACTTCATGGCCATCAAGGTGCTGGGCAACATCAACGTCGCGTTGATCTTCGGACTGCTCCAGTTCGTGTCCACCTTCTACATTTCGTGGGCCTACTCGCGCCATTCGGCGGCCAAGCTCGACCCCCTGGCCGACGAGCTGCGCGGTGAGATCGAGAAGGCGGACAGGTAAATGAGCCACACGACACTCGCCACCGTCCTGTTCCTGCTGTTCGTCGTCGGGACGCTGGCGATCACCTTCTGGGCCAGCCGGCAGAACAAGACCGCCGCCGACTACTACGCGGGCGGGCGCGCCTTCAGCGCGGCGCAGAACGGCCTGGCCATCGGCGGCGACTACATGTCGGCCGCCTCGTTCCTCGGCATCGCGGGCCTCATCGCCCTCTACGGCTACGACGGCTTCCTCTACTCCATCGGCTTCCTGGTGGCGTGGCTGGTCGCGCTGCTGCTGGTCGCCGAGCTGATGCGGAACTCCGGCAAGTACACGATGGCCGACGTGCTCGCCTTCCGGATGAGCCCGCGCCCGGTCCGCACGGCGGCCGGCGTCTCGACGATCGTGGTCTCGATCTTCTATCTGCTCGCCCAGATGGTCGGCGCGGGCGCGCTGGTGGGCCTGCTGCTCGGCATCACCTCCGACTCGGGCAAGGCGCTCACCATCGTCGGGGTCGGCATCCTGATGATCGTGTACGTCGTCGTCGGCGGCATGAAGGGCACCACCTGGGTCCAGATCGTCAAGGCCGTGCTGCTGATGGGCGGCGCGACCCTGGTGACGCTGCTGGTCCTCGGCAAGTACGGCTTCAACGTGTCGGGCCTGATCGGCGAGGCCGCCGCGCAGAGCGGCAAGGGCGCGGCCTTCACCGAGCCGGGCCTCCGTTACGGTACCGACGCCCAGGGCATCTGGGGCAAGTTCGACCTGATCAGCTTGGGCCTTGCCCTGGTTCTCGGTACCGCCGGTCTGCCGCACATCCTGATCCGCTTCTACACCGTGCCCACCGCCAAGGACGCTCGCAAGTCGGTCCTGTGGGGCATCGGCATCATCGGCACCTTCTACCTGCTCACCCTGGTCCTGGGCTTCGGCGCGGCGGCCATGGTCGGCAGCGAGGCGATCCGGGCGGAGAACGCGGCGGGCAACACGGCGGCGCCACAACTCGCGCTGGCGATCGGCGAGGCCATCTTCGGCGACATCGGCGGCACGATCCTGCTGGCCGTCATCGCCGCCGTCGCCTTCGCCACGATCCTCGCGGTCGTCGCCGGTCTGACCCTCGCCAGCTCCTCCAGCTTCGCCCACGACCTCTACGCGCACGTCTTCAAGCGCGGCAACGTCACGGAGAAGCAGGAGATCCTGGTCGCCCGCGTCTCGGCCTTCGTCATCGGCGCGGTCGCGATCGGGCTCGGCATCCTGGCCCAGGCGCAGAACGTCGCGTTCCTGGTCGCCCTCGCCTTCGCCATCGCGGCCTCGGGCAACCTGCCCGCGATCCTCTACAGCCTGTTCTGGAAGAGGTTCAACACCGCCGGCGCGGTCGCCTCGATCTACGGCGGTCTCGTCTCCGCCCTGGTCCTGGTGATCTTCTCGCCGGTCGTGTCGGGCCGCCCGACCTCGCTGATCAAGGACATGGACTTCCACTGGTTCCCGATGGAGAACCCGGGCCTGTTCTCGATCCCGATCGGCTTCCTGTGCGGCTACATCGCCACGCGGATGAGCAAGGAGTACAACGAGTCGAAGTACGCCGAGATGGAGGTCCGCTCCCTCACCGGCGTCGGCGCCGAGAAGGCGTCCACCCACTGATCGCCACCCAGTAACCCCTCCAGAGAGAAGCCCCCGGGACCCGCCCCCGGGGGCTTCTCGCTTGGAAGGCTGGTGTCCCTTTTCCGGCATGTCGGGGCGGTACGGACAGCGGTTAAGGTCGGCGCGTGGACAGCCCATCGGACGCGCGCAGCCGGATCCTCGACGCCGCCGAGGAACTGTTCGCGGGCGGCGGCTACGACGCCACCCCGACCGCACGGATCGCCGCGGTCGCCGGGGTGCCCAAAGGACTCGTCTTCCACTACTTCCCCCGCAAGATCGACGTGCTGGTGTCCCTGGTCGACGAACGCACCCTCGTGACCGAGGAGGACCCCGAACCCGGGGATCCGGCGCATGCGCTCTCCACACTGGCCCGGCGTCTGCCGCTCACCGCGTCGCCCTCCATGCGGCGCATCCTCTTCCGCGAGGCCGACACCCACCGATCGGTCAAAGACCGTATTCACGGGCTGAACAGCGAGCTCATCCGGCGGGCCCGGTTCGCCCTCGAACTGGCACTGCCGGGCGGGCGGGGAGACGCGGCACGGCTGGAGGCGGCGGCGGCCACGTTCGCGGCGGTGCTGCTCTACCAGGAGAGCATCGCCCACCTGACGGGGCACACGATCGACGCCGACGTGGTGGCCGACCTGATCGCGACGGCGCTGTTCGGCTGAACCCACAGCCGTCCGTCGGGCATCACCGGGAATTCTCCGGGGCGGCGGTAGAAAATCGTCGTCCCCGTTCGAGGAGTAGGCATGAACCGACTCATGCCGTTCCTCGGCGCTCTCGCCGGCCCCCTCTACGTCGTCGTCTCCCTGCTCGAGATCGCCCTCCGCGACGGCTTCGACGCCCTGACGCACCCGTGGAGCGCCCTGTCCCTGGGCGACCTCGGCTGGATCCACGTCACCACCCTCGAACTCTCCGGCCTGGCCGTCATCGCGGGCGCGACGGCGTTCACCGGTCTGGTCAGAACCCTCTTCTGCCTGTACGGCCTGAGCCTGATGGGCGCCGGCATCTTCACGATCGACCCGGTGGGCGGCGAGGTGAGCCCGTCCGGCATGCTCCACTTCGTCTGCGGCGCCGTCGGCTTCACCGCCATCACCGTCGCGGCTCTGGTCCTGGCCCGGCGCCACCGGCACGCGGGCGACCGGGGCTGGTCCCTCGCCTCGGCGTTGTGCGGTGTCTTCTTCTTCGCGAGTTTCGGCGCGATGGCCGCGGCCGGCGGCGCGGGCTGGAGCCTCCTCCTCTTCACCGCCGGAGTCATCGTGATCTCCGCCTGGTTCACGGCGATCTGCCTGCGGAGACTCCGGCCGGAGGGCTAACCCCATGGCGGCCCGATCCGCCGGCGGGGTGCGATGACCCCATGTGGACGTGGATCCGGCTGGACGCGCGGCGTCGCCTGCGCCCGCTGGTGGCGCTCGCCCTGCTGGTCGCGGTGGGCTCGGCCGCGGTGACGGCCGCCGCCGCGGGCGCCCGCCGTGGGGCCTCGGCCGTCGACCGGCTCAGCGCCGTCACGCTGCCGGCGACCGTGCTCGTCCAGCCCAACCAGCCGGGGTTCGACTGGGACGCCGTCCGGCGGCTGCCGGGGGTCGCCGCCGTGGCGACGTACCTGATCAGTGACATCCGGTTCGAGGGGCTGCCCGATCCGGGCATCCAGTACGTCGCGCCCGGCGGCGATCTTCTGCACACCGTCGAGCGGGCCGTGGTCGTGGCAGGCCGGGCCGCCGACGAGGACCGGGCCGACGAGGCCGTCGTGACGACCGACTTCCTCACGGCCAACGGCCTGCGGGTCGGTGACGTGGTGGTCGCCGGATCGGCGCGGGCGCGGCACCCGGTCACGATCGTCGGGGTGGTCCGCTACCCGTTCGCCGTGATGGTCCCGGCGTTCACCACGACGCGGGCGTTCGCCGAGCGCCACCGCGCCGACCTGGAAGGGACGACCGGGGACGCCATCCACAACGCGATCGTCCGGCTGAGCGGCGGACCCGCATCGATCCCGGAGTTCCAGCGTGCGTTCGCCGCGCTGACCGGCCGCAACGACATCGAGATCCGCGACCTCACCCGGCTCCTGGGCAAGGTCGACCAGGCGAACGAGTTCGAGGCGGTCATCCTGGCCGCCCTCGCCCTGGCCGCGCTGGTGACCGGGCTCGCGCTCCTCGGCCAGGCGGTGGCCCGCCAGGCCGCCGGGTCGGCCGGCGACCTGCGGGTCCTGCGCACCCTGGGCATGCGGCCCCGGCAGGCGCTGGCCGCCGCCGTCTGCGGGCCCGCCTCTTCGGTGGTGGCAGGTGCGCTGCTGGGCGCCGGGCTCGCGGTCGCCGCCTCGCCCCTCTTCCCGATCGGCTCGGCGGCGTCGGCGGAGCCGGCCCCCGGCGTGTACGCCGACCTGCCGGTCCTCGCCGGGGTCGCGGGCGTCGTGGTGGCCGTCCTGACCGTGACCGCCGCCCTCGCCGCGTGGCCGTCACCCGGGCGGGACGCCGCCGTGGCGCGCAGGTCGGCCGTGGCGGCGGCCGCCCATCGGATGGGCCTGCCGATCCCGGCCGTCATGGGGGTGCGGCTGGCCCTCGAACCGGGCACGGGACGGCGGCCGGCCTCCGTACGCCCCGTGCTCGCCGGGGTCGTGGCCGGCACGGCCGGGGTGCTGGCCGCGCTCACCTTCCAGGCCGGGGCGGCCGACGCCGTCGTCGCGCCCTCCCGGTTCGGCCAGACGTTCCAGCTGTGGGCCATGACCGGCTTCGACGGCGACGAGGTCATCCCGGCCGATTCGGTCCGCGCGTGGGCGGCCGACCCCGCGGTGGCCTCGGCGACCGAGACCACGGTCGGCGTCGTCACCGTCGGCTCCACCCCGGTCACCGTCTTCACCCGCCCCGGGTCGCTTCCCCTCGTCGCGATCGAGGGCCGCCCGCCCAGCGGGCCGGGGGAGATCGCGCTGGCCCCCGACTCGGCCCGCACGATCGGCGCCGGCGTGGGGGACACGCTGACCGTCAGGGCCTACGCCGCGGCCGACCTGACGGTGACCGGGATCGTGTTCGTCCCGGAGAACCCGCACAACGGCTACGCCGACGGCGCCTGGCTGAGCGGTGACGGGTACGCCCGGCTGTTCCCCAACGGCTACTTCAAGTTCCGCGAGACCCTGCTCGCGCTGCGCCCCGGCGCCGACCCGGCCGAGGTGTCGGCCCGGCTCGGCGCGGGGACTCTGCCGCCGATGGAGCCCGGGGCCCTCGACCGGCTCCGCAACGTGCAGGCCCTGCCGCCGGTCCTCGCCGGGTTCCTCGGGCTGCTCGCCGTCGGCGCCGTCGGCCACGCGCTCGGCACCGCGGCCGGCCGCCGCCGCCACACGGTCGCCGTCCTGCGCGCGATCGGCATGACGCCGCGCCAGAGCGCCGCGATGGTGTTCGCCCAGGTCGGCACGCTCGCCGCCGTCGGTCTCCTGGTGGGCGTGCCGCTCGGGGTGGCGGCGGGACGCGCCGCCTGGCGGGCCGTTGCCGGGCTCACCCCGCTGTTGTACGTGTCGCCGCTCGCCCCGCTGGCCCTCGGGCTCGCCGTGCCGGTCGCGCTGCTGGCCGGTGGCGTGCTCGCGGCCGGGCCCGCCCGCCGCGTGGCCCGGTCGCGGCCGGGCGACGTGCTGCGCGGGGAGTAGGTCCTATTCGGGGTCGGTGGCGTCGGCGAGCTTGACGAGCTCGGCCATCGCCTCGCGCAGATGGTCCATGATCCGCCATACGTCCGGCACTCTGGCCGGGCACGCGACGACGCCGAAGTCGAGGCTGCCGTCGTAGGACAGGCACGTGATGGACAACCCGCCCGTCACGTCGCTCAGCACCGACATCGGGTAGTAGGCCAGCAGCCGGGCCCCGCACAGATAGAGCGGCAGCTGCGGGCCCGGCACGTTCGACACGATCAGGTTGACCCCGGGCGTCACCTTCCCGGCCAGCCGGAACAGGTGGGGCGTCGCGAAGGTGGCGATCGGGGCGGGCAGGACCGAGCACAGGTCGTTCAGCCAGTTCGTGCGCGACACCGCGAAGCGGCGCTTGGCGGTGGCCATCAGGCCCCTGACCGCCGACAGGCGCTCCTCGGGGTCGGCCACGTCGGTGGCCAGCGGGGTGATCATCGCGGAGATCTGGTTGCCGATGGTCTCGTGCCCCTTGGTGGTGCGCACCGCCACCGGGACCGCCGCCACCAGCGGCTGGCCCGGCAGGGCGGCGTGCTCCTCCAGCCACGACCGCAGCGCGCCCGACACGACCGTCATCACGACGTCGTTGACGCTCATGCCGAACGTCCGGCCGACGTGCTTGACGTCGCTGAGCGCGATCGACCCGTAGGCGAAGGTGCGCATGCGGGTGATCGGGCCGTTGAACGGGGTGCGCGGCGCGGCCAGCGAGGGCAGCGGCGGCAGCGGCTTCTCGCCGAGCAGGCGGCGGGCGGCGCTGGCCAGGCGGTGGGCGCCGGGCAGGCCGCCGGAGACCGGCATGGCGTCGAGGTCGCCGACCGCGCGGGTCAGCGACCGCACCGTGTCGCCGGGCTGGGTCAGCAGCCGGCCGAACGCCTCGGCGAGCATCTCGGCCGGGTTGGGCGCCTTGGCGCGCGGCGTGTCGGCCGAGGGCGGCTCGACCTGCCGCTGCTCGGGCGTGAGGTCGAGGAAGGCGCCGAGGATCTCCGAGCCCGACACGCCGTCGATGGCGGCGTGGTGGACCTTGGTGTAGACGGCGACGCGGCCCTCGCCCAGGCCGTGGATCAGGTGCATCTCCCAGAGCGGGCGGCTCCGGTCGAGCTTGCGGGCGTGCAGGCGGGCCACGTGGACGGCGAGTTCGTCTTCGTGGCGCAGCGTCGACTCGTGCACGTGGTCGGCGACGTCGAAGTCGTCGTCTTCGGTCCAGTAGGGCCGGTCGAGCCCGAAGGGCACGTCGGCGAGCCGCATCCGCAGCGGCGGCGCGAGATGGACCCGGTCGCGCAGCAGCGCGACCAGGCGGTCGCGGGTGACGCTGCCGTCGAGGACGGCCACACCGGCGACGTGGGTGACCGTCGTGTCGGACTCCGTGCTGAGGAACTGCGCGTCGAGTGCCGTGAGCTGGCCCATGGGCAACCTCCCCCTGTCGTTCTCCGCCGGGTTCCGCCCCCATCCTCCTGAGGAGCGGTTACCGGGGCGTTACCAAGACGTCTCCAAGGAGCGATTCTGGCAGCGCGGAATCGTCTCCCCGTACTTCCCCCATAGGCGGCCAGCCCCTCGCGAACCCCCCCGAGCTGCGCGAAAACCAGCGAACCTTCCGCAAAGGTAACACTTGGCTACTCGACGATCACCGGGTGCGCCACGATGGCGTCGAACAAATACCCCATCTTGTCGTACGCAGTGAATTCCGGCTGCCTGTACCCATTGTGATCTACCGCCCTGGCGAGCAGCACGCCGGGGCCCTTCTCCCTCGGACACCACTCCAGGTGCCACGGGGTCCAGGCGCGGGTTCCCCTGCGGTGGAAGGCCTTCCGCCACGACCGGCCGCCGTCGGTGCTGACCTCGATCTTCGCGATCGCGCCCGCGCCCGACCACGAGCGCCCGCGCAGGACGTGCCGCCGCCCGAACGGAATCCGGGCGGGTCGCGGCAGCTCGAAGGCGCTCTTCACCGACGGCGTGGTGACGCCCGTGCCGAACGGGTTGTCCAGGGGCCGCGTCGACACCTCGACGTCCCCGAGCCACTTGACCGACGCGATCCCCACCCACCCCGGCACCACCAGCCGGGCCGGATAGCCGTGGTCGGGCGGGAGGGTGACGCCGTTCATCTCGTACGCGACCAGCACGTCGTCGAGGGCCTTCGCGAGCGGGACCACGTGCCGGACGTGCCCCCGCCCCTCGACCGGGTCGTCGAGGCCGGTGGCCAGCACGTCGACCGCCTCGGGCCGGATCCCGGCGAGCGCGAGCACACTCCGGAGCGGCGCGCCGCGCCAGCGGGCCACCCCGATGCCGCCCAGCCCCCACCCGTCGTCCCGGGGGCCGAACAGTGACCGGCCGTTGTGGGCGCACTCGATGGCGACGTCCATCGTGCGGGCGGGCAGCCGGCGCAGGTCGGCGTAGGTGAGCAGGCGGGGCCCCGCGAGGCCGTCGCCGTGCAGGCGCAGCCGCCAGGAGTGGGCGTCGACGAAGGGGGTGGTGGTGTGGTTGCCGACGAAGAAGCGGTCGTTGGGGGTGTGGTAGCCCTGGCCGGCCATGGCCTCCCAGCGGGTCTCGGCGCTGGAGCCGCGGGTGGTGAACAGGTCGGCGGGGAGTGGTTTGACGATGGGGCCGCGGTGGGCGGAGAGAGGCGGGATGTCGCCCAGGGTGCACAGAGCCGTCCGGTCCATGAGGAACCCCTTTCCCTTGTAGGTATTTCCTACCAGGAAAGCGGCAAATCTGTCAGCCGCCGGTCCGGGTGTTCTTGCGGCGTTCGTAGTGGCGGCGCGCCTTCATGCGGTTGCCGCAACCGGCCATCGAGCACCATCGGGCGCTGTTGCTCTTGGAGTGGTCGATGAGGAAGAGCGTGCACTCGTCCGCGTTCTCGCACGGGCGGACCCGGCCGGGGGCGGTGCGCCGGAGGGTGTCCCAGGCGAGGGCGGCCCGGGCGGCCAGGGTGTGCTCGCGAGGGGTAGAGAGCCGCCATTCGATGCCGGTGTCGCCGATGACCGGCCGGTAGGCGACGCCGTCGAGCGCCGGGGCGAGCGCCGCCGGGGCCGCCTGGCCGTGGACCAGCGCCTGCAGCGTGTCGCGGGTCGAGCGCAGGAGCGTGAGGTCTTCGTCGGCGTGCCGGTCGCCGGCGTGCTCGACGATCCAGGCGCGGGCCGCCGCCGGGTCGGCGAGCCGGTCGTCCACCTCTCCGCCGACGGTCGGGGTGGTGTTCAGCAGGGCCAGGAGGAGCGCCTCGTCGGGTTCCGCCGCCTTCATTCGGTCTAACCTCCATTCGCCTGTTGACAAGGTTACACGTCGCATGCCTACGATCTAACCGTCCTTAATGATGAAAGGTGGTTAGATCAATGAGCGTGAGGGTGCACCACCGGTATGCGACGGTCGACGGGCACCGTCTCTTCTACCGCGAGGCCGGGTCGGCGGGCCAGCCGACGGTCGTGCTGCTGCACGGCTTCCCGACCAGCTCGTTCATGTTCCGCAACCTGATCCCCGCGCTGGAGGGATATCGGGTCATCGCCCCCGACCACCTCGGGTTCGGACTGTCGGACGCGCCGTCGGTCGCCGAGTTCGGCTACGGCTTCGACGCGCTGGCCGGCCTCACCGCCGGGCTGCTCGGCCAGTTGGGCGTGACCCGCTACGCGATCGGCGTCCAGGACTACGGCGCGCCGATCGGCTGGCGGCTGGCGCTCAGCGACCCCAAGGCGGTCGTCGCGGTGATCAGCCAGAACGGGAACGGCTATGACGAGGGTTTCGTCCCCGCGGGCTGGCAGGGCGTGTGGGACTACCAGCGGGACCAGAGCCCGGAGAACGAGGCGGCGCTGCGCGAGGCCTTCACGCTGGAGGCGATCCGAAGCCAGTACGTGACCGGCGTCGAGGACGAGAGCGTGCTCAGCCCGGACACCTGGCACCTCGACCACGCCTTCATCTCACGACCCGGGAACGCGGAGATCCAGCTGCAGCTGTTCCTCGACTACGCCACGAACCCGCCGCTCTACCCGGCGCTGCACGAATGGCTGCGGGCCAGGCGGGTGCCGGTGCTGGCGGCGTGGGGCAGGCACGACCCCTTCTTCGGCCCAAACGGGGCCCGCGCCTTCGCCCGCGACAGCCCGCACGCGGAGATCCACCTGTTCGACGGCGGCCACTTCCTGCTGGAGAGCGCCGGAGACGAGGTCGCGGCCCTGATCCGCGCGTTCCTCGCCAAGCACCTCCCGACGGCATGAGCCCGGACACGGGATCGGTGGTGGCGCTGCGGCGCTACCCGGTCAAGTCGATGCTCGGGGAGGACGTCGAAGCGGCGGCCGTGACCGAGCAGGGCGTCGAGGGCGACCGGGTGGCCGCGCTGCTGGACGTGGCGACCGGGATGGTGGCCAGCGCCAAGCATCCCCGGTTGTGGCGGGACCTGCTCGGCTTCGCCGCCCGATGGGACGACGGGACGACCCTGATCCGGCTCCCGGGCGGCCGGACGGTGCGGGCCGACCACGCCGACGACGCCGTCTCACGGGCGCTGGGCCGCGAGGTCCGCCTGCTGACCACCCGGCCGGAGCAGGCGACGGTGGTCCGGCCGGACCCCGAAGCGGTCATGGACGCCGGGGTCGACGCGGACGTGCCGTACATCCACCTCCAGATCGGCCAGGGCACGCCGGGCCGCAATTTCGTCGACTACGCCGCGATCCACCTGGTGACGACCGCCACCCTCGCCCAGGCCCGGGCCGAGATGGTGCGCTACCGGCCGAACCTGGTCCTCGACCTGCCCGATGCGACGCCCTACGCCGAGAACGACTGGACCGGCCGCGAGCTCACCGTCGGTCCGGTGGTGCTGCGGATCCTCGGCCCCACCCCGCGCTGTGCGGTCCCGACGCTCGCCCACGGGGACCTGCCGCGCCGGACCGACACCGTCAGGACCCTGCTGCGCGACAACCACGTCGGGGGATATCCCTGCCTGGGGGCCTACGCCGAGGTCGTCCGGCCCGGCGGTGTCACGGTCGGTGATCGGGTTGTGTGGCTGAGTCGTGACGGCGAGTAGCCGGGAGCCGGTGCGGGGCGCCGGATGCGGCGCCCGGCCGGGGGCGGTGGTCGGCGCCGGCCGGGCGGGAGCCGTAACGGAGGAAGGCTTTTTCAGCGGCCCAGGAAGCGCAGCAGTTTCTCGATCGGCCAGGTGTTGATCACGTCGTCGGGGGTCAGCCAGCCGCGCTGGGCGATGCCGACGCCGAACTTCTGGTTGTCGAGGTGGGGGATGGCGTGGGAGTCGCTGTCGATGGAGAACTTGACGCCGTGGTGGCGGGCCAGGCGGACGAGGTCGGAGGGCAGGTCGGCGCGGTCGGGGTAGGCGTCGATCTCCAGCGCGGTGCCGGTGCGGGCGGCGGCGCGGAAGATCGCGTCCCAGTCGGCGTCGACGCCCGGACGCCTGCCGATCTTCCGGGTGGTCGGGTGGCCGATGATGTCGACCTGGGGGTTCTCGCAGGCGGCGATGAACCGGCGGGTCATCTCGTCGCGTGACTGGTTGAAGTGGGAGTGGACGCTGGCCACGCACACGTCGAAGCCCGCGAGGATCTCCTCGGGCCAGTCGACGCTCCCGTCGGGCCCGATGTTGAGCTCGCTGCCGTGCAGCAGCCGCATGCCGGGGTAGCTCTTCTGGAGCTCGTCGAGCCGGGCCCGCTGCGCCAGGGCCTTCTCCAGCGTCATGCGCTGCATGACCAGGTCGGGGGCGTGGTCGGTGACGGCGTAGTAGGCGTAGCCGCGCTTGGCGGCGGCGGCCACCATGTCCTCCAGCGTGGCGATGCCGTCGGTCAGGTCGGTGTGGGTGTGCAGGTCGCCCTTCAGGTCGTCGAGCGTGACCAGCCGGGGCAGCTCGTGCTTGAGCGCCGCCTGGATCTCGCCGCCGTCCTCACGCAGCGTCGGGGGGATCCACTCCATCCCGAGCGCGGCGTAGATGTCCTCCTCGGTCGCGGCGGCGATGACGTTGTCGTCGGCGTCGAAGAGCCCGTATTCGGAGAGCTTCCACCCCTTCTTCACACACATCTCGCGAAGGTGGACGTTGTGCTCCTTCGACCCGGTGAAGTAGATGAGCGCGGCCCCCCACGACTCCTCCGGGACCAGCCGAAGGTCAACCTGGAGCCCCCGGTCGGTGCGGACCGACGTCTTCTTCTCGCCGCGGGCGATGACCTCGGTGACATAGGGCTGCCCGGCGAACCGCTCCATCAGCTCGGGCGAGCCCACGGCCAGGATGTCGATGTCGCCGACGGTGTCGCGCATCCTGCGGAGCGACCCGGCGAAGGTGATCTGGTCGGCGTCGAGCGAGGCGATGACCCGGTCGGCCAGCTCGGCCGCGACGCCCAGGTGGACGCGGGTCTCGGCCATCTGCGCGATGCCCTTGAGGATGTTCTCCTCGGTCTTCGGCCCGAAGCCCTTCAGCCCCTTGAGCCGCCCCGCGCCGATCGCGGCGGCCAGCGCGTCGGGGGAGTCGATGCCGAGCTCCTGGAACAGGAACAGCGCCTTCTTCGGCCCGAGGGTCGGGATCCTCGTCAGCCGGCGCACGCCGTCGGGCACCTTCGACCGCAGGTCGTCGAGCTGGCGGAAGCTCCCCCGTTCGAGGAACTCCTCCATCTTCTTCGCGATCGCCTCGCCGACGCCCGGGATCTGGCGGACCGGGATCTCGCGCAGGTCGTCGGGGTAGCCGGCGATCGACTTGGCCGCCTTCTGGTAGCTGCGCACCCGGAAGGCGTCGCCGCCGTTCAGCGCGAACAGTTCGGCGTACTCTTCCAGGGCCGCAGCGGCCTCGTCATTCGCCCGTGCCATGCCGATCAGCGTACATAGCGGTGCTTGACGCCGGGCGGGAAGTCCACGGCGTCGGCGTAGGGCCGCAGCGTGACCAGCGGGAGCTGCCTGCGCTCCGGCACGTAGTGGGCGAACTCGCTGTTCAGCCGCCGGAGGTGGGTGACGATCCGGTCCGCGACCTGCTTCGCCAGGTCGTCGGACGGCTCCTGGCCGGGGGCGAGCTCGACCGTGACGTGCAGCCCGTCGGCGCCCTCCGGGGCCGCCAGCACGAACTTGCCGGTCACCGCCCTGTTGACCTCCGGCTGCTCCAGGCCGACCGAGATGTTCTCGGCGTAGACGTTGGCGCCGTAGAAGGAAACGGCGAAGCGGCTGCGGCCGAAGACGTACACGAACGGAAGCTCGGGCCCCTCGCTCGCCGGCCGGAAGCCGATCCGGTCCAGCATCTCCCGGTAGGGGATCAGGCCGCCCTCGTCGGCGATGTGGTAGCGGATCAGCGGGATGCCGTTGTCGCCGCTGAACAGCAGCGTCCCGCCGGACTCCTCGAAGAAGCGGACCGCCGGGTCGTACTGGACGAGCGTCGGCAGCCGGTCGGCCCCGAAGATCTCCCTGGCCTTCTCGGGACGGGCGGCCAGATGCCGCCTGATCTCGATGGACAGCGGCGTCTCGTTGCCCAGGACGCCGGCGTCGGCGGTGCCGTACAACGACGCGAACGACCTGACCGGGTCGGCGATCCCGGCCCGCTCGGCGACCAGCGTGCGCCACTCCTCGGAGAAGACCTCACCCGCGGTGACGATCTTGATGTTGTACGACGCCCAGGGGAGGTCGAGGGTGTCGATGACATCCTTGACGAAGGGCGGATAGCCGAACAGGACCGTCTGCTCGGCCAGCGGGGCCAGCTGCGGCACGACCCGCGCGATCTCCGCCGGATTGTTTCCCGGGGCGACGACGGTGATCGGGTAGCCGCGGTCCTGGAGGTGCCTGACACAGGCGAGGGTGAACAGGCCGCCCACCCAGGTGCCGAGGGAGAAACACACGACCGCCAGCGTGGGCCTGCGGCCGAAATTGTCCATGACCTGGGCGAACCGGTCGGCGATGACCTTCTCGTCGTCGGCGGTCCGCGCCCAGAACGACGGCTCGCCGGTCGAGCCGGAGGAGACGGCGATCATGCCCTGGAGCACGCCGTCGCGGCAGAGGTCGTTGAGCGGGTGGCGCCGGGTGTAGTTGTCCTTGGTCGTGAAGGGGAGGGTGGCGAAGTCGGTGTCCGTCCTGATGCCGGCCGGGTCGACGTCGTGCTCCCGGAGGAACGCGGCGTAGGCGGGGACGGTGGCCGCGACACGGTGGAACAACTCGATGGGCGCCATGGGGGCGACTGTATCGTCCGGATATGGGCGTTCGAGGGGTGGTGCGGGAGTGGCACGCCGACGAGGGGTGGGGGGTCATCGACTCTCCGGAGACGCCTGGCGGGTGCTGGACGCACTTCAGCCATATCCAGGCTGCGGGGTATCGGGTGTTGACGGCCGGGCAACCTGTCGACCTGGAGTGGGAGGCTCCGGGGCAGGACGGGTACGGGTTCCGGGCGGTGTCGGTGTCGGCGTGACCCGGTTCCTCGTGCGGTCGATCAGCACGGCACGGGGCGAGACCGGCGGGGCATGGTCTGTTCCGGGGTCGCAGGTGCCGGTCGGCGGCTCCGGGTTGGCGTGAAGTGGTCCGGCTACGGAAGGGGGAGCGCCGGACCACCGGCCTCAAGGGGTCGGCTCAGTAGAGGCCTTCTTCGGTGTTGGACTGGGCGCTGATGGTCGCGCCGTCGCCGTCGATGAACTTCGCGACGATGTAGACCTCGTCGCCGTTGTTGGCGAAACCGCTGTCCTCGTTGAGGAAGGAGCCCTGGGGCACCTCCCAGCCGTAGTCGAGGTGGATGCCGTCCGGGCCGGCGGTCAGGCCGTAGTCGTCCTTGTACCAGGTGACCGGGCCGTAGAGCAGCGGGTCGGTGCCCGGGTCGCTGCCGTAGAAGCGGACCTGGATCCGGGCGCCGTGGATGAGGTAGCCGTTGGCGTCGTACTCGTTCATGGGGACGTGCACGCTCAGGTTGATGGTCCGGGCGGCCGGCACGCCGTTGTTGAAGCCGATTTCGAGGTGGGCGGTGATCTCGGTCGCGGCCTGGGCGGGGGCCGTGGTCAGGCCGATGACGCCGACGGTGGCGACGAGGGTGGCGGCCAGCCGGGTGAGAACGCTTTTCATGGGTCTGTCCTTCTCGGGTTACGTATCGAGGGCACTTCGAGACACGGCCGGTGGCCGGGTCTCACCCATAAGGCGTTCCATGCCGTTCCGCCGGAGGGACAAGTGATGGAACTGATCGCCTTTCGCCGGTCGGGACGGCGAACTGGACAGGCACCTTGGCGCCCGAGGTGCCTATGACGGCGATCCGCACGAAGTCGCGGGCCCACCTGCGCACATTCTGATCGGCCCGTGCCGGACCAGAGGTTTCGTGCTTGATTCGCGTTCGCGGGATCGTGCTTCGGTCGCATCCAGGCCGACGGGTACCGCGCGCCCGTCGGCCTGGATCGGCGCCTGTCTCAGAAGTGGGCGGACCGGGGCTGGTAGGGCTCTTGGAGAGTGGCCAGTTCCTTGTCCGACAGATCGAGACCGACGGCGGCCAGGGCGTCGCCGATGTGGCCGTCCTTGGTCGCGCCGATGATGGGTGCGACCACGCCGGGCTGGTGGAGCAGCCAGGCCAGCGCGAGAGTCGCGGGGGCGACACCTCTTTCTCCGGCGAGTTCGGCCACCTTGGCCAGGACGTCTCCGTCTCCCGGTCCGCCGTAGAGGAAGCGCTGGCGGTCGCCGTCGCCCTCCTGGCGGGTGGTGTGCTGCTCCTGCCCGGCGCGGGCCAGCAGGCCCCTCGCCAGCGGGGACCACGGGATGAGGCCCACGCCCTGGTCGGCGCAGAGCGGGATCATCTCGCGCTCCTCCTCGCGGTAGAGGAGGTTGTAGTGGTTCTGCATCGACACGAACCTGGTCCAGCCGTTGACCTCGGCGACGTGCTGGGCCTTGGCGAACTGCCACGCCCGCATGGAGCTCGCGCCGATGTATCTCGCCTTGCCTGCCTTCACCACGTCGTGCAGGGCCTCCATCGTTTCTTCGATGGGGGTTTCGTCGTCCCAGCGGTGGATCTGGTAGAGGTCGACGAAGTCGGTGCCCAGGCGGGTGAGGGAGTCGTCGATAGCGGCCATGATGTGCTTGCGCGACAGGCCCTTGTCGTTGTGGCCCTGGCGGACCGGGAAGAAGACCTTCGTCGCGAGGACGTAATCGTCGCGGCGGTCGAAGAACTTCCTGAGCAGGTTGCCGGTGACGACTTCGGAGGCGCCGGCGGAGTAGACGTCGGCGGTGTCGAAGAAGGTGATGCCCGCTTCGACGGCCTGGCGGACGAGGGGTTCGGCCTGGTCTTCGGGGAGGATCCATTCGGTGCCCTCGCGCGGTTGGCCGTAGCTCATCATGCCGAGGCAGATCCGGCTGACCTTGAGTCCTGTTCGTCCCAAACGTACGTATTCCATAAGTGCGACCCTAGATCGTGGTCAGCGCCGCGATGTCAGGGGTCCACGGCCTCATCTCTGGCCTGCCTGCCGAATGACGGCTTATCCGGGATCGCCAGAGCTCGACGGACCAAGCCCTTGGAGGACCTGCGCATGCCGAGCGAGGGCATGCCGCTGGAAATACGGACCACCCGGAAGACGGCGACGACTTCTACGCCCGCCACACCCAGCACCTGGCTGTCCGCAGTCAAAAGGCCCTGGAACGCCATTGCCAATCTGCCTTGCAATAAGGGGATCGCGGTTTGGCGCAGGGCTGACAGAAGGCTTTTGCTTGTTTGATGAACAGGCCCACCATCTGCGCCAAGGTGATCACCGTGTCGCTTTGCGCCATTATTCCGCGACCTTCGAAGGATTCGGCTGATAGAGATCACGGAGGAGCATTCCCGCCACGCGGGAGATCCCGCTTCATAGCGATCTGGAGACGCTCCTGATTCTCTTGGAAATCGGCCATCAAGAAAGCGGCTGATGCGGCGCGGGCAAGCGTGCGCCCGACGTCCTTCGAACACCGTCGGCCGGTGACCGGGTCTGTCTCGCCTCGTGACAAGCGGCGTTACTTCGCCGTGCCCATCCCTGTGGCCCCCGACCGTCGACGGCCCACGCCGGTGTCGGGATGAACCGTCGATTCGACATTCTCGAATGCCCGGTCGATCGGCCGGGAAAGTCCGCGAATCGAAACCCTTGACAAGGTGTCTCGCATTTATCGAGGCTGTGGTGAGGTAGCAAATCGAAGAGGATTCGAGTTATTCGAATGGTGGCGACAGGAATGCCGGCGACGAGGAAGTCGTCGAATACGATTAAGGTGTTCGAGCTGCTGGAGACGGGTGCGAGCGCGTGCGATCCGGCAGCCGCGTGCCATCGCTCCGCCGCATCCCTGCTCGAGCTCGGCGTCCTGAGAAGGACCCGACCGGCCCAGCCGATATGCGTACACGGTGTTCCAGGACACACGGCACGGCGAAGAGCTACGAGTACCGGTCTCGCACGGACTCCCGGCACCTGTCGCGACGCTCGTGCGCACCGATGGTGGCGGGAAGGAGTTGCCGCGCGCGAGCGCGACCGACGAGTGAATCGAACCAGCGCACATCGGCACCCGTGACGGGGGCCGCGCCGCAGGCGCGGTCCCGAGGCCCGGAGCGGCACGAACGGACGCCTTGCTCAACCGAAAAGGAAGTGCATTGAAAGCAACAACTCGCAATCGTGGACGTCGCTCGACCGTGGCGGCCCTGAGCGTGGTCACCCTGGGCGCGTCTCTGCTCCTCAACGCGACGCCGACCGCCGCGACGTCGGCCGCCGCGGAGGGGACCGTCGCCTCGATCGTCTTAGGCGAGGTCAACGAGGAGAACGGTCTTCGCCAGATCGAGCAGGGTGACGGCACGACCGCGCCCGTGACGGTCGGCGGGAAGAACGCCCGCAAGACCGTGCAGACCTCGGCTCCGGCGCAGCACATGTACTTCCAGGTCGACGACGCGGTCGCCTTCGACGGCGCGTACGTCGCGTGCCTGCAGGTCGAGTACTTCGACGAGGGCGGTGCCACCTTCCGCGTCCAGTACGACTCGACCGGCAGCGCCTACGGCTCGACGGGTTCGGTCAACCGCACCGGGTCGAACACGTGGAAGACGGCGGGCTTCGAGCTGATGGACGCCCGGTTCGCCAACCGCGAGAACGGCGGCGCCGACTTCCGCGTCGAGGCGGGCACGACCGGGGTGACCTTGCAGAACGTGAAGTTGACGATCATCCAGGACGACGACGGTGTGACCCCGCCGTGCGCGGCCGCCGAGCCCGAGCCGGAGCCCACCCCCATTCGCTGGCGGCTCAAGTATGACGAGCCGTTCAACAAGAAGATCCGCACCGAGGCCAGCCCGTGGGTGCTCGACGACTACAGCGACCCGGTCGACGACTACAACGACGACAACGGCGACCTCTACCGCCTGCAGCTCGGTCCCGAGTTCGACGCGTCGATGGCGACCATGCGGACCTACCGGCAGGAGACCGAGTTCGGCAAGGACGGCTGGCTCACGGCGTCCCTCTCCACGCGTGAGAGCGGCGGGCGGGTCGACGACAGCTACACCGACACCGCCGAACGTCCGTCGATCAAGACGGAGAAGCTGGACACCGTGGGCGCCGTCGCCAACATCACGGTGCCTCACTACACGGGTGGCGCGATCATCCGCAACACCGAGCCGCTGCCGAAGTACTACCGCATCGAGTACGAGCTCAAGACGCTCGACTTCGGCGGCCTGCGCAACGGGTCGCTGTTCTACGACGGCAAGTACAACGGCTACAAGCTCGGGGAGTGCAAGACCTTCTACCCCTGGGTCAGCAACCCCAACGACATCGACCCGAACGACCCCTGCGCCACCCGCTCGGTGCGGGAGGACAGCAACGAGGCGTACAACGCCTTCCACTTCATGTCGATCCTCGACTTCCCGGCGATGCCCCGGAACCTGGCGATGTACCACTGGCACCGCAAGGTGCTGATGGACCAGTTCAGCCCGGCCCCGTCCCGGAACACCAACGGCTACGACGTCTGCAACTCGCTGACCGGCCAGAAGTACCCCTGGGACCAGAGCAACAAGACCACGGTCAACATGCTCTACTTCACGGGTTCGCTCGGCCAGTCGCAGACGTTCGTGACGAGCTGCGACCGCCGCCCGGTCTCCGGCGTGCAGAAGTCGGCCGTGGAACTGCAGCCCGAGCTGATGCCCCACAAGGACTACTCCTTCGCCATCGAGCGCACCCCGGCGGGTTACACGATGGAGGTCAGCGGCGTCTTCAAGCACGTCGGCAAGCAGACCTACCGGTTCACCCGGGGCTTCATCGACGACGACGCCGGCGTGATCGGGGCCAACGTCCCGATCTTCCACTACAACGTGGACGCCTCGGAGTACAACGGCCAGTTCAACACCTCCCACCGCGCGTCGGGCGCCTTCGGCTCCAAGACGTGGGACAACCAGTGGCCGGCCGGCTCGGCCTACCCCGACTACTTCGTCATCGGTGAGCCGTACACGAACGTCGGCGAGGGCCAGGCCCGCATCGACAACATCCGGCTGTACGTGCCGAAGGACTAGGCACGGGAGAACCGACGCAGCCGCGCCCCTGGGACCTCAGACGGACCCAGGGGCGCGGCCCGTTACAGGACTCTTGCTGATCATGCTGTCCGCACCCGCCCTGATCGCCTCCTCGGCGTCGCGGGGCCGCCACCGCAGCACACTGCGGGCCCGGTCGCTGGAGACCTTCTTCGCGGGGCCGGAGTCGTCATCGCCCGGCGGGAAGAGGGTCGCGAGTCCGGGGACGGAGTCCGTGAGGTGGGCGCTCAGGACGGCGGCGATCTGCCGCACCGTAAGGGCCGGGCCGCTGGACAGGAGGAACCGCCGGCCTGCCGCCGCGGGCTCGGTCATGGCCAGGACGTGGGCACTCGCGACGTCGCGGACGTCCACGATCGGGATCCACATGCCGGGCGGCCCGGCCGGCTCGCCGTTGAGCAGCCGCTGGACGATCTGATTGGCGCCCGAGACGTCGGCGCCCATGATCGGCCCCATCACCGCGACCGGCAGGAGGCTGACCAGTTCCATCGCCCCGCCCGCCGTGAAGTCCCAGGCCGCCCGCTCGGCGAGTGTCTTGGCCCGGCCGTAGGCGTCCATGCCGGGGCCGTCCAGGACGGACCAGTCCTCCTCGGTGAACGTGTGGTCGGTGGGCGGGTGGCCGAAGCCGGCGGCGTGGAAGGCCGAGGTGAGCACGACCCGCCGGACACCGGCGTCGCGGGCGGCCCGCAACACGCGCAAGGTGCCCTCCCGCGCGGGGGCGATCACCTCGTTCTCGTCGTCGACCGGTCCGAGGCGCACGGGGGAGGCCACGTGGAGCACGAAGTCGACGCCCTCGACGGCGTCGGCCCATCCCTCGTCCGTCATGAGGTCGGCCGCGACGAAGCTCAGGTCGCCGTCGGCCATGCGGGCGTCGGCGAGCACCGCCCGGACGGCGGCCTCCCGCGTCAGGGACCGGACGGTGGTGCGGACGGAGTAGCCCTGATTGAGAAGCTGAAGGATGCAGTGTCCGGCGATGAAGCCGGATCCGCCGGTCACGAGAACACGTTGGCGAGTCATGGCCGCATCGTCCGCCGCCCGGCTCCGGCCGAGCCAGGTCCCTCCCGGCCCTGGTAGTGACAGGGACAGGCGGGCATCCGGTCACCTCGCATACCGTGAAGGCATGACCGTCGAGCCGAACCTGCTGGGCGAGTACCTCCGTGCCCGGCGTGAACTCGTGACCCCGGAGCAGGCGGGCATCCCGTCCCTGGGCACCCGGCGGGTGCCGGGGCTGCGGCGTGAGGAGGTCGCGATGCTCGCGGGGATCAGCGCCGAGTACTACCTGCGGCTGGAGCAGGGCCGCGACCGCCACCCCTCGGTGCAGGTGCTGCGGTCGATCGCCCGGGTGCTGCGGCTCGACGACGACTCCTACCTGCTCGGGCTCGCCGAGGAGAGGCCCCGGCGAGCCCGGCGGCGGCCCCGGAGGGAGGTCGTGCCGCCGAGCACCGCCCGGCTGGTGGCGTCACTGCCGTATCCCGCCTTCGTCGAGGGGCGCTACCTCGATGTGCTCGCCGCCAACGCCCTCGCCACCGCGCTGTCGCCGCGGCTCCGGGTGGGCGGCAACCGGCTGCGCGACGTCTTCCTCGATCCGGCCGAGCAGGCGCTGTTCCCCGACTGGGAGCGGGCCTCGGCGGTGCTGCTCGCGGGGTTCCGGCAGTCGGTCGGCGGCGACATCGACGACCCCCGGTTCATCGAGCTCGTGGGGGAGCTCTCCCTGGCCAGTGAGCACTTCCGCCGGTTGTGGGGACGTCACGACGTCGCCGGGCGGCTCGGCGCCACGCTCACCTTCAACCATCCCCAGGTGGGGGAGCTCAGGCTCGACCGCGAGAAGCTGGCCATCAGCGGGACGGACGGTCAGATGCTCGTCGTCTACCATCCCGAGCCGGGCACCGAGGGCGCGGAGAAGCTCGCCCTGCTGGCCTCGGCCACGGCCACGCCGGTCAGATCGTCGGCTCCAGGATGTCGTACTGGCGGTACGGCAGCGGAGTGATCACCGTCAGCGACCCCTTCTCCTTGTGCTTGGCCGCCTTCCACAACGCCCCGAACGTCGCCTTCAGGTCACGCAGCGGCTCCGGGTCGAGCCCGTTGGCGATCGCCAGCCGGTGACACACCACCACGAACGTGTGGATGAACCGCCAGTCGGGCAGCACGTCGCGCCGTCCCGACAGGTAGTCGGACAGGGTCGAGTCGGGTAACCGCACCCAGCCCGCGTTCTCCTCCTCCGCGCACAGGGCGGCGGCGGCCTTCTCGACCTCTTTGAGTGACGGGTTGCCGGCATCGACGCGCAGGCCGACCGACGTGTCGCGGAGCAGGTCTCGTGAGGCCTTGCCGGCGAGCTCATCACGCATTGGGGGGATCCGTTTCTGGACGCGGTGATAACCGTGGCAATTGTGAGAGTAATACCTGTCGTGATGGCATGCACCATTGATTACTGATTTTCGATCGGTGAGCCGATGTGCGGATATGGCGAGGAAATTCCGGTGATATCCGTGGCCGTCCGGGGTCATCCGGCCACGTCCGGGCGTGCGGAAAATCCCAGGTCCGACGGTATCCGGCGGAGGGTGTGTATAAGTGGAGCCGGAAGGGCGTCCGCCTGGGAAAGGGGAAGCCGACTGTGCGAAGCATCGTGCCGATCGCGGTGGTCTGTCTGCTGGGGGCCGCGAGCCCGGCGTACGCCGACCACACCACCGACATCCGCGTCTACAACCGGATGGACGGCAGCCGCCTCGCGGTGGCCGACAACGGCACCGCCGAGGGCGCCCGGGTGATCAGCCTGCGGTCGCCCGCCTGGCAGTACACGACCGCCCGCTGGACGGTCGACGAACGGTCCGACGGCTACACCGTCTTCAAGAACGAACTGGCCAACAAGTGCCTCCAGCCGGGCACCGCGAACCCGGTGGCCGGCGACGCCCTCGTCATCCGCACCTGCGACGGGTCGAAGCTGCAGGACTGGTCGAGGCGGGCCGAGGAGACCTACGCCGACACGCCGACCGGATGGGGGACCTTCCGGCCCCGGCTCAACCCGGGCCTGGCGATCACGATCGCGACGTGGGAGGCCGGGGGGAGCCGGGACTCGCTCTACCTCGACGCCGACCAGAACTCCACCGACCGGCTCTGGCGGCTCGCCAGGGGGAACAACACCTGGTGGTGAACGGTTCCGGCGTGGAACGTGCCGTTTCACGCCGGAACGCCCCAGGAGTAACGTTCGCCGAATGCGTCTCCTGTTACCCGCCGTCCTGCTCGCCTCCGTGCTCCCGGCGACGCCGGCCCAGGCGGCGGCCGTCCAGGTCATCGGCAAGGGAACCCCCGCGAGCTGCACCTCCCAGGCGGTCGTGAACGCCGTGGCGAAGGGCGGCACCATCCGGTTCGCGTGCGGGCCGAAGCCGGTCACGATCAAGATGACCGCCACAGCAAAGGTCCGCAACACCAGCCGCGACGTCGTCATCGACGGCGGCGGCAAGGTCACCCTCAGCGGCATGGGCAGACGCCGCATCCTCTACATGAACACCTGCGACCGGGCCCAGGTGTGGACCACCTCCCACTGCCAGGACCAGGCCACCCCCCGCCTGACCATCAAGAACATCGGCTTCGCCGACGGCAACTCGATCGGCCAGCGGGCCGAGGGCGGCGGCGGTGGCGCGGTCTTCGTCCGGGGCGGCCGCCTGTCGGTCAGCAACACCACCTTCACCCGCAACCGCTGCGAGGCCAGCGGCCCCGACCTGGGCGGCGCGGCCATCCGCGTGCTCGACCAGTACCGGGACCTGCCCGTCACGGTCAGGAAGAGCCGCTTCACCGACGGCACCTGCGCCAACGGCGGCGCGCTGAGCAGCATCGGCGTCTCGTGGGTGGTCGTCGACAGCGTCTTCACCGGCAACCGCGCGACCGGCACGGGCGCGAACCCGGCCCGCAGCGGCAAACCGGGCGGCGGCAGCGGCGGCGCCCTTTACATGGACGGCAACCTCTTCACCGTCAAGATCAGCGGCTCCACCATCCAGAACAACCGCGCCAACGAGGGCGGCGGCGCGATCTTCTTCGTCAGCAACGACAACACCGGCACCCTGCACATCACCAAGTCGAAGCTCCGCAACAACCCGAGCCTCGGCTTCGAGACCTCCGGCTTCCCCGGCATCTTCTTCAAGGGCAAGGGCAAACCTCACATCAGCTGAGAAGCCTTCTTTCCGTTACGGCTCCCGCCCACCCCGGCACCGCTCGCCGCCCCGGCCTCCCGCCGCATCCGGCGCCAACCGGCCGCGCGGGGAGCGGCCGTCGACGAGCAGCGGGCACCACCCGGCAGGCGCGAACACGAAGATGGCCGGACCCCCCGAGGTCCGGCCACCCCTTCACTCCCCATTCAGATGGCTATGCGTTCCATTTCTGGTTGGCCGCGCCCGTGCAGGTCCAGATCTGGAGCCTGGTTCCGTCGGCGCTGGAGTTGCCCGTCGCGTCGGCGCACTTGCCGGACACCGGGTTCACCAGGTCCTGGCCCGAGGTGTACGTCCACTGCTGGTTGGCCGTCCCGCCGCACGTCCACAACTGGAGTTGCGCGCCGTTGGCGGTGCTCTGGCCGGTCACGTCGAGGCACTTGCCGAAGGCGCGGACGGTGCCGTCGCCGGGGCGGGTCCACTGCTGGGCGGCGGTGCCGTTGCAGGTGTAGAGCTGCACGGCCGCGCCGTTGGCCGTGCTGGCCCCGGCCACGTCGATGCACTTGCCGCCGAAGCCGGTGATCGGGCCGGTGGTACCGCCTCCGCCGCCGCTCTGGGTGCCGGTCCACGTGAAGGTCGCGGTGGTGCGGGCCGGGAGGGTGTAGGTGAAGGCCTGGTTGCCCCAGTTGACCCGGACCGACTGCGCCGACGTGGTGCCGTTGTGGGCGATCAGGGCCTTGGAGCCGTCGGTGTTCTTCCAGGCGACGTTCTGGACGGTGCCGTTGGCGGTCGAGTCGATGCGGGCCGCGCCGGGCTTGACGAACTTGGTCAGGTGGCCGGTCGTGTAGTACTCGATCGTGTTGTCGACCTGCCCGGCGCGGGCGCCGCCCTCCTGGACGGTGACCAGGCCGGTGCAGACGTCACAACCGCCGTTGTGCGGGCCCATCGACTGGTTCAGGGCGAGCGACCACTTCACGATGCTCTTCGACCAGTTGCGGGTGTAGTTCACGATGTCGGACATATCTTCGTTGTGCTGGTTGCCGATCCAGGTGCCGCCCGAGTGCTCGGTCGAGAACTGGTTCACGTTCGGGTACTGGTTGTGCACCTGCGTGCCGACGTTGGGGTCGCCGAAGTAGCCGTGCCAGGCGATTCCGGCGAAGAGGGGGTCGTTGCGGACCGCCGGGTCGGCCAGCAGGCCGGCGCCGATCTGGTTGTAGTCGCCGTAGTTCCAGTCGTGCACCATCACCTTGGTGGTGATGCCGGCCGCGCGGAACGCCGGGTAGATGTGGTTCTTGGTCAGTTCGACCAGGCCGGAGGAGTTCCAGCTCATGCCGGGGTAGTTCATCGCGGTCGGGTTGCCCGCCTGGCAGCAGTTGGGCTCGTTCTGGACCGAGACGTAGTCGACCGGCACGCCGATGGCCTGGTAGCTCTGGATGTACTTGACGAAGTACTGGGCGTACATCGAGTAGTACTGCGACTGGAGCCAGCCCATCTGGTCCATCCGGCCGTTGTCCTTCATCCAGCCGGGGGCGCTCCACGGCACGCCCTTCACCCGTAGTTGCGGGTTGAGCTGCTTGGCCTGCTGGGTGAGCAGGCGCACGTTGGTGTCGTAGCCGTTGGCGCCGAAGTCGTTGAGGTTGCAGCAGGTGTCGTCGAGCGAGACGTTGCCGGGCCGGGACAGGTCGGAGGCCCCGATCGGGTTGCGCACGAACGACAGGCCGATGCCGTCGACCGGGTGGAACAGGCGGCGCATCACCGCGTCGCGGGTGGCCGCGCTGATCGCGCCGCCGCGGAACAGGTGGGCGGTGGTGTCGGTGATCGACGCGCCGCCGCCCTCGAAGGTCTGGTAGGTCGTGTTCTCGTTGACCGTGATCGTGTGGGTGGCCCCACCGGCGGTGGTGCCGAAAGTGACGGGCGACTGCTGCTGGAGGCCGCGGGTGACGTTGCGGCCGCCGCTGTCGGACGTGGTGGTGAGCCAGACGTTGACGGTCTCGTTGGCGGCGTACGCGGCGGGAGTGGCCGTCATGAGGGCCGCGGTGGTGACGAGGGCGGCGCCGATCGCGACGGCCCGGCGAAGGGGAGGTAACACCGTGATTCCTTTCGCGGTCCGCGGGACGCCGGCTGGCGGACCATGTAACAAATGAAACAGGAAAGAAACCTTGCTGTGCGCCACAGCACAACACGCACGGGAAAACCTGTCAAGGTCAGTGTGAAACAGATGGAACAGACGGGACCGGTCCAGTGGATCCCCGCACTACCAGCTCGGCGCCCAGCGAGACGTGCAGCGCCTCGACGGCCTGCCGGCCGAGGATCCGCATGAGCAGGGTGACCGCCGTGCGGCCCATCTCCTGCAGCGGCTGACGCACGGTCGTCAGCGCCGGGGTCGTCGCGCGGCTGACGTCGATGTCGTCGAACCCGGCGATCGACAGGTCGCCGGGGATCGACAGGCCGCGCTCGGCGGCGGCCCACATGGCGCCGACGGCCATCTTGTCGTTGAACGCCACCAGCGCCGTCGGCCGCTCGGGCAGGTCGAGCAGTTCGGCCGCGGCGCGGTGGCCGTTGCGCGTGTTGGGCTCGACGACCGCGCGGGTCAGTTCCGGCGCGGGCAGCACGCCCGCCCCGGCCAGCGCGGCGGTGTAGCCGGCCAGGCGGGCCTCGGAGGCCAGCCACTCGACCGGGCCGCCGATGATGCCGACCCGGCGGTGGCCCAGGCCCACCAGGTGGGAGGTCACGGCCCGGCCCCCGGCGAAGTGGGCGGCCGACACGGCGGCCATGTCCTTGGCGGGCGGGGTGCGGGGGTCGACGACGACGAAGGGGAAGCCGCGGTCGCGAAGCCGTACCAGAACCGAAGGCTCCTCCGGAGGCAGGATCAGGATCGCGCCCGCGATCCCTGAGCGGCCCGGCAGGGTGCCCAGCGTCTCGGCCGGCTGGGCGGCCTCGCCCGCGTTGAGGATCATCTGGCGGCCGTGCAGGTCGATGGTCTCGGCGACCGACGACACGATGAGGCCGAAGTAGTCGGTCAGCAGGTAGGGGCAGCGCACGAACACCGCCCCGGCGGCCTGCTCGGCGCGCGGCCGGGGCGCCTGGTCGCCGAGGCGGCCGACGGCGGCCAGCACCAGCTCACGGGTGTGCGGCGCGACGTTGGCCTGCCCGTTGAGCACGCGGGAGACGGTGGCGATGGACAACCCGGTCGCCGCCGCGACGTCGCGGACCGTCGCCCTGTCTCTGGCCATACCGTCTCCAATGAATTCACAAGCCGCCGACAAGCGGGCAATCCTATAAAAGAGCCATGGAACTCACGCGGCCCAAACCGGCGGACGCCCAGGCGATCCACGCCCTGATCGCCGAACTCGACACGATCGTGGTCGGGCGGCCCGACTCCACCCTCGACGACATCGCCGACCTGCTCGTCGACCCCGACTTCGACCCGGCGACCGACGGCTGGCTCTGCTACGAGGACGGCCGCCTGACCGGCTTCGGCCAGGCGATGCGCAAGGGCCGCAGCGACGAGGTCATGCTCGACGTTCGCGCCCGCACCACCGCCGCGGCCGAGGCGTTGTGGGAGCGGGTCCTGGGCCGCTTCACCGGCGTCACCGCCGAGATCGGGGTGTACGCCCAGGACACCGCCCAGCGGGAGGCCGTCGAGTCGCGTGGCTTCACCTACGCGACGACCTTCCACCGCATGCGCATCGACCACCATGAGCAGCCCGAAGTGGTCTTCCTGCCCGGCGTGACCGTGGAGGCGGGCGCCTGGGACAAGGAGAGCATGCTCCGCGACGTCCACGACGTGCTGGAACGCGGCTTCGCCGAGCACTTCGGCGCCTACGAGCGCAGCTACGACGAGTGGTACGAGTCGCGCGAGGCCGCCAGTTCCACCGACTGGGGCCAGATGCTGCTGGCCCGGCTGCACGGCAGACCGGCCGCGGCCCTCGTCGGGACGAACAACTTCGTCCCCGACGAGAACTGCGGCTACGTCCAGCGGCTGGCCGTGCTGCCCGAACACCGCGGCCGGGGCCTCGGGAAACTGCTGCTCAGCCGGGCCTTCGCCGCCGACTACCGGCGCGGGCGGGTCGGCACCATCCTCGACGTGGACACCAACAACGTGACGCCCGCGCTGGGGCTGTACACGTCGATGGGCATGCGGCCCTACATGGCGCTCGACATCTGGTGGGCCCGCCTCTAGCCCTGAAGCCACCTGGCCGCGACGGCGGACGCGAACGCGGTCGCGGCCAGGCACACCATCGTGACCGAGATCGACCCGGTCGACAGGAACAGCGTCCCGAACACGGCCACCCCCACGACCTGCCCTAGCTGCAGCATCATCGCGAGCAGGCCGCTGGCGTCCGGCGCGTCGGCGGGCGCCACCCGGGCCAGCGCGACCGTCATGAGCGGGCTGAACGCCCCCGCCATCCCGGCCCCGATCACCGCCAGCACGATCAGCAGGTACGGCAGCCCGTGCCCGCCCCCGGAGAACACCCCGGCCAGCGCGACCAGCCCGAGCCCCACCACCACGGAGGCCGACACGATCAGCCGCCGGTGCAGCCTGGCGGGGATGCGCTTCCAGTTGAGGCTCGCCAGCCCGAACGCCCCGGCCATCGGGACGAAGGTCAGCCCCGCCCGGAGCGGGCTGTCGTGGAGGTCGTGCTGCAGGTGCAGGGCATTGGAGAACAGGAAGCCGCCGTACACGGCCATCACCCCGAAGATCGCGACCCCCGCCGCCACGAGCCCGGGAACCCTGAGCAGCCGGCCGGGGATGAGCGGATGCGCGACCCGGCGCTGGATCACCACGAACCCGGCGAAGACCAGCAAGCCCGCGATCATGACCGCCCAGCCGCGCTCCAGCACGAGCGGCACCACGACGAGGCTCGTCGCCAGCGACAGGGTGAGCAGCCCCGGCAGGTCGAGCCCCCGGCCGGGCTGGGGCTCGTCGGCGGGCAGGTTCCTGGCCCCGAGCCAGAGCAGCACCAGCCCGATGGGCACGTTGACCAGGAAGATCGGCCGCCACGAGGTGCCGAACAGGTCGAGCGTGACGAGCAGGCCACCGAGGATCTGCCCGCCGACCGCCGCGAGGGAGATGACGGCGGCGTAGACGCCCAACGCCCGCGCGCGGCCCGCCTGCGGAACGCCGACCTGGATGAGACTGAGCACCTGCGGCACCATCAGGGCGGCTCCCGCGCCCTGAAGCAGCCGGAAGGCGATGAGGGTGACCGCGCCGGGCGCGATCCCGCAGAGCAGCGACGCCACGGTGAACACGGCGAGCCCGGCGAGGAACCACCGGCGATACCCCGACCGCCCGCCGAGACGGGCGCCGGTGATGAGCAGCATCGCGTACGCGATCGTGTACCCGGCGACGATCAACTGGAGCTCGGCTCCGGACGCCGCGAGGTCGGCCTGGATGGTGGGGGCGGCGACGTTGACGATCGACACGTCGAGGATCGCCATGAACTGGCCGGTCAGGATGAGCCCCAGCAGGGGGCGCGACCGGGTTTCGACGAGGGACATGCCCTGTATGGTGGCTCTGCGCTTATCCAGTTACTAAGAGCCTGCTTATCCTGGTATTGGGGCTACCACCTATGGTCCGCCACGAACTCGCCGCCTTCCTGAAGAACCGCCGCTCCCGCATCTCACCCGCCGACGTCGGCCTCCCGCCCGGCACCCGCCGCCGCACCCCCGGCCTGCGCCGCGAGGAGGTCGCCCAGCTGGCCGGGGTGGGCGTGACCTGGTACACGTGGCTCGAACAGGGCCGCCCGATCAACGTCTCGGGCCAGGTCCTCGACGCCGTCGCCCGCACCCTGAAGCTCGACGCGGACGAGCGCGAGCACCTCTACCGCCTGGCCGACGTGCCCGGGGGAGTGGCCGGCGGCCCCGCCGACGACGAGCTCGACCAGGCCGTCCGCGACATCCTCGCCGGGCTCGACCCGCTGCCCGCCGCCGTCTACAACGCCCGCTACGACGTGCTGGCCTGGAACCAGGCGTATGCGGCGATCTTCTGCCGTATGGTGACGGTCCCCCGGTGCGAGCGCAACGCGCTCTGGCAGATGCTCATCGGGCCGTCGTGCTGCGCCGTGATGATGAACCGCGAGGAGGAACTGCCCCAGATGGTGGCGACCTTCCGCGCGGCCTACGCCCGCCACCTCGGCGAACCGGCGTGGACGACCTTCATCGACCGGCTGACGGTGGAGAGCGCCGAGTTCGCCCGGATGTGGGCGACCCACGACGTGACCCGGTCGTGGCGGCGGACGAAGATCCTCAAGCATCCGGCGGTGGGCCTGCTGAACCTGGCCAGCACGAGCCTGGCACTGGGTTCCCCGGCCGAGTCGAGGGTCGTGGTGTACACGCCGGCCGACGACGCGAGCCGGGCCAACGTGCAGTGGCTCTACGAGCACAAACCGGGCCTCGACCACGACCACTGAGCGAGGCGGACGAGAAAAGGGCGGCCCCTGGGGAGAGGGGCCGCCCTGGTCTCACGTGAGCGGGACGACTACCGGCCGACGGCCAGGCAGGTCGCCGTGGCCTTCTTCGTCGGGTCGCTCTCCGACGTCGCGGTCAGCTTGACCGTGCCCAGCAGGCTGCCGCCCTTGGCGCGGATCGCGTGGACCGGCACCGTCACCTTCTTGCCGAACTCGGCCGAGGTCAGGAAGTTCGGCACGTTGACCGACCAGCCCTTCCCGTCGACCGTGGTCGAGAGGCGGTACACGTCGCTCTTGGTGTAGGCCGAGACGTCCTCGGGGTGCGCGGCGGTCGAGGCCGCCGCCTTGCCCGTGTTCATCAGCTGGAACTTGCAGGTCGCCATGCCGTCGCCCAGGGTCACCCCGGCGGCGGGGAGCACGCGCACGCCGCGCTTCTGCGGGCCCGAGCCGTCCAGCGAGCGCACGGCCACCTTGTAGGACAGGGTGCCGTCCTTGGCGCGCTTGAGGTCCAGGACGTAGAAGTGCAGGCGGTTGGCCTCGTCCTTGAACTCGTACTCCGAGCCCGAGTCGGCGCCGGCCTTGAACAGGGCGTCCGAGAGCTGGCGGTAGTCGCCGATCGTGATCGGGACGGCGGTGCCGTCGGGCAGGACGTAGTCGGTCATGCCGATGTCCTGCGGGTTGGCGTCGACGACCCACTCGAACGGCGCGGAGTCCTGGTCCTTGGTCTTGGCGATCAGGACGCCCGAGTCGGGCGTGAACGAGTCGGCGCCCATGCGGTCGACGACCTCGACCGTGTAGTTGTTGTAGTTGCCGCCGTCGCACAGCGGGTCGGTCTGCCACTGGCAGGCGGGGGACTTGTCGCCGCTCTGGAAGGCGATGTTGACGCCCGACAGGCCCGTGGGGCCGGGCTGCACGACGCGGGCGGTCACGTCGGCCACCACGAGGCCCGACTCGTCGAGCTGGTCACGGTTGAGGCGCAGCACGTTCTGCTCGTCGACCATGTTCAGCTTGATCTTGTTGCGCAGCATGTGCTGGGCGCCCATCGAGCCGCCGCCGGTCGGCGGGATCAGCCAGCGGCTGTGCGGGCCGCCGGGGCCGTTGAAGCTGCCGCGGCTGAGCATCTCCCAGATGCCGGTGTACGCCCGGCGTACCGGAACCCCATAGGGGTTGTTGTAGTTGTCGGCGATGCCGAAGATGTGCGACAGCTCGTGGGCGTACACGCCCATGCCCGAGCTCTCGGCCTGGACCGAGTCGACGCCGAAGCGGGCGTTCGGCCAGAAGGTCGAGCCGGCCTGCCAGGAGGTCCAGTCGACGTAGCGGGTGGCCGACCAGTTGGGCAGGGCGGGGTCGTCGGGACCGAACTCGTCGGTCACGTCCTCCTTGGTCGGGAACTTCATCATCCCGAACTCCTGCCAGGTCGACGACTCGTCCTGACCGGCGCTCAGGTAGAAGACGAAGTCGAACTGGTCGGCGACCTCCTGGCCGACGGCGTTCAGCCACGCCGTGTTGCCGTCGGTGCGCAGGTTCTTGTTGCAGGTGTCGCCGGCCGGGCACGCGGCCCGCTGGTACTCCAGGGCGTACTCGTGGTCCTTGCCCGGCATCTGGTAAGGCCCGAAGCCGGTGAGCTCGACGCCGATGCGGCCGCCCGAGTCCTCCATCCAGTACTCGTGGATGGTGTGGCCCTTGTTCAGGTCGTTCGGGGTGTTCAGGAAGTCCTGGTAGAACTTGGCGACCTGCTCGCGCGGGATGTCGTGGGCCTGCGCCGACGGGTTCTTGAACACCGTCGAGCCCTGCGGCTGCGTCACGACGAACGGCTGGTTCGGGTAGTCGAGCAGGACCAGGGCGCCCTTGAAGGTGCGGTCGCTGCCCTTCACGCTCGGGTCGTTCCAGTTGGTGCCGGGAGGCTTCTTGTAGTCCGACCACGTCATGTGGTCGGGGTTCTCCCAGTTCTGCGGGTCGATCGGCTTCGGCATCTCCGCGTGACCGCCGAGCTTGCGCGCCATGGCGGCCGGCTCGTCCTGCTGCCAGGGCTGGGTCTGGGGCCAGTGGTCGTACCGCCACGGGGTCTCCGTGTCGGGGAGGGGTTCAGCGGCGAACGCTTGGGTGGCGTTCGCTAAGGCGAGGGGTGCGAGCAGCGCTGCCGCGACCAGCAGCCTGAGGGGGCGTTTCATAAAATGTCACGTTATATAAGCGCGTTTGGGGGATCAACCGTCACTCTGTTAGTACTCGAGTCATGCTCACGCCTCCCCGGGAACTCCCAGCCGATCTTCTCCGGACTGTGATCCAGCGGTCATGGAATCTGGACACGACGGGGCTCGGCTATCTTCCCGTGGGCTTCGGCAGCCACCACTGGACGATCGGCGACGAGTGGTTCGTGACCGCCGACGACAAACCCCACGACGCGCTGGCGGCGGCCCTCAGCGCCGTGCCGCCCTCCGTCGGGGTCGCGCCGGCCGCTCCTCTGGTGACCGTCGGGCGGTGGACGCTCCAGCTCTACCCGTACCTGAAGGGAGAGAGCTTCGAATGGGGGGAGTTCAGCTCGCCCGAACACCGCGCCGCGACCCTCCGCATGGTCCGCGAGGTGCACCGCTCGCCCGTCTGTCAGGCCCGCTTTGACACGTTCCACATCCCCGGCCGCGACGCCGCCCTGGCCTTCACCCCTGGAGAGGGCCCGTTCGGCGCCCGCGCCGCCGACCTGCTCGCCGGGCGCGCCGAGGTGCTCAGAACCCACTTCGGCCGGTACGACACCCTCGTGCGCGACGCCCTGAAGCTGCGTGACCGGATGGTGCTCACACACGGCGAGCCCCATCCGGGCAACACGATGCGCACCCGCGACGGCTGGCGGCTCATCGACTGGGACACCGCCCTGATCAGCCATCCCGAGCGCGACCTGTGGCTGCTGGAGGAGACCGAGGGCGCGCTCCCGTGGCTGCTCGACCTCTACCGGCTGCGCTGGCGGCTCAACGACGTCGCCGAGGAGGCGCGGAGGTTCACCCTGCCCCACACGGGCAGCGACGACGACGCGTTCGGCTGGACGATCCTCCGCGACACCATGAATGATCTCTGACATGGATCGAACCTTCGACCTCGACGAGGCCGACGCCCTGATGCCCGAGGTGCTGGCCCGCGCCATCGTTCTCGTGGACCTGCGGGCCGACCTGGCCGAGCTCACCCTCGACCTGCGCGCCTCCGGCCACTCCCGGCTGGGCGGGCTGGCCGAGTCGAAGGCCTTGGAGGCGCGGCTGGCCGAGACGATCGGCTGGTTCACCGAGACCGGCATCGAGGTGAAGGGCCTGGCCCCGTTCCTCATCGACTTCCCGTCGGTCCTCGATGGCGAGTCGGTCCGGTTGTGCTGGCTGGAGGGCGAGTCGTCGTTGTCGTGGTACCACCTGACGGCGCTGGGTTTCGCCGGACGCCGCCGCCTCCCCTAGCCGCCTTGGGTCCAGATCGTCTTCCACTTCGAGCACTTGTTCACGGGCTTCTTGGCGGTGCCGCGGCAGACCTGGGCGCGGATCTGGAGCACGCCGCCCAGGTTCTTGGTGAACGTGCCGGTGCCGGCGACGCAGTTGTAGATCCCGTGCGTCCGCCACCGGCCGTTGGTGGCGCTCATCGACCTGATCAGCAACCAGGAGCACGTCCTGCCGCGCGAGTCGTCGAGGTTCCCCGAGATGCGGTGGCCCGACTGGCCGACGGTGATCTTCCCCCAGGCGGTCGCCCAGCCGTCGGTGGAGTGGATGCCGCCCCACTTCCAGGTGGTCGGGGCGGCGTGGGCGGGGGTGGCGGTCAGGGTCAGCGCGGCGGCCGCGACGGCCGTGAGGATGCGTCGTTTCACGTCCCCATTGGTAGCCGGGCCGACTTGTGACCGGCTTGCGGTCTAGTGGGGGTCGTCTTCGACGAACTCCTCGTCGTAGTCGGGGTCGAGGCTGCCCCAGACGGTGCCGTAGCGCAGGGTCACCAGGCGGCCGACGGCCTCGTGGGCGCCCAGTGGGGCGGCGCAGTTGAAGTTCTCCGTGAGAGCGCTCACCCGCTCGGCGTCGGCTTCCGGGCCGATGATGAACGGGGCCAGGGCGATGCGGGAGGCGCCGATGTTGCGCAGCCGCTCGGCCGCGTCGGCCACCGTCGGGCGGCCGTCGAAGGCGGCCGGGACGACCGGCAGGGCCAGGCGGGCGGCCAGCAGGACCGCCGTCGCGTCGGCGCCGCGGGCGGACTCGTCGCCCCCGGCCGTGGCCACGATGATGCCGTCGACCGGAGAGGTCACGTTGAACAGCCGGATGCGGTCGGCGCGGGCCAGGCCCTTCTCGGCGAGGCGGACGTGCAGGGCCTCGGCCAGCAGCGGGTGGGGGCCGAGCGGGTCGGTGACGACCACGTCGGCCTCGCTCTCGCGGGCGGCCTCGCGGACGGAGCGCATGACGCGCGGGTGGGGCCCGGTGACGAGGGGTACCGTGATGGCGGCGTGGCCGTCGGCGGTGCGGGCGTTGCCGATGGCGGCGAACTCCTTGGCGAGGTCGGCCCCGCCGTCGCTGAGCGAGATCAGGCGCAGGTCCAGGGTCGGGTTGTCGACCCGGATCATGGTCGCCAGTTCCGTCACGACGTCGTCGACCGCGCCCGGGACCGCGAGCACCAGAACCGGCGCGTCGGCGGGCAGCGTGACGGGCAGCGGGCGCCGGTGGCGGCCGCCTCCACCCGGGCGGGACGAGCGCTCCCGTGTGGGGAGCTTCGCCGGAACGTCATGACCTTCGTTCACACCGGCGGATTCTAGGACCAAGCGGGCGATTTCGTGGAGTCGACGGGCCGAGTCGTTCGCAGAGAGGACGATGGAATCCATGATCACTGTGTTCGGCAGCGCCAATATGGATCTTGTAGCGTACGTGGAAAGGGCCCCTGAGCTGGGCGAAACCGTTTCGGGACGGGAATTCCGGACGATTTGTGGCGGAAAAGGGGCCAACCAAGCAATTGCATCGGCACTTGCGGGCGGAGACGTGCGATTCGTCGGCGCGGTGGGCTCCGACGGGTTCGGCGCCGAGCTCCGCGAGGCGCTCGACCGGTCGGGAGTGGACACCCGCGCGCTCCGGACCGTCGACGGGCCGTCGGGGATCGCGCACATCGTCGTCGAGGACGGCGGGGCCAACTCGATCATCGTCGTCCCCGGCGCCAACGGAGAAGTGTCCGAGGAGGACGCCCGGACCGTCTCCGCGAACGCTCCGCAGGGCCGCTCCGCCGCGGGCCGCACGACGGACGCCCTTCTGCTCCAGCTGGAACTGCCCATGCCCGCCGTCGTCGCGGCGGCCCGGGCCTTCTCCGGGCTGGTGGTGCTGACGCCCGCGCCGGTCGTGCCGCTGCCCCGGGAGCTTCTGGACGCCGTGGGGCTTCTCCTGCCCAATGAGCACGAAGCTGCCGCCATCACCGGTCTCACAGCGCCTGAGGAGGCGCTGGAAGCCCTTCTGGCGCTGGTTCCCGAGGCGGTGGTCACTCTTGGTGCCGACGGGGCGATCTACGGCTCACGGGACGGCTCACGCCTCCGGGTGCCCGGCCGCCCGGTCGAGGCGGTCGACACGACCGCCGCCGGCGACACCTTCGCGGGGGCGTTCACGGTCGCGCGGACGGAGGGCCGTACCGCCCAGGAGGCTCTGGAGTTCGCCACCGCGGCCGCCGCGTTGTCGGTCCAGCGGCCCGGCGCGTCGACCTCGATGCCGACCAGAGAGGAGATCGACGCCGAAGTAAGGTGAGAACCATGCCCGGCGCGGAGATCGTGGAGGCCGGCGGGCGCGAGGTGACGATCACCAATCCCGATCGGGTGGTCTTCCCGCGCACCGGCCACACCAAGCTCGACCTGGTCCGTTACTACCTGTCGGTCGGCGGGGGAGCCCTGCGGGGCGTCGCCGACCGGCCGACCGTGCTCAAACGGTTCGTGCACGGCGTCGACGAGGAGCCGTTCTTCCAGAAGCGGGCGCCCGCCAAGCGGCCCGTTTGGATCGACGTCGCCGAGTTCCGCTACCCGAGTGGGCGCAGCGCCGAAGAGGTGGTCGGGCGCGACCTGGCGACCGTCGTGTGGTGCGTCAACCTCGGCTGCGTCGACCTCAACCCGCATTCGGTGCGCTTCCCCGACATCGACCACCCCGACGAACTGCGCGTCGACCTCGACCCGGTCCCGGGCGTGCCGTGGCCCGACATCATCGCGGTCGCGCTGACCGCCCGCGACGTCCTGGAGGAGCACGGCCTGACGCCGTTCCCCAAGACGTCGGGCTCACGCGGCTTCCACGTCTACGCGCCGATCGCGCCCGAATGGACCTACCCGCAGGTGCGCAAGGCCGCCGAGGCGGTGGCCCGCGAGGTCGAGCGCCGCGCCCCCGAGATCGCCACCTCCCACTGGTGGAAGGAGGAGCGGCAGGGCGTCTTCGTCGACTTCAACCAGAACGCCCGCGACCGCACCACCGTCAGCGCCTACTCCGTCCGCCCCACGGGCTGGGTGTCGACCCCGCTGACCTGGGACGAAGTGCCGTCATGCGACCCCACGGAGTTCACGATGGAGGCGGTCACCGCCCGCTTCGAGGAACGCGGCGACCCGTGGGCCGCGATGGACGGCGTGGAGGGCTCGCTCGACTCGCTGCTCGCGCTGGCCAAGGCGCAGGGGCCCCGGCCGAAGAACCCCGAGAAGTTCCCGGTCATCGAGATCGCCCGCTCCGAGAAGAAGGAACCGGCGCTCCAGGCCCTGGAGAACTGGAAGAGGCGTCACCCGGAAGCGGCCGCGCGGCTGGAACCCGCCGACGTCCTCGTCGACTCCATGCGCGGCCGCTCGTCCACCTGGACCCGCATCCGGGTCAACCTCCAGCACGTGCCGGAAGACGAGAGGCCCCCGCAGGAGCCCCTCGAAGTCGACTTCGACCCGTGGGCCGCCTACCGCCCCGGGCCGTAGATGTCCCACAGCTCGCCCAGGAAGAAGGTGCCGAACCGGGCCAGTGCCGCCAGCCCGTTCGGCCCCGTCGTCGTGAACGTGGTCAGCATGCGCGCCAGGTCGGACGGCGAGATGTGCATGGTCCCCGAACCGAGCGGCTTCGCCGGGTCGTCGTCCTGCACGTGGCCTTCGAGCAGCCGCGTGTGCAGCGTCGAGGTGTCGAGCCAGAGCCGCGTGGGCGGCCCGTGCTCGACGTTCTTGACCCCCGCCAGAGTGCGGGGCCGGCCCTCGCCGTCGCGGAAGTGCAGCAGGTAGCGCATCTCCCGGCGATCGGGCGCCTCTCCGGGTGCGAAGAGGTTGAACCAGCCCCGCTCGATGGGACGCCGGCCCCCGCAGACAGCGGCGTCTATCCATCCCTCGGCCCGCGCCGTGTGCTCGGGCTCGGCGAGGAAGCGGTCGACGTCGTCGGCCGTGATGGTGATCCGGAAGCTGATCGGATCGCTTCCGTCGAGCGAACCGCGCATCTCCTCGGTGAAGGAGAGCGAGGTGACCGTGCGGATTCCCATCAGACGTGCCTTCTTCGTCGTGATCATTCGGTCGGCCAGCCGGGTGGCCAGCCGGTCGGCCATGGCCGCGATGGTCAGGGCCGGATTGGCCCCGACCGGGCCGGGCATGGCCGCGCCGTCGGCGACGTACAGGCCCTCGTGGCCGAAGACCTGGCCGTCGGCGTCGACGACGCCCTCGCCGACGTGGCGGCCCATCGGCGCGCCGCCGAGCGGGTGGACGGTGACCACCCGCTTCAGCGGCGCGTCGGAGTAGTCGGCGCCCAGCACGTCGCCGATCCGGCGGATCGTGCCGCGCACCCGGTCGAAATATGCGTCGCTGGTCTCGGCCGTCCAGTCGAGAACCAGCCGGTCGCCCGACAGACGCAGGATGCCGTCGGGCACGTCACGGCCCATGGCCAGCATCGGCAGCGACCGGTCCGAGAGCTCGCCTCTCCCCATGAGGCGGGCGAACTCGGCCGACAGGTTGTGGTCGCGGGTGACCAGTCCCCGTACGCGCTCCAGCGCGAACCTGACCGCCCGCTTGAACTCGTCGCCGACGTCGGCGGCCTCCGCGATCCAGTCGATGAAGGCGGGGAACCCGCCCTCCTGGATGTACGCCGACCCCGGCAACCTGACCACACTCGTGATGACCGGTCCCTTCGACGCCGCGACGGGCCGGTCCTTGGCCCGCAGCAGGAACGCGATCAGATCGCCGTTGCCGGAGAACCGGGTGCCCAGCATGTGGCTCATGCCGGGCAGCGCGTGCCGGTTCGACAACAGCAGCTTCACCGTGCCGTACGTCCCCGCGGCCAGCACCAGCGCGTCGCAGCTGATCGTGTGCGGGCCCGTGAGGGGGTCGTGCTGCACGTAGCCGATGTCGTAGCCGCCGCCGGTGCGCGGGATGATCGACTTCACCTCGTGCAGGGTCCGGATGTCGGCGCCCATGTGGCGGGCGGCGGACAGGTAGTTGTGGTCGAGGCTGTTCTTGGCGCCCTCGTTGCAGCCGATGTTGCACTCGCCGCAGAGCCGGCAGGTGCGGCGGCCGGTGGCGTGCAGGCTGCCGTATTCGGGCTCGACGATCGGCAGGCCGAGGCCCGGTTCGGCGCCCGGCTTGGGGGCGAAGGCGACCGCCAGCGGCGGCAGCGAGAAGTCGAGGCCCAGCTCGGCCGCGGCGTCCTGGACGACCCGCGTCTTCAGCGTGTCGCGGTAGGCCGGGCGGTCGATCGGGTAGGTGGTGGCGCCGAGCATGCGCTCGACCTCGTCGTAGTGGGGGTCGAGGTCGGCCCGGCCGATCGGCCAGTGCTCGTGGCCGCCGCCGGGCAGCGGCGACTCGGTGACGAACGCCTCCTCGTCCTTGCGCAGCAGCACGTTGGCGTAGATGAGCGAGCCGCCGCCGAGGCCGCTGGAGACGATCGAGTCGCACGAGCCGAAGCTCCACACGTCGTACATGCCGTGCAGGCCCTCGGACGGGTCCCAGAACGCGCGGCCCATCTGGGCGGGGCTGCGCGGGAAGCTGCCGGGCGGGTAGGGACGGCCGCGTTCGAGCACGACGACCGACAGTCCGGCCTCGGCGAGCCGGTAGGCCGCCACGGCCCCGCCGAAGCCGGAGCCGACGACCACCGCGTCAACGTGCTCCACTGCCGCTCCTCGTGATGAAGTCGAGGATGTGCGGGAAGACGTCGACGTGGGCGTTCTTGCCGATGATGGGGTCGACGTGGCCGTAGCCGGGGAGGATGCGAAGTTCGTGCAGGCCCGGGTTGTGCCGCGACATGATCTCGTGGCAGACGACGTTGGAGTCGGTGAAGACGTGGTTGCGGTCGCCGGTGAGGAACAGCACCGGCACGTCGATGTCGGAGGCCGCCTCCAGGTAGTCGGCGGGCAGGTCGCGGAACCGGTCGTCGTGCCGGACGGCGTGCCCGGCGCGCACCATCTTCCGCATGTGCCGGTAGTAGTGGACGCCGTTCGCGCCGAACAGGTCGGCCACCCGCTGATGGGTCTCCTCGGCCAGGTTCTCGTGGCTCCACAGTCCGGGGTTCCCGGCGCCCCACATGAAGCTGATCATGTGGCACGACCGCACGTCGCACTCGCGGTGGAACAGCGACACCATGCGCGAGATCATCCAGCCGCGCGTCATGACCGGCGCGTCGCCGAACCGCGGGTCGAGGAACGGCACCCCGGCGACGTAGTCGAAGAAGCCCGGCCCGAACGCCAGCTTGAGCTTCGACCAGGTCGGCACGTGGGTGACCAGGGCGACGCTGTTGGAGGTGACGCTGGCGATCCCGTCGACCAGGCCGGCGGCCAGGCTCATCATGAACGACACCGACCCGAGGCACTGCGCGATCACGTGGATGCGCTTGTGCGGCCCGATGTGGCGGCGCAACTCGGCCAGGCCGGCCGGGTGGTCGAACAGCGCGATGTCGTCGAGGGTGAAGCGGTGGGTCTCGGTGTCGTACGGATGGCGGCAGCTCATCCGGAAGTCGAGCGACCAGACGTCGGTGAGCCCGTTGTTGAGCAGGAAGGTCACCAGGTTGACGTGCTCCGGCATGATGAACATGTCGGTGGAGGCGGGCAGACCGTGCAGCAGCAGCACGACGTCGTCGGAGTCGGCCCGAAAGAACCGCGTCAGTTCCAGTCCCAGCCCGTCGTCGGTGGGGAACGGGTACATCGTGATCTCGGCGTCGCTGACGCCGTCGTTGGTGAACCGGGCGATGCGCATGAGTCCGCCTCCTCTCGGGTCCCACAATGCCAAGGCGCGGTCCACCCCTACATCGTGGAAAACTCGTACATTCAGCCGAGCTGGCCGAGCGCGGCCGTCATGCCGCCGCGAGAGGTCACCCCGAGCTTCTCGAACGCCCTGGTCAGGTGGGTCTCGACGGTGCGCACCGAGATGTGCAGGCGGGCCGCGATCTGCTGGTTGCTGCACCCCTCGGCGACCAGCCGGGCGATCTCCAGCTCGCGCCCGGTCAGCCCGTGGGCCCCGGTGGCCCGCGCCGCCGCCACCCGCTTGCCGGCCCGGCGCTGCTCCCGCACCGCCGCGGCGGCCATGCCGCGGGCGCCGCAGGCGGTGAAGATCTCGTGGGCCGCCTCCAGGTGCGGCAGCGCGGCCCGTTTGCGGCCCCCGTCGACGCACGCCACACCCGCCCGCAGCAGCGCGCGCCCGGCGTCGAGCCGGTGGCCGGCCTTGGTGAGGATCTCGGCGGCGGTCAGGGCCAGCTCCTCGGCTTCCGGCCCGATGGTCGCGTGGGCGCGGGCCAGCCGGGCCAGCCCGTCGGTCAGCTCCAGCTCCGGGCGGACCATCGTGGCCGCCCGCTCGGCCCAGGCGGCCGACTCCTTCGGCTCGTTCCTGGCGGCGTGGGCGCAGGCCATGGTCTCGCAGAAGGCGAGCATGCTGAACTCTTCCAGCCGGTCGCCCGCGAAGTCCTCCTCGACGGCGGCGATCGCCTCCTCGTCGATGCGGCCGGAGTTGGCCAGCGCGGTGGCGTAGGCGAAGCGGGCCTGCGCGCCCGGCCACTCGCTGACGCTGACGCCGGAGGTGGCGGCCTCGTGGCCCAGGCGGATGGCGTCCTCGTCGTCGCCGGCCGCGCCGGCCAGGAGGCTCTGCTGGGCCATGGCGACCACGCGGGCGTACCCGGAGTTGAGCAGCAGGGCGATCTCGGCCGACTCCTCGGCGGCGATCTGGCCCTCGGGGATGCGCCCGAGCACGCCGTTGAGGCGGGCCAGCCCGGCCAGCATGTTGGTCAGGATGAAGGTCTGCCCGGTCGCCTTCACCGCCGCGATGGCCTGCTCGAACCGGGCCAGCGCCGGGCGGTGCTGGCCGAGCCAGATCTCCGACCAGCACATCCAGGCGACCGTGTCCATCCAGGCGAGCTGGTGGATCTCCGGGGTGGCGTCGGCCAGCGCCTGCGCGGCGGCGACGTGGCGCAGCGCCTCCTCGACGCGGTGCCCGGCGTAGGCGGTCATGGGGCGCAACATCGCGATGGCCAGCCGCAGGCCCGGGTCGTCGCTGTCGTCGGGCATGAAGTCGAGCACCGCCTGGGCGGCGCGATGGTCGCCGCGCATCAGGCTCTCGGCCACCAGGCGCAACCGCATCGGCAGCGCTGCCGGGAGGCGCGGCTCGGGGATCTCCCGCAGCTCGGACACCAGCACGGCCCGGCCCTCGCCCGGCCGGTCGAGCAGCCGCTCGACGAGGGCGCAGAAGCGGGCGGCCTGGGCCCGGCGGCCGTAGTCGTCGCGGGGGAGCAGCCGCAGCACCTCGTAGGCGGTGTTCCTGGCCTCGGTTAGGCGTCCGCTGACGGTCTGGTTGCGGGCCAGCTCCAGCAGCAGGTCGAGCCGGTCGGTGGTGTCGGGCAGCAGCCCGAGCGCGGCCTGGAGCCAGTGGGCCGAGGTCGCCGGGGCGGTGGTGGCCACCTGGCGGGCGGCGGTGACCAGCACGTCGACCGCGTCGCGGTCGCCGAACGCCGCCGAACGTTCCACGTGGACGGCGCGCAGCGGGGCCGGGGCGTCGACCTCGGCCAGCCGTTCGGCGATCCGGCGGTGGGCCGAGAGCCGCCACCCGGCCTTGGCCGATTCGTACGCGGCCTGCCGCACCAGCGGATGACGGAACCGGAACCGCCCGCCCGCGCCCGGCCGCACCAGGTCGCGGTCGACCAGCTCGTCGAGCGCGTCGAGGGCGGTGGACAGCGGCACCTTGGCGGCCACGGCGGCCAGACCGGCCTCGAACTCGTCGGCGGCCACCGCCGCGCCCTGGGCGACGATCAGCGCGTCACCCGACAGGTCGCGCAGCTCCAGGGCGAGCGCGTCGTTCTTGGAGCCGGGTAAGTCGCCCGCCTCGACCCTCGCGAGGGCCTGCAAGTAGAAGGGGTAGCCCTCGCTGGCGTCGTACAGGGCCTTCTTGCGGCTTCTGCTCACGTTCGGCCCGAGCAGCTCCCCGGCCTCCTCCTCCGAGAGCGGCCCGATCGTCACGCGCGACCCGCCGAGCGCCAGCCGCGGCGGCGCCTGCTTCGGCCGGTAGGCCACCACGACCAGCAGCGGCGCCTTGGGGGAGTGGCGGCTGACGTGGTCGAGGAACTCGATCGTGGCGTCGTCGGCCCAGTGGACGTCGTCGAGCACCAGCACGAGCCCGTTCGGGCGGGCGATCCGCGCGAGCAACTGGGCGACGGCCCGATAGAGGCGATAGCGGGCGAGCGCCGACACGTCGTCGGAGGGCTCGGCGGTGGCGCCCAGGGCGGGGAAGACGGAGGCGAGCAACTGGGCGTCATGCCCGGCTTGGGGAGACGCGCCCTGGTCGTGCGGACCGGGCGTGTCGTGGTGGCCCAGGTGCTCGTGGCGGGTGTCGTCGAGGTGGCCGTCGAGGGCGTCGACCAGCGCGGAGAACGGCATGACCTGCTCGAACTCGGCGGCCCTGCCCCACAGGGTGAGACAGCCGCGTTCCCCGGCGAGCCGTTCGAGCTCGGCCAGCAGCCGGGTCTTCCCGGCTCCGGGCTCACCGACGAGCGCGAGCAGCCGGAACTCTCCGCTCACGATCGCGTCCAGCGACCCCCGAAGATCATTCAGCACGTCCCGCCGGCCGACCAGGGGGGCAGAATGATCATTCATCGGCGGCACCATGATCACTTGCCTGGTATCTCACAGCGACTTTACAGCGACGGCGAAAACGATGCCCGGCATTAACCCGCATCACCGCCGCATTCAACGCATAGTCATGCAAATCGTGACGGGCACTCGCCTGATTCTTGCGCGACGCCGTGACTTCTGGCGCGAACGGGCAACCAGGGGCATGCCCGATTCCCGAGTTTCGGCCGCCGGGGTCTGCGGATGCCCGGGGTCTGCGGACGCGGGCCAACGGACGCGGCCCCTCCGCGCTCGTTCGCGCGGAGGGGCCGAAGTCGTGGCCTTGGGTTAGACGAGGCCCTTGGTCTCGAGGACCGAGCAGCAGGTGTTCACCAGCAGGCGGGTGACCACGTAGGGGTCGGCGTTGGCGTTGGGGCGACGGTCTTCGATGTAGCCCTTCTTGTCGACCTCGACCTGCCACGGGATGCGGACCGAGGCGCCGCGGTTGGAGACGCCGTAGCTGTAGACGCTGTAGGGCGCGGTCTCGTGGTGGCCGGTGAGGCGCTGCTCGATGCCGAAGCCGTAGCCGGCGATGTGCTCCTCGACCTTGCCCTCGCCGCCGAGCGCCTCGCAGGCCGCGATGATCGCGTCGTAGCCCTCGCGCATGGCCTTGGTGGAGAAGTTGGTGTGGGCGCCGGCGCCGTTCCAGTCGCCCTTGGCGGGCTTGGCGTCGAGGGTGGCGGACACGCCGTAGTCCTCGGCGATCCGGTAGAGCAGGTAGCGGGCCATCCACAGGTGGTCGGAGACCTCGAGGGGACCGGCCGGGCCGATCTGGAACTCCCACTGGCCGGGCATGACCTCGGCGTTGATGCCGGAGATCGCCAGGCCCGCCTCGATGCAGGCGTCCATGTGGGCCTCGACGATGTCACGGCCGACGACCTCGTCGGCGCCGATGCCGCAGTAGTAGGGGCCCTGCGGGCCGGGGAAGCCGCCGACCGGGAAGCCGTAGGGGCGGCCGTCCTTGAAGAACGTGTACTCCTGCTCGATGCCGAACCACGACTCCTGGTCGGCGAAGCGCTCGGCGATCGGGGTCAGCAGCGCGCGGGTGTTGGTCGGGTGGGCCGAGCCGTCGACGTTGTAGACCTCGCACAGCACCAGGACGTTGTCGCCGCCCCGGATGGGGTCGGGACACGAGAAGACCGGCTTGAGCACGCAGTCGGAGGCGTGGCCCTCGGCCTGGTTCGTGCTCGAACCGTCGAAGCCCCAGGTGGGGAGCTCGGCACCGTCCGCCAGCACCTTGGTCTTGGACCGGAGCTTCGGGGTCGGCTCAGTGCCGTCAATCCAGATGTACTCGGCCTTGAACGCCAACGTCTTTCCCTTCCTCGGAGGCGGACCGCGTTGATTGGCCGCCACGCCGAGATTGCCAAGAAGCCATTTCGGGTCCGTTGCCCGTTTGTGAACACGATGTGAAACGGGAGGTCCCAGTGTTAAATCGTCCGGTTCAGCTGCTGGTGATCACCGCGAATCGGGCGCCGAACTGGTCGGCCAGGACCGCGAACCGGCCCACGGTCTCGACCGAGACGGGCGGGTCGAGGATGGTGCCGCCCTCGGTGACGGTCGCCTCGACCGCGGCGTCGACGTCTCTGACCTCGAAGTAGGGCAGCCAGAACGGCTTGGTGCCCGGGTTGAGGGTGACCACGCCGCCGATCGTCGGGCGGTCGCCGCCCGGCAGCCGGATCGTGGTGTAACCGACGCCGGCGACGGTGGCCTCGATCGACTGGTGGTCGAGGGCCGCCGCGTAGAAGGGCGCGACGGCGGGCGGGCTGGCGACGTAGAGCTCGGTCCAGCCCAGGCTGCCCGGCTCGGTCACCGCGTCGAGGCCCTTGCGGGCCCGGCCCTGCCAGATCGCGAAGTCGGCGCCGGCCGGGTCGGTCAGCGCGGCGGTGCGGCCCTGGTCGAACACGTCGTAGGGGGCGACCCTGATCGTGCCGCCGGCCTTCTCGGCGCGGGCCACGGTCTCGTCGGCGTCGGGGGTGGCGAAGTAGATCGTCCAGGCCGAGCTGGTGCTCTCTTCGGTCAGCGGGCCGACCGCGGCGACGATCTTGCGGTCGTGGAGGAAGAAGCCGTAGCCGCCCGAGTCGGGGCCGGCCGACTGGAAGTCCCAGTCGAGCACGGCGGCGTAGAACGTGGTCGAGGCGTCGGTGTCGGGCGAGCCGAGGTCGACCCAGCAGGGGGCGCCCGGCAGGTAGTCGGTCGTGAGCATGCGAGCTCCTTCGAACAGGTTTTCGGATGACGACACTCTGTCACGTCCTGCCGACAGTTTTTCCAAGATCGCTCCCGAAGCCTCCTGGAAAGAGGAGTATTTCCGGCGAAATGGGGCGCCCGTGACTCCACTCGATAGGGTCCGCTCATGCCGACCCAGATCATCCGCTACCGCGTCGCCGACCAGGAGAAGGCCGAGGAGAACGTGCGCCTCCTTCAGGAGGTCTTCGCCGAACTGGCCCGGGAGCGGCCCGGCGGGATCACCTACCAGTCCTACCGGCTCGACGACGGCCTGACCTTCGTCCACGTCGTCACGACCGACGACCTCCAGATCCTGATGCGCTTCGAGAGCTTCCTCGCCTTCACCCAGACCCTGGGCGGGCGGCTCGACGGCGTCCCCCACCGCGAACAGGCCACCCCCGTCGGCTTCTTCGACGGCCACCTGCGATCATGAGAAATCTCCCCCTCCACAGATGAGGGGGGTGGCCGTGGCCCTGCGGGGGTGGCTCCTGAACGGGCTCACGGCCGACCGGAGCCACGTGGAGCAGGGCCCGGCGGAGAAGCACGCCTGGTGGCGGGTCATGTGCCTGACCGGCGTCGACTACTTCTCCACCCTGGGCTACCAGCCGGGCATCGCCGCCCTCGCGGCGGGCGCGTTGTCGCCGGTCGCGACGCTGTTCCTGGTCGCGCTCACCCTGTTCGGGGCGCTGCCCGTCTATCGGTACGTCGCCGGGGAGAGCCCCCGCGGCGCCGGGTCCATCGCGATGCTCGAACGGCTCGTCCCGGCCTGGCAGGGCAAGCTCTTCGTGCTCTGCCTGCTCGGCTTCGCCGCCACCGACTTCGTCATCACCATGACCCTGTCGGCGGCCGACGCGACCGCCCACATCGTGGAGAACCCCTTCGCGCCCCGCTGGCTCGACGGCCAGGAGATCCCGATCACGCTCGTGCTGCTGGCCGCCCTCGGCGCGATCTTCCTGGCCGGGTTCACCGAGGCCGTCGGGGTGGCGACCGTCCTCGTGGCGCTCTACCTGGCGCTGAACGCCGTGGTCGTGGCGGTGGCCGTCGAGCACGTCGCGGGCAATCCGGCCGTTTTCGCCCAGTGGGAACGGCTGCTGGAGGCCCGGCACGCCTCCCCGCTGGCCATGATCGGGGTGGCGCTGCTGGTCATGCCCCGGCTGGCGCTGGGCCTGTCGGGGTTCGAGACCGGGGTCGCGGTGATGCCCGTGATCCGGGGCGACATCCCGCAGCGGATCAGGTCGGCCCGCAAGATGCTCACCGCCGCCGCCCTCATCATGAGCGTGTTCCTGATCCTGAGCAGCTTCGTGACCACCCTGCTGATCCCGGCCCACGAGTTCCAGCCCGGCGGCACGGCCAACGGCCGGGCCCTGGCCTACCTCGCGCACGCCTACCTGGGCGAGTGGTTCGGCACCCTGTACGACGTCAGCACCATCGCCATCCTCTGGTTCGCCGGAGCCTCGGCGATGGCCGGCCTGATCAACCTGGTGCCCCGGTTCCTGCCGCGTTACGGCATGGCCCCCGAGTGGACCTCGGCGGTCCGGCCGCTGGTGCTGATCCTCACCGTCATCGCGTTCGTGATCACCTTCATCTTCGACGCCGACGTCGACCAGCAGGCGGGCGCGTACGCCACCGGCGTGCTGGTGCTGATGTTGTCGGCGGCCGTCGCGAGCTGCCTGTCGACCCGGGCCAAGGGGCGGCGCGGGGCCGCGCGGGCCTTCGGGGTGATCAGCGCCGTGCTGACGTACACGCTGGTCGACAACGTGATCGAGCGGCCCGACGGGGTCAAGATCGCCGGGTTCTTCATCGTGGCCATCGTGGTCACGTCGCTGATCTCGCGGGCCACCCGGTCGACCGAGCTGCGGGTGACGCGGGTGCGGCTCGACCCGCTGGCCGAGGAGTTCGTCAACGAGTGCTGCGCCGGCGAGCTGCACCTCATCGCCAACGAACCGCAGCGCCGCGACCAGGCCGAGTACAACGACAAGCTGCGCGAGAACTGGTTCATGCACCGGCTGCGCAGCTCCGAGCAGGCCATGTTCGTCGAGGTCACCGTCAACGACGCCTCCGAGTTCGAGACCGAGCTCTACGTCCGGGGCGAGGAGCGGTTCGGGCACAAGGTGCTGAACGTCGAGAGCTCGACCGTCGCCAACGCGCTGGCCGCGCTGCTGCTCTACCTGCGCGACCGGACCGGCCGGGTGCCCAACATCTACTTCCACTGGACCGAGGGCAACCCGATCAACGCGATGCTCCGCTACCTGATCTTCGGCGGCGGCGACGTGCCGCCGCTGACCCGCGAGGTGCTGCGGCTCGCCGAGCCCGATCCACTGAGGAGGCCGCACGTCCATGTGGGGTGACCTCATCCTCGTCGTGCTGACGGCCTTCGTCGTGAACGAAGCGTGCCCGGCGGTGCCCTTCATGACCGAATATCAGGGAGTGAACGTCGAATGCGCCCAAATAGGACAGAACTATGTGGCCGGCTGGACGATCCCGCCGGACGCGGTGACCGCCGGTGGGCCTGGCCTCGCTCCGCACATCTCGGTCAGGTACGCCGGCCTCCGGGCCGCCCGCGTCGTGAGGGAACGCGGCCGCCCGGTCGAGGAGGTCCGCTCCCTCATCCGCCGCCCTACCGACGTCCCCGCTCTCGGCTTCATGGGTGACGCCCCGGCACGCAGCCTGGGCCTCGGCGGATGACGGTCCGGGGCCGCCTGCGCGTCTACCTGGGCGCCGCCCCGGGTGTCGGCAAGACCTACGCCATGCTCGGCGAGGGGCGCCGCGCCGCCGAACGCGGTCGCGACGTCGTGGTCGGCCTGGTCGAGACGCACGGCCGCGCCAAGACGGCCGCGCTGCTGGCCGGTCTGGAGGAGGTGCCGCGCCGGGAGCTGGAGTACCGGGGGACCCGGCTCACCGAGATGGACGTCGACGCCGTGCTCGCCCGCCGCCCGAAGGTCGCCCTGGTCGACGAGCTCGCGCACACCAACGTGCCGGGGTCGCGCAACGCCAAACGCTGGCAGGACGTCGAGGAGCTGCTCGACGCGGGGATCGACGTCGTCACCACGGTGAACGTGCAGCACCTGGAGTCGCTCAACGACGTCGTCGAGGAGATCACCGGCGTCCCGCAGCGGGAGACGGTGCCCGACGAGGTGGTCCGCCGGGCCGACCAGATCGAGCTGGTCGACATGTCGCCCGAGGCGCTGCGCCGCCGCATGGCCCACGGCAACGTCTACGCCCCGGAGAAGGTCGACGCGGCGCTGTCCAACTATTTCCGGGTGGGCAACCTGACCGCGCTGCGCGAACTGGCGCTGCTCTGGGTGGCCGGGCGGGTCGACGACCAGCTCGACCGCTACCGCGCCGAACACGGCATCGCCACCACCTGGGAGGCCCGCGAACGGGTCGTCGTGGCGCTGACCGGCGGGCCCGAGGGCGACACCCTGATCCGCCGCGCGGCCCGGGTGACCGCCCGGACCAAGGGCGCCGACCTGCTGGCCGTGCACGTCACCCAGGGCGACGGCCTGGTCGGGGGGGACCCCGCCCACCTGGCGCGGCAGCGGGCCCTGGTCGAGGCGCTCGGCGGCACCTACCACCAGGTCGTCGGCGACGACGTGCCCCGGGCGCTGCTCGACTTCGCGCGCGGGGTGAACGCCACCCAGCTCGTGCTGGGCGCGTCGCGGCGCGGGCGGCTGGCCCAGATCCTCTTCCGCGGGGTGGGGGCCGAGACGATCGCGCGGTCGGGGTCGATCGACGTCCACATGATCACCCATCAGCAGGCCCGCAGGGGCCTGCCCCGGCCCGGCTCCCGGGCCGCGCTGACCCGCACCCGCCGCCTCGCCGGATGGGCCACCGCGCTGGTCGGCATGCCCGTGCTGACCGCCGTCGTCTACCCGCTGCGCGACCTGCTCGCGCTGCCCAGCGAGATCCTGCTGTTCCTGCTGCTGGTCGTGATGGTCGCCCTGGTCGGCGGCATGTCCCCGGCGATCACGGCCGCCGTCGTCGGCTTCCTGCTGCTGAACTACTTCTTCACCCCGCCGGTCGACAAGATCACCGTCGCCGACCCGCAGAACCTGCTCGCGCTCTTCGTGTACGTCCTGGTCGCCGTCATGGTGAGCCTGGTCGTCGACCTGGCGGCCCGCCGGACCCGCGAGGCCGCCATGGCGGGCGCCGACGCCGAGGTGCTGTCGACCCTGGCGGGCCACGTGCTGCGCGGCGAGGCGGCGCTGCCCTCCCTGCTGGCCCGCCTCCGCGAGACCTACGGCCTGACCTCGGTGACTCTGCTCGAACGCGCCGCCGCCCCGGCCCTCGACGACCGCGCCGACCCCGAGGCGTGGCGCATCGTCGCCACCTCCGGAGGGGTGCCGTGCACGAGTCCGGGGGCCGCCGACACCGACGTGGTGATCGACGACAACCTGGTGCTGGCGGTCAGGGGCCGCCTGCTGGGCGCCTCCGACCGCCGCGTCCTGGAGGCCTTCGCCGCCGAGACGGCCGTCGCGCTGCGCCAGCGCCGGCTGGAGGCGGAGGCCGAACAGGCCAAACCGCTCGCGGAGGCCGACCGGATGCGCACCGCCCTGCTCGCCGCCGTCAGCCACGACCTGCGCACCCCGCTCGCCTCGGCGAAGGCGGCGGTCGAGGGCCTGCGCAGCACCGACGTGACCTGGTCGGCCGCCGACCAGGCCGAACTGCTCGCCACCGCCGACGAGTCGCTGGTGAAGCTGACCCGGCTGGTGGAGAACCTCCTCGACATGAGCCGGTTGCAGGCCGGGGTGCTCGGTGTGGCACTCCAGCCGGTCGCGCTGGCGGAGGTGCTGCCGAGGGCGGTCGAGGACACCCGGGTGCGGATCGACGTGCCCGACGACCTGCCCGAGGTGACCGCCGACCCGGCGCTGCTGGAACGGGTGCTGGCGAACCTGGTCTCCAACGCGCTCCGCTACAGCCCCGAGTATGTGCTGGTGACGGCCAGCTCCCACGACAACAAGGTGGAGATCCGCGTGGTCGACCGGGGCCCCGGCATCCCCCCGGAGGCCCACGACCAGGTCTTCCAGCCGTTCCAGCGCCTCGGCGACCGCGACAACCACGCGGGGGTCGGGCTCGGGCTCGCGTTGTCGCGCGGGCTGGCGGAGGCGATGGGCGGCACGCTCACCCCGGACGAGACGCCGGGCGGCGGGCTGACGATGACGGTCACCCTTCCGTCAGCCGATCCCGCGCCTCCATCAGGGCGAAGCCGAGCAGGTTGAGCCCCTGCCACGTCGCCGGCGAGGCGGCCCGCTCGTCGGCGGCGGTCAGGCCGATGCCCCACACGCGGTCGTGGGGGCTGGCCTCCACCAGCACCCGGTCGCGGGTGCCGAGCAGGTATGCGCGCAGGTCGGGGTGGGCGGCGAACTTGGCGGTGCTGCCCCGCACGACGATGGCGTAGCGGTGCTGCGTCCAGACGTCGTCGTCGAAGCCGCGGACCTTGCGCCCCAGCTTCTTCGCCTCGCCCGGATGGGCCGCCGCGAGGATCTCGGCGGCGGTCTCGGCGTCGTCGAACAACCAGGCCTTGTGGGCCATCATGTAGTGCTCGGCCGAGCGGAACACGTGGCCGTCTTCGGTGAAGTCGGCCTCCCACCACTGGCTCAGGCAGCCCGCGCCCACCCCGCCGTCGCGGGGCGGGCGGTGGCCCCAGAAGAAGAGGTAACGGAGCGCCTGACCGGAGGCCTCGGCGTGGACGGCTTCTTCGACGGAGCGGGGTAACGTCACCGGGCCAACCTAACGGGCGCACCCGACGTTCTCCGGCTCCGGATCGCAGCATAATCGGAACCTTCCGGGGCGATGGAGGCAGATCGTGTGGGCAGTCGTGATCGCGGCGGTGCTGGCGGGCGGCATGGGAGCGGCCTCGGCCGGTGAGGCGTCGCCCTGGCGGCACGCCCCTCTCCCGGCGAAGAAGGGGCACGACGGCTTCAGTTCGGTCGCGGCCGTCGGACCGAGGAACATCTGGGCCGCCGGATCGCAACCCGCCCTGCTCGAACGCTTCGACGGCAGGCGGTGGCGGTCGATGCCGATGCCCGGCGCGATCACCGCGCTGTCCGCCTCGCCCTCCGGCGACGTGTGGGCGCTCACGTCCGGTCGGGCGCACCGCTGGGACGGCACGAGGTGGCGGGCCGTGCGGTCGGTCTCGAAGCAGGCCTACGTGCTGCTCGCCGCCGTGCCCGGCGGGGCCTGGGTGTCGGAGAAGGACCGGCTGAGCCGGTACGACGGCAAGCGGTGGCACCCGGTGCCCACTCCGGCCGACCTCAAGGTCAGCGGCGTCCGCTTCCAGGGGGGAACGGTCTGGGTGCTCGGCCGCTTCGAGACCGGCACCGCCGACTACGACCCGGTCGGCCGCAGCACCCCCGCCGTGCTGCGCTGGAACGGCCGCGCCCTCGAACGGGTGCCGGTCCCCGTGCGGGCGGACGTCCGCGGCCACCTCAACATCGACGACGTCGTGGTGGGCCGGGGCGGCGACCTGTGGCTCGCCGGATACTCGGTGCTCGACGGCGAACGCCTGCCCGTCCTGCAGCGTCGCGGCGGGAGGTGGACGGCGCTGACCCCGCCGCGCACCCGCCCGCCGGAGGCCATCGAACCCGACGGGGCGGGCGGCGTCTGGTTCGATTACGGCCTCGACCAGCCGCTCTGGCGCAACCGGGCCGGGAAATGGACGAAGGTCGCCGCGCCGAAACCGCCGCCGGGCCGCGCGCTCGGCCTGTTCACCCACTCGGGCAGCGGCGTCACGGCGCACATCCCGGGCACGACGCTGCTGGTCAGGGCGGGGGCGACGCACATCCCGCAGGGCCGGCTGATCAATCCGGAAACGAGCGAGCGCGCATACGCGTCGACCGACCGGTTGTTGGTGACCGGCCCGTACCGGTGATTAATAGACGGGGTTTGTCGGTCCTTTCGAATTTCATTTCCTGAATGTCAATATTTCGATTGTTCAGGGATTTTGTTAGCGTCCTTGCGCGATGCCAAAGATCATCTCCGCGTCCCAAGGAGCTCGATGATGTCTGCACCATCCCTCCTGCGGAGGAGGGCGTTCGGCGTGCTGATCGCCGCCCTGACCGTGGCCGGACCGGCCGTCGCGCCGGCTCCGGCGGCGGCCGACACGCCGACCCTCGTCGTCGTGAAGACCCTCGCGCCGGTCGACGACGTCCACGTCATGACTCTCCACAACCACGACTCGCCGGCCCCGCCCCATTCGCAGTTCCTCCTTCTCGGAGGGATGCGGTCGACCGACGCGCGGGGCTACCTGCGGTTCGACCTGTCCTCGCTGCCCGAGGGCGTGATCCGGTCGGCCGCGCTGCGGCTCGCCGCCGTCAAGACGCCGGTCTGCGGGCCGGTGGCCAGGGAGGGCATCGAGGTGCGCCGGGTCACCGAACCCTGGGCCGCCGACTTCCTGCACTGGGGCAACACGCCCCTCTCGACGCCTGAGGACGCGGTCACCGCCCTCGCCGACCTCCCGTGCGGGGTGCCCGCCGGTCAGACGGAGTGGCCGGTCACGGGCATCGTCCAGGATTGGGCGGCGGGTGCGGAGAATCACGGCCTGGTGCTCCAATCCCCGGACGAGTCCACCGACGACGGCGTCTGGTACTTCTCGTCCTCGGAGAACACCTCGTACTCCGCCCCTCTTCTCTCGGTCACGATGGAGGTCCCCTCGACGCCGTCCGCCAGCGGGTTGAACGTCTCGCAGAGCCACCGTGAAGGCGACCGTCTCTGGCTGGCCGGGACCGCGCCCAGCATGTTCACCGTGGTCCGCGACCCGGCGGGCGGGCGGTTGACGGCCGAGTTCGAGATCGAGCACGACCCCGCCGTCCCGGGCCAGGGCACCGGAGTGATCTGGAGCGCCATGTCGTCCCCGACGTCCAACACCCCCAAGCCGCTGGTCCGGGTTCCGGCCGGCCTGCTGGAGTTCGGCTGGCAGATCCGCCTGCGGGTGCGCGCCCACAACGTGACGGCGGGCACGGTCTCCGCCTGGTCGCCGTGGCAGTCCGCGACCCTGTCCGACGTCGTCCCCGAGATCACCGGACCGGAGATGACCCCGTCCCAGGAGTCCGGCGGCGTGACGGTGACCACGAGCCTCACCCCGACGTTCAGCGCCACCGCGAGCCACCCGTTCGTCGACCCGCTGTACGTGGCGTTCGAGATCGAGCACGACCCGGACGCGCCGGAGCAGGGCACCGGCTACATCTGGTCGGGCGCCGAGCCGGACGACCCGGCCTCGGGGGCGCGGACGCAGGTCACCGTGCCCGCCGGGGTGCTGCAGGACGGCTGGCGGCTGCGCTGGCGGGTGCGCGCGAACGGGGGGCCGTTCGTGTCGCAGTCGGAGTGGCGGACGTTCACGGTCGACCTGGACCGATGATCCGGCCAAGCCCGGCGGCCGTCGGCGGATGCCCTGCGGGGGCGCACCCGTCCGGCGGTCGCCGCGGCGGCCGACCTCTTCGCCGTCGGGTTCATGACCGCGTTGCCGGGCCATTCGATTGAGAATCCGGAATGTCAATCATCTCCGCGTTCAAGGAGTTCGCTGATGTCACGCCGGTCCCTCCTGCGCAGGAGGGCACTCCCTCTGCTGGCCGCCGTCATGCTTCCGACCGGCCTCACCGCCATCCCGTCCGCGCACGCCTCAGGCTCGACCACGGTCGAGGTCGTGCACGTGTTGAACGCCGTCGAGGACGTCAGCGTGGCGTCGCACAGCGACGAGACCATGCCGGCCCCGCCGGGCAACGAACTCCTCTTCCTCGGCGCCTTTCCCGACAGCACGAGGGGCCGGGCCTATGTCAGGTTCGACACGTCCCGACTGCCGGCCGGCGTCGTCACATCGGCCACGCTCCGGCTCGCCAACTACTCCGCGCCGTCGTGCGGGTCCCAGACCGGTGAGGGGATCGAGGTCCGGCGGGTCGTCGAGCCCTGGACCGACGGCTTCCTCCACTGGGGCAACAAGCCGGGCTCCACGCCGGATGACGCCTACATCGCCGCCGCCGAATGCGACGTGCCGGCCGAGCAGGTGGAATGGCCGGTCACGGGCATCGTGCAGGACTGGGTCGACGGCACGTCCAACTACGGATTCGTCCTCCAGCACCCTGACGAGACTCTCGACGACGGTTACTCGCGCCTCGCGTCGGTGCAGAACACCGAGCTGGCCCCGCCGCGACTGACGGTCACGATGACCGTCTCGTCGGCGCCCGCGTTCCGGCGGGTCGTCATGCAACCCCTCTCGACGGACGAGAGCACCCTCATCGCGACGGCGCCTCGGTTCGTGATGGTCATGGACGACCCCATCGGCGGCTGGCTGTCGGGCGAGTTCGAGATCGAGCACGACCCCTCCGCGGGCCAGAGCGGGCAGATCTGGAGCGGCTTCTCCGCGTGGGCCAGGTCCGGCAGGCAGAGCATGGTGCAGACGCCGCCCGCCGGGCTGCTTCAGGACGGCTGGCACGTCCGCTGGCGCGCGCGGGCCAGGAACCTGGACGCCGGCACGGTCTCGGACTGGCTGCCCTGGCAGCACGTCGTCGTGGACATCGCCGCTCCTGAGATCCACTCGCCCGAGGTCGTCCCGTCCACCCGGACTGACGGCACGACCGTGATCACGAGTCTGACGCCCGAACTCCGTGCCGTCGTCAATCATCCGTACAGTGACCTGTGGGTGGTGAACTTCGAGATCGAGCACGATCCGGACGCACCCGGCCAGGGGACCGGCCCCATCTGGGGCGGTGGTTACAAACCGGGGAACATGGCGAACGGAGTCAAGAAGGCGGTGGTGCCGTCCGGTCTGCTGGCAGACGGATGGAAGATCCGCTGGCGGGTCACGGCCACGTCGAAGGCGCTCGTCACGGTGTCGTCCGACTGGCAGAAGGCCACCGTCGACGCAGAGTCATGACCCGGATGCCACCGGCCGAAGGGTCTCGGGGGTCAGGTCGGCGATGGTCGGGTAGCCGTCCACGGCCATGATGAGATCGGCCTCGGCGAGGATCGTCCGCAGCACGTGGACGATCCCGTCGGCGCCCCCCAGCGCCAGCCCGTAGGCGTAAGGGCGGCCGATGCCCACGGCGGTCGCGCCGAAGGCCAGGGCCTTCACCACGTCGGCTCCCGAGCGGACGCCCGAGTCGAACAGCACCGGCAGGCCCCCGGCGGCCTCGACCACCTCGGGGAGCACGTCCAGGGCCGGCAGGCCTCCGTTGGCCTGCCGGCCGCCGTGGTTGGAGCAGTAGAGGCCGTCGATCCCGGCGTCCGCGGCGCGGCGGGCGTCGTCGGGGTGGCAGATGCCCTTCAGCAGCAGCGGCAGGTTGGTGGTCGAGCGCAACCACGGGAGGTCGTCCCAGGTCAGCGGGTTGCCGAAGATTCTCGCCCAGTACGCGGTGGCGGCCTGGGGGTCGTCCTCGGGGGTGCGGGCCAGGCGGGACCGGAAGACCGGGTCGGTGGTGTAGTTGGCCAGGCAGTGGCCCCGAAGCTGGGGGAAGTTGGCGGTGCTCAGGTCGCGGGGGCGCCAGCCGGTCACCCACGTGTCGAGGGTGACGACCAGGGCGCGGAAGCCGGCCGCCTCGGCGCGGTGGATCAGGCTCTCGGCGACGTCGCGGTCGGCCGGGGTGTAGAGCTGGAAGAAGCCCGGCGCCGGGGCCAGTTCCCCGGCCACGTCCTCCAACGGGTCGACGGAGAACGTCGAGGCGATCATCGGGACGCCCGTGCGGGCCGCCGCCCGGGCGGTGGCGAGGTCGCCGTGGCCGTCCTGGGCGCACAGGCCGATCACCCCGATCGGGGCCAGGAAGACCGGGGTGGGCAGCCGCATGCCGTACAGGTCGACGTGCAGGTCGCGCTCGACGGCGCCGGCCAGCATGCGGGGGAGCAGGCCCCAGCGGCGGAAGGCGGCGACGTTGGCGCGCTGGGTGTGCTCGTCGCCGGCGCCGCCCGCCACGTACGACCAGATCGACGGCGGCAGTGCGGCCTCGGCCCTGGCCTCCAGGTCGGCGAAGGCCATCGGCAGCGGGGGGACCCGCCCGTGCAGGCCGCCCGAGTAGATGTCGTTCTGGTAGTCGCCGAAGCGCGGGTTCATGCCCGTGTTCTCTGGTAGACGCGCAGGTTGAGGGTGACCAGGCTGAGCAGCGGGACCGGGGCGCCGAGCAGGCGGGCGCGCCGCACCAGGTCGCCGAAGATCTCCTCGACCTCCACGGGGCGGCCGCGGACCAGGTCGCGGTAGGCCGACGACGTCAGCGACGAATGGGGGGCGGTGACCGTCTTGCGGGTGCCGTCGAGCGACTCCTTCGGCACCGGGTGGCCGGCGGCCTCGGCGACGGCGGCGCACTCGTCCACGACCGCGTGGGCGAACTCCGTCCCGCCGGGGGTGGAGGCGACCTCGCCGATCGTCGCGCGCATGAGGCACGTCACCGCGCCGGTCGCGGCGATGAACACCCATTTGGCCCACATCTCGCCGACGATGTCCGCCGCGAGGCGGGTCTCGAAGCCCGCGCCCCCGAGCACGCCGACCAGTTCGTCGGGCGGGGGGCCGGCGCGGGAGCCGTAGGTCAGGCTCTGCACGTCGGCGAGCCGGAGGATGTCGCCGTCGGCGTCGACGGTGGTGCTGACCATCACGACCCCGCCGAGGACCCGCCGCTCGCCGAAGCGCCCGGCCAGCTCGTCGAGGTGCCGCATCCCGTTGAGCACGGGCAGGATCAGCGTGTCCGGCCCCACGGCGGGGGCGAAGTCGTCCATGGCCGAGCGCAGCGCGGCGGCCTTGACCGAGACCAGGACCAGGTCGAACGTCGAGGTGATCTCGTCGGCCAGGATCGTGCGGGGATGGAGCGTCGTGTCCTCGCCCAGGCCCACGATCCGCAGTCCGCGTTCGCCGATCAGCCGGGCCCGTTTGGGACGGACCAGGAAGGTGACGTCTCGGCCCGCCTGAACGAGTCGGCCGCCGAAGTAGCCGCCGACCGCTCCTGCCCCCACGACCAGGATCTTCATCACAAAAACGTATGCAGAATACGTTTTTCCCCACAATCCAGGAATGGTCAAAACCTCGGCGTGTACGCCGCGACCGCCTCGTCGTCCCAGGCGATGCCCAGCCCCGGCCCTCTCGCGGTGATCCGGCCGTCGACCGGCCGGTAGGGCTCCCGCACGACCGCCCCGGCGAGGTCGAGGTGCTCCACCCAGCCGGCCGACGGGGTGACGGTCATGGCGTGCGCGCTCGCCTCGACGAACAGGTGGCTGGAGACGGGCAGCGAGGCCGCCTCGGCCTGGCCCGCCGCGAGGGTCCAGCCGGTGAAGCCGCCGATCTTCATGATGTCGAACATGGCGAAGTCGCAGGCCCCCGCCGCGATGGCGGCGTGACAGCCGGCCGGGAACCACCAGTTCTCGCCGGTCTGGACGCGGATGTCCGTGGTGCGGCGCACATAGGCGTGCCCGGCGAGGTCCTCCGCCTGGACGGGCTCCTCGACCCAGTAGAGGCCGAACCCGTCGAGCCGGGCGAGGCGGCGGCGGGCCTCCTGCGGGGTGAGCGACTGGTTGTAGTCGACCATGAGCTCGACGTCGGGGCCGATGATCTCGCGGACCCGCGCCACCACCTCGACGTCGCGGGCGGCGTCGGGATGGCCGAGCTTGATCTTGACCGCGCGGAACCCGCTCTCGACCGAGCCCCGGAGGGCCCGCTCCTCCTGGACGGGGTCGATCATCCCGTAGCTGTCATAGGCCCTCAGCGGGGTGGGCTCCCCGCCGAGCAGCGTGGCGACGGGCAGGCCGGTGAGGTGGCCGAGGGCGTCCCAGAGGGCCATCTCGACGCCCGACACCACCATGCCGGCGACGCCCTGCAGGCCGGGCAGCCGGAACCTGGCCTGGAAGTCCCGCATCCGGGCGCCGGGCGCGAGGGCCTTCCCGGCCAGCCCGGGGGCCAGTTCCCCGGCGACGGAGGCGAGCGCGGGCAGCAGCGCCGCATCGTAGGCGAACACGTAGGAGCGGCCGGTCACGCCGCCGTCGGTGACCACGTCGAACAGGAGCAGCGGGGCGGCCGTGATCGAGCCCGAGGCGGTGCGCAACGGCCGCGCCATCGGGACGACCACCGGACGCGCCCGCACCCGCGAGATCGTCTCGGCTCCCACAGTCCAACCCCATCACGGGAACCCTCTGCTGCCGTTAAAGCGCGGCTGAATTCAGCGCGACTTCAGCGCCGCCGTCCATGCTCCGTCGCACCGCACCACCCACCGAGCCACCGATGAGACTGTGCGAGGAACGGATGAGTGAGATCCCCGACTTCCCCATGAACCGCGGTTGCCCCTACCACCCGCCCGCCGGGTACGAGCGGCTGCGGGCCACCGGCGTCGCCGCGCCCGTCCGCCTGTACGACGGGCGGACCGCCTGGGTGATCACCGGGCACCCCGAGACGCGGGCGCTCCTGCTGGACCCCCGCCTGTCGTCGGACCGGTCGCGGGCCGACTTCCCGGTGCTGGTGCCCCGGATGGCCGCCTCGAAGCTGGTCGCGCTCGTCGGCATGGACCCGCCCGAGCACGACGTGCAGCGGCGCATGCTCGCCCCGAGCTTCACCGTCAACGGGCTCAAGAAGCTGCGGCCGGTGATCCTGCGCATCGTCACCGAGCGCATCGACGCGATCCTCGACAAGGGGCCGGGGGCCGACCTGGTGCCCGAGTTCGCGCTCGCGGTGCCGTCGACCGTGATCTGCGAGCTGCTCGGGGTGCCGTACGGCGACCACGACTTCTTCGAGGCGCAGACCAGGAAGATGCTGATGGCGACCAGCAGCGCCCAGGACGCGGCCGACGCGGCCGTGGCGCTGACCGCCTACTTCGACGAGCTGATCGACCTGAAGCTCGCCGAGCCGGGCGAGGGCGTCGTCGACACCCTCATCCGGGAGCGGCTGGCGACCGGGCAGCTCACCCGCGCCGAGGTCGCGTCGATCTCGATGTTCCTGCTGGTCGCGGGGCATGAGACGACCGCCAACATGATGGCGCTCAGCATCCTGACCCTGCTGGAGCACCCCGACCAGCTCGCCGTGCTGCGCGACCATCCCGACCGGGCCAAGGACCACGTCGAGGAACTGCTGCGGTTCCTGTCGGTCGCCGACGAGCTGCAGCGCGTCGCCGCCGCCGACATCGAGGTCGGCGGGGTGACCATCCGCGCGGGCGACGCCGTCTACCTGCCCAACGCCGCCGCCAACCGCGACGAACGCGTCTACACGAATCCCGACGCGCTCGACCTGAACCGCGACGCGCGTGGTCACCTGGCCTTCGGGCACGGCGTGCACCAGTGCATCGGGCAGAACCTGGCCCGCGCCGAACTGGAGATCGGGCTGCGCGAGCTGGTCACCCGGGTGCCCGGCCTGCGCCTCACCGAGCCCGTCGAGGCGCTCGGGGTCAAGCCGGGCGGTTCGGTTCAGGGCATCCACCGGCTGCCCGTCACGTGGTGAGCCGCTCTTCCAGGAAGCCCGCGACGGCGGCGGGGGTCGGGTAGTCGTACAGCAGGACGGGCGGCAGGGTCAGGCCGGTCGCCTCGCACAGCCGGTTGCGCACCTCCAGGGCGCTGAAGGAGGAGAAGCCGATGTGCAGGAAGTTGTCCTCGGGGCCGATCTGGTCGGGCGCGGCGTGGCCGAGCACCTCGGCGGCGTGCACCCGCACCAGGTCGAGCAGGGTCGTCTCGGCCGGTCGCTCCTCCGGGCGGCCGGTCCCCGGGTCCGAGCCCCACCAGTAGTGCTCCCGTTCGAACGGGTAGGGCGGCAGGTCGGCGGGCGGGCCCGCGGGATGCCAGGCCGACCAGTCGACCTCGCCGCCCGCCGCGTGCAGCCGGGCGACCAGCGACGCCACCGCCTCCGGTTCGGGCCGGTCCCGGGTCAGCGCCGGGAGCACGAGGGCGTCGTCGGGCAGCGCCCGCGCCGCCATCGGGGTGAGCACGGCGTCGGGGCCGACCTCGACGAACGTGCTCACCCCGGCGGCGCGCAACGAGGCGACCACGTCGCCGAACCGGACCGTGTCGCGCAGGTGGCGCACCCAGTAGTCAGGGTCCTTCAGTTCCTCGTACGCCGCCTCGCGGCCGGTCACCTCCGACACGAGCGGGATGGCCGGTGCGTGGAAGGTCACCCGGGCCGCCGCCGCGCGGAAGGCGGCCAGGGCCCCGTCCATGTGCGGCGAGTGGAAGGCGTGGCCGACCCGGAGCCTGCGGGTGCGGTGGCCCCGCGTGGTGAACCCGGCGGCGATCTCGGTGACCGCGTCCGCGTCGCCCGAGACGACCACGGCGGCCGGGCCGTTGACGGCGGCCAGGTCGACCCGTCCCCGGTAGGCCTCCAGCACCTCGGCGACCTCGGCCTCGGTCGCCTCGACGGCCGTCATCGCGCCGCCCTCCGGCTGGGCCTGCATCAGCCGGGCCCGCGCGGCGACCAGGGCGCAGGCGTCCTCCAGCGACAGCACCCCGGCGGCGTGCGCGGCGGCCAGCCCGCCGAGCGAGTGCCCGGCCACCCGCGTGGGCGGCGGGGCGAGCCGCTCCAGCAGCCGGAACAGGGCGACCTCCAGGGCGAAGAGGGCGGGCTGGGCGTACTCGGTCCGGTCGAGGGCGGCCGGGTCGCCGCCGAACAGCAGCTCCTTCAGCGGACGGTCGAGATGGGGGGCGAACGCGGCGGCGACCTCGTCCAGCGCCGCCGCGAAGGCCGGCCACTCCTCGTAGAGGCCGCGGCCCATGCCGGGGCGCTGGCTGCCCTGGCCGGTGAACAGGTACGCCGTGCCGGCGCGTTCGGCGGCCACCGCGCGGACCAGGTGCCGCGACGGGCGGCCCGCCGCGAGGTCGGCCAGGGCGCGCAGGCGCTGGTCGCGGTCGCCGGGCAGCACGACCGCCCGGTGCCTGAGCGGGGTGCGGCCCAGCGCCAGGGTGCGGCCGACGCCGGTGTCGTCCAGGCCGGGGTGGGCGGTCAGGCGGTCGAGCAGGCGGGCCGCCTGGGCCTGGAGGGCGGTCTCGGTGCGGCCGGACAGCGGCCACGGCGCGGCGGGCGAACCGGCTTCCGCCCCATCGGGCGAGGACGAGGGCGCGGGCGCCTCCTCGATGATGACGTGGGCGTTGGTCCCGCTGATGCCGAAGGACGAGACCCCGGCCCGGCGCGGCCGTTCGCCCCGGGGCCACGGCACCGGCTCGGTGAGGAGGCGGACCGCGCCGCTCCCCCAGTCGACGTGCGGAGTCGGCTCGTCGACGTGGAGGGTGCGGGGCAGGGTCTCGTGCCGGAGCGCCTCGATGACCTTGATGACCCCGGCCACCCCGGCGGCGGCCTGCGTGTGGCCGATGTTCGACTTCACCGACCCCAGCCACAAGGGCTCGGCCCGGTCCCGCCCGTACGTCGCCAGGATCGCCCCCGCCTCGATCGGGTCGCCCAGGCGGGTGCCGGTCCCGTGGGCCTCGACGGCGTCGACCTGCTCGGGGGTGAGCCGGGCGTCGGCGAGCGCGGCCCGGATCACCCGCTCCTGCGTCGGGCCGTTGGGCGCGGTCAGGCCGTTGGACGCGCCGTCCTGGTTGACGGCCGAGCCGCGCAGCACGGCGAGGATGGTCCGGTCGTTGCGCCGGGCGTCCGAGAGGCGTTCCAGCAGGAGCAGGCCGACCCCCTCGGCGAAGCCGGTGCCGTCGGCGGCGGCGGCGAACGCCTTGCAGCGGGCGTCGGGGGCCAGCCCGCGCTGGCGGCTGAACTCCACCAGCAGCACCGGGGTGGCCATCACCGTGACCCCGCCCGCCAGCGCGAGGTCGCACTCGCCGCTCCGCAGCGACCGGGCGGCCAGGTGCATGGCCACCAGCGACGAGGAGCAGGCCGTGTCGACGGTCACCGCCGGGCCCTCCAGGCCCAGGTGGTAGGCGATCCGCCCGGTCGCCACGCTGGTCGCGTTGCCGGTCATCAGGTGGCCCTCGTAGCCGTCCGGCACCCGGTCGGGCGGCGGCACGTAGGCCTGCGACACCACGCCGGCGAAGACGCCGGTCCGGCTGCCGCGCAGGGATCCGGGCGCGATCCCGGCCCGTTCGAAGGTCTCCCAGGCCGTCTCCAGCAGCAGCCGCTGCTGCGGATCGGTGGCGGTCGCCTCGCGCGGGCCCATGCCGAAGAACGCGGCGTCGAACCGGGCGGCGCCGGACAGGAAACCGCCTTCCTTCGTGTACGCCGTCCCGGCGTGGTCCGGGTCGGGGTCGTACAACGAATCGAGGTCCCAGCCCCGGTCGGCGGGGAGGCCGCCGACGGCGTCGACACCTGCGTCGAGCAGCCGCCACAACGCCTCGGGGTCGTCGGCGCCGCCGGGCAGGCGGCAGGCGGCGGCCACGATCGCGATGGGCTCGTGCTGCCGGTCCTCCAGTTCGCGGACGCGGCGCCGGGCCTGGCGCAGGTCGGTCGTGGTCCGCTTGAGGTACTCGCGCAGCCGGTCCTCGTTGCTGGTCATGTCGTCTCCAGGGGTCACAGCGGGTCGAGCTCCTCGTCCAGGGCGCGGAACAGCTCCTCGTCGGTCGCCGCGGCGAGGTCGTCGTCGGGCTCCTCGGCGGGGCGGGAGCCCTCCTCCCAGCGCCACAACGCCGCGCGCAGCCGGTCTTTGATCTTCGTGAAGCCGGGTCCGTCGGTGGTCACGGCGGCCAGCAGCCGGTCGAGTTCGGCCGCGGTGTCGCCGGAGGTGTCGTCGGTGGTGTCGCCGGGCGCGAGCAGGCCGCGCAGGTGGGCGGCGAGCGCGGCCGGGGTCGGGAAGTCGAAGGCGAGCGTGGTGGGCAGCCGCAGCCCCGTCGCCGCCGCCACCCGGTTGCGCAGCTCGACCGAGGTCAGCGAGTCGAAGCCGATCTCCTTGAACGCCTGGTCGGCGGCGACCCCGTCGGTTCCGGCGTGCCCGAGCACGGCCGCCACCTGCTCCCTGACCAGGGTCAGCAGCGCCTGCTCCCGGTCGGGCCCCGGCAGCGCGGCCAGCCGCTCGGCCAGGCCGGCGGGGGAGACCGGCGCGTGGCGGGCGGCCCGCCGCACCGAGGGCGCGCGCACCAGCCCGCGCAGGACCGGCGGCACCTCCCCGGCCTCGGCCCGCGCCCGCAGCGCGGCCTCGTCGAGCACGGCCGGGACCAGCAGCGGCCGGTCGGCCCGCAGGGCGGCGTCGAACAGCGCCAGCCCCTCCTCGGCCGACATCGGGGTGAGCCCGCCCCGGGCGATGCGGGCCAGGTCGGCCGCGCCCAGGTGACCGGTCATGCCGCTGGCCTCCCGCCACATGCCCCAGGCGAGGGAGGTCGCGGGCAGCCCGCGCTCCCTGCGGTGCGCGGCGAGGGCGTCGAGGAAGACGTTGGCGGCGGCGTAGTTGGCCTGCCCCGCGCCGCCGAGCTGGCCCGACGCGGAGGAGAACAACACGAAGGCGTCGAGGTCGCCGGTGAGCTCGTGCAGGTTCCAGGCGGCGTCGACCTTGGGGCGCAGCGCCGCCTCGATCTTCTCCGGGGTCAGCGAGGCGAGCACGCCGTCGTCCAGGACCCCGGCCGTGTGGACGACCGCGCGGAGCGGCCGGTCGTCCGGGACGCTCGCCAGCAGGCCGGCCAGCGCGGCCCGGTCGGCCGCGTCGCAGGCCGCGATCCGCACCTCGGCCCCGGCCGCGGTCAGCTCGGCGGCCAGGTCGGCCGCGCCCGGCGCGTCCGGGCCGCGCCGGCTCGTCAGCAGCAGGTGCCGCACGCCGTGCGCGGCCACCAGGTGCCGGGCCAGCGCCGCCCCGATCGTGCCGGTCCCGCCGGTGACCAGCACGGTCCCCTCCCGTACGGGCGGCAGCGTCAGCACCAGCTTGCCCACGTGGGCCGCCTGGGCGAAGTGCCGGAACGCGGCCGGAGCCTGCCGCACGTCCCAGGTGGCGACCCGCGACGGGCGCAGCGCCCCCGACGCGAACAGCGCCAGCACGCCCTGGAAGGCGTCGGCCACCTCCTCGACCGGCATGTCCAGCAGCTCGAACGGCAGGTACGCCACCCCCTCCTCGGCGAGCGCGCGGGGGTCGCGGGGGTCGGCGATGCCCATCTCGACGAACCGGCCGCCCGGCGGCAGGAGGCCGAGCGAGGCGTCCAGGAGGTCGCCGGTCAGCGAGTTCAGCACGACGTCGACCTCGCCGAAGCTCGCCGCGAACTCATCGGTGCGGGAGGAGGCGATGCGCTCCGGCGGCACGCCCAGGGCACGCAGCGCGGCCCACTTCGCGGGGCTCGCCGTGGCGTAGACCTCCGCGCCCAGATGCCGGGCGAGCTGCAGCGCCGCCAGCCCCACGCCGCCCGCGGCGGCGTGCACGAGCACCCGTTCCCCCGGCTGGACCTGGGCCAGGGTGACCAGACCGTGGTAGGCGGTGGTGAAGACGGCCGGCACGCTCGCCGCCTCCGCGAACGACCAGCCGTCCGGGATCCGGGCGAGCAGCCGGTGGTCGGCGACCGCGACCGGCCCGACCGCGCCCGGCGCCAGCCCGAAGACGCGGTCGCCGACGGCCAGACCGGCGACCGCCGACCCGGTCTCCAGCACGACGCCCGCCGCCTCCGCGCCGAGCGGGGTCGCGGAGGGCACCATGCCGAGCGCGGTGAGGACGTCGCGGAAGTTCAGCCCGGCGGCGCGGACCTCGATCCTGACCTGGTGCGGGGCCAGCGGGGCCAGGGCCTCGGGGAAGGGCGCGGCGTGCAGGTCGTCGGGGGAACCTCCCGGGGTCGCCAGCCGCCAGGCCCCGCCGGGCAGGTCGAGCGGGGCGGACCGGCTCACGCGGGTCAGCCGGGGGACCAGCGCGACGCCGTCGCGGAGGGCGAGCTGCGGTTCGCCGGCGGCCAGGGCCGCCGGGAGGGCGGCGGCCGAGGCGTCGTCGACGTCGACGACGACGATCCGGCCGGGGTTCTCGGTCGCGGCCGACCTCGCCACCCCCCACAGGGGAGCCGCCGCCAGGTCGACGTGGTCGCCGGGGCGCACGGCCACCGCGTTCCTGGTCACGATCGCCAGGCGCGAGGCGGGGTCGGGCTGGTCCGCCAGCCAGGCGGTCAGCCGGTCGACCAGGGCCCGCACGTTTGCGGCCACGGCCCGGGGGACCCCGCCGTCGGCGACGGTGGCGGGCCACTCGACCACGGTCACGTCCGGGGTTTCCGCTTGCACCAGGGGAATCTCGGTCCAGGCCGGTTCGTACAGCGACGTGGGTTCGGCGGTCCGCGCCGTGGGGGCCGCGCGGAGGGTCAGGGACTCCACCCGGGCGACCGGGGCGCCCGCCGGGTCGGCGAGGGTGATGGTGACGGTGTCGTCGCCGGCGGGGGTCAGGGTGGCGCGGAGGGCGGTGGCCCCGGTGGCGAACAGGTCGACGCCCGACCAGGCGAACGGCAGCCGCACCCCCTCGCCGAGGAAACCGCCCAGGGCCATGGCGTGCATGGCCGCGTCGAACAGGGCCGGGTGGAGGGCGAAGCGGGCGGCGTCGTCCTCGTGGCCGTCGGGCAGGCGGACCTCCGCGTGGACGGTGTCGCCCGCCCGCCAGGCGGCGGTGAGGTTGCGGAAGGCGGGACCGTACTCGTAACCGAGGTCGGCCAGCCGGTCGTAGAGGTCGTCGACCTCCAGAGGGACGGCGCCGGGCGGGGGCCAGGCGGTCGCCCCGTCCGGTTCGCCGGGGGTGGCGGGGGCCAGGGTTCCGGCGGCGTGCCGGGTCCACTCCTCGTCGCCGCCCCGGCGGGAGTGCACGGTCACCCGGCGGCGGCCGGACTCGTCGGCGGCGCCCACCTCCGCCTGGAGGCGCACGCCGCCGTGTTCGGGCAGGTGGAGCGGGGCTTCGAGGGTGAGTTCGTCGACGCGGAACGCGGTCCCGGAGAGCTGCCCGGCCTGGAGGGCGAGTTCGAGCAGCGCCGTCGCCGGGAGCAGCGCCGTGCCGCGCACGGCGTGGTCGGCGAGCCAGCCGTGGGAGTCGCGGGAGACCCTGCCGGTGACCACCAGCGCGCCCGTCTCGGCCAGCACGGTGGCCGCGCTCAGGAACGGGTGCTCGGCGGCGTCCAGGCCGAGGCCCCCGGCGTCCCCGCCCACCGAGGGGCCGGTCAGCCAATAGCGCTCGCGCTGGAAGGCGTAGGTCGGCAGGTCGGTGACGCCCTGCTCCGGCAGGTGCCAGGTGACGGGGTGGCCGTCGGCGTGGAGGGCGGCCAGGTTCAGGTGGAACTGGTCGAGGGTGCCCTTGTGGCGTCGGAGAGTGCCCGTGACCAGCAGCGACGGGTGTTCGAGGGTGTCCTGGACGGCCGTCGTCAGGACCGGGTGGGGGCTGGCCTCGACGAAGGTGGTGTGGCCGTCGTCCAGGAGCTTGGTGAGGGTCTCGTGGAAGCGGACGGGGTTGGCGAGGTTGTCGAACCAGTACTCGGGGGTGAGGTCGGCGGTGTCGGTGGTGACCGTGGAATAGAGGGGGATGGCGGCGGGTCGGGGGCGGATGCCGTCGAGGAGGGTGAGGAGTTCGTCGCGGAGACGGTGGACGTGGGGGCTGTGGGAGGCGTAGTCGACGGGGATCTTGCGGGCGTCGAGGGTGGTGAGCAGGTGGTCGAGCTGTCCCGCGTCTCCGGCGATGACGGTGGCGTTGGGGCTGTTGGTGGCGGCGATGTGGAGGTCGTCGTAGGGGGTCAGGAGGGCGGCGACCTCCTCGGCACCTTTCTGGACCGACGCCATGCCGCCGGTTCCGGCGAGGGCGAGTAGTGCCTTGGAGCGGAGGGTGACGATCTTGGCGGCGTCGTCGAGGGTGAGGGCTCCGGCGATGTGGGCGGCTGCGATCTCTCCCTGCGAGTGGCCGATGACGGCGTCGGGGTGCACGCCGTGGTGTTCCCAGAGGCGGGCCAGGCTGGTCATGACGGCGAAGAGGGCGGGCTGGATGACGTCGACCCGATCGGGCGACGGGCCGTCGAGCACGTCGATCAGGTTCCAGCCGGCATACCGTTCGATCGCCTCGGCGGCGGCGTGCAGGTGGTCGGCGAAGACGGGGGAGGTGGCGAGCAGGTCGCGGGCCATCCCGTCCCACTGGGAGCCCTGGCCGGGGAAGACGAAGACCGTCTTGCCCAGCGGCCTGACCTGCCCCCGCACCAGCAGCGGGTCGGGCCGGTCGTCGGCCAGGGCGGTGAGGGCGGCGAGCAGCGCCTCGCGGTCGCCGGTGACGACGGCGGCCCGGTGGGCGAGGGCGGCGCGGCCGGTGGCGAGGGTGCGGGTCAGGTCGGACGGCAGCAGGTCGGGGCGGGTGGTCAGGTGGTCGCGCAGCCGGGCGGCCTGCTCCCGCAACGCCCGGGGGTTGTGCGCCGACAGCAGCACCGGCGCATCGCCGAAGGACGCCTCGGCCTGGGGGCGCGGGGCGGGGGCCTCCTCGATGACGACGTGGGCGTTGGTGCCGCTCATGCCGAAACCGGAGATGCCCGCGCGGCGGGTGCGGCCGGTCTCCCGGGTCCAGGGGCGGGCCTCCGTGAGGAGGCGCACGTCGCCCGCCGTCCAGTCGACGTGGGGGGTGGGCTCGTCGACGTGCAGTGTCTTGGGCAGCACCCCGTGCTGGAGGGCCTGGACCATCTTGATGACGCCGCCGACCCCGGCCGCCGCCTGGGTGTGGCCGATGTTCGACTTCAGCGAGCCCAGCCAGGCCGGTTCGTCGCGGTCCTGGCCGTAGGTGGCGAGGAGGGCCTGCGCCTCGATCGGGTCGCCGAGGCGGGTGCCGGTGCCGTGCGCCTCGATCGCGTCCACGTCGGCGGGGGACAGGCCGGCGTCGGCCAGGGCGGCGCGGATGACCGCCTGCTGCGACGGGCCGTTGGGCGCGGTCAGGCCGTTCGACGCGCCGTCCTGGTTGATCGCCGTCCCCCGGATCACCGCCAGGACGGGGTGGCCGTTGCGGACGGCGTCCGACAGGCGCTCCACCAGCAGCAGGCCCACCCCCTCGCCGAAGGCGGTGCCGTCGGCGGCGGCGGCGAACGCCTTGCACCGGCTGTCGGCCGACAGGCCGCGCTGGCGGCTGAAGCCGATGAAGATGTCCGGATGCGACAGGACGGTGGCGCCGCCCGCCAGCGCGAGGTCGCACTCCCCGTCGCGCAGCGCGCGGACCGCCAGGTGCAGGGCCACCAGCGAGGCCGAGCAGGCGGTGTCCACGGTGACGGCCGGTCCGCGCAGGCCGAGGGTGTACGCGATCCGCCCCGACGCGATGCTGCCCGCGCTGCCGATGCCGAGATAGCCCTCCATGTCCGGCGGGAGCCGTACCCGCGAGCCGTAGTCGGTGTAGACCACGCCCGCGTAGACGCCGGTGGCCGAGCCGTGCAGCGAGGCCGGGTCGATGCCGGCCCGTTCGAACGCCTCCCAGGCGGTCTCCAGCAGCAACCGCTGCTGCGGGTCCATGCTGACCGCCTCGCGCGGGCTGATGCCGAAGAAGGCGGGGTCGAACCCGGCGGCGTCGTGCAGGAAACCGCCCTCGCGGGCGTAGGAGGTGCCCGCGTGGGAGGGGTCGGGGTCGAACAGGCGCTCCAGGTCCCAGCCCCGGTCGGCCGGGAACGGCGAGATGACGTCGCGCTCGCCCGACACGACCGACCACAGGTCCTCGGGGGTGCGCACGTCGCCCGGATAACGGCAGGCCATCGCCACGATCGCGATCGGCTCGTCGGCCCGGCGCGGCGTGGCGGCGACCGGGGCGGCGGGGGCGTCGGCGCCCAGGAGCTCCGAGCGCAGGAAATCGGCCAGGGCACGCGGCGACGGATGGTCGAAGACCAGCGTCGTGGGCAGCTTGAGGCCGGTGGCCGTGGCCAGCCGGTTGCGGAACTCGACCGCCGTCAGGGAGTCGAAGCCCAGGTCCTTGAACGCGCGGGTGACGTCGATGCCGCTCTGGTCCGGGAAGCCCAGCACGGCGGCGGCCTGGGTGCCGATGGCGTCCAGGAGCAGCCGTTCCTGGTCGGCGGGCGAGCGCCCGGCCAGGGTGGCGAGCACCGGCGTGCCCGCGGCCGCGGTGACCGGACCGGCGAAGGGCCGCAGCGGCGGCGGCAGCAGACCGGCGGCGGCCAGCGCGCGCAGCGCGGCGGTCGCCGGGCGGGCCGCCACCAGCGCGGCCCGCGCCGAACCGAGCGCCAGCCCGAACAGCGGCGCGCTCTGCCCCGCGCCCGCCGGGACCAGCCCCGCGCGGCCGGACCCCGGCTCCTCCTCCCGGGGCCCCCACGCGACGGCGACGCCGGGCAGCCCGAGCGTGGCGCGGTGGTGCGCGAGCGCGTCGAGGTAGGCGCCGGTCGCGGCCCGCGCGCCCTGCCCGGTCCCGCCCAGCACTCCGGAGACGTGCGGGGTGAGCAGCACGAACAGGTCGAGGTCCAGGCCCAGGGTCAGTTCGTGCAGGTTCCACGCCGCGTCACCGGCGCGGCGCAGCCCGGTGGTGAACTGCTCGGGTGTGTACGACGTGAGCACCGTCTCCACGTCGGCGTCGGCGACGTGCACGACCCCCGTCAGCGGGTGCTCCGCCGGGAGCAGCGCCAGCGCCTCGGCCAGCGACTCCCGGTCGGCCGCCCCGTCGGCGGCCACCATGACGTCCGCCCCCAGCCCCCGCAGCCGCTCGGCCAGGCCCGGATCGCCCCCCACGAGGAGGAGGTGGTCACGCCCGAGCACGGTGACCAGATGCTCGGCCGCCGCCGCGGCGAGATCGCCGGAACCCGAGACCAGGACGGTACCCGAGCCCCTCCGCGGCTCCGACGGGAAGTCGGCCGGGGCGGCGGTGACCAGGCGCGGGACGTGCGCGACCCCCTGCCGCAGCGCGACCTGCGGCTCGTCCAGCGCCAGCGCGGCGGGCAGGGCGCGCAGCGACGACTCGTGGCCGTCGAGGTCGACCAGGACGATCCGCCCCGGATGCTCCGACTGGGCCGCCCGGACCAGCCCCCACACGGGCGCGGGCGCGAGGTCCTGGACGTCGCCCGCGGCGACGGTGACGGCGTGCCGGGTGACCACCACGAGCCGGGCGGGCGAGTCACCGGCCAGCCACGCGAGCAGCTCGGGCAGCAGGGTGCTGGCCGAGGTGACGGGCAGCAGCGTGAACGCCGCGTCGTCCGGGTCGGCCGCGTCGGATGGGGCCAGGCCGGGGATGCCGGGGGCGGCCACCGTCCAGGAGGCGGCGGGGTCGGCGGGCAGCGGGGTCTCGGGCCAGGTCAGGGTGAGGAACCGGTCGGGGCGGGCGCCGGCGGGCCGCAGCCCGTCGAGCCGCCGCAGCGTGACCGACCCGACCGTGGCGACCGGAGCGCCGTCGGGGCCGGTGACGGCGAGGGCGAAGTCGTGCTCCCCGGTCCGGGTCGCGTGGAGGCGGAGCGTGGTCGCTCCCGGGCCGTGCAGGACCACGCCGCGCCACTCCGCCGGCACGGCGGCCGGGCCCGCCTCGGCGAGCAGCGGCTGGAGCGCGGCGGTGAGGAGGGCGGGGTGCAGGGCGTGCCGGGGCGCGTCCGGGGTCGCCGGGCCGGGCACCTCGGCGAAGACCTCGTCGTCCCGCCGCCAGAGCCGGGTCAGGCCCTGGAAGGCGGGGCCGTGGTCGTGGCCCGCGGCGGCCAGGGCCTCCTGGACCTCGGCCACGTCGACCTCCACCGCGCCCGGCGGCGGCCAGGCCGGAGCGGCCGGGGCCGGTGCGCCGGGCGGGGCCAGCACGCCCGAGGCGTGGCCGGTCCACGGGACCTCCTCCGCGTCGCCGGGGCGCGCGAACAGGGTGAAGGGGCGCTCGCCGTGTTCGTCCGGCGGGCCGACGGTGAGCTGGAGGTCCACGCCGCCCTCGGTGGGCGGGCTCAGCGGCGGGCCCGCGACCAGCTCCGCGACCGCGAGGCCGCCGAGTGCCCGCCCGGCCTGGAGGGCCAGGTCGAGGTAGGCGGCCGGGGGCAGCACCGGCGTGCCGTGGATCGTGTGCTCGGCCAGCCACGGGTGGACGCGGGCGGCGGCCCGCCCGGTCAGCAGGAGGGTGTCGGTCGCGAGGGTGGTCGAGGCGGGCAACAACGGGTGGCGGGTGGCGCGCAGGCCGAGGCTCTCGGGGTCGCCGGGGGCGGCGGCGTCCTCCAGCCAGTAGCGCTCGCGCTGGAAGGCGTAGGTGGGCAGGTCGGTGACGGCGGTCCGCGGGAGGCGCCAGTCGACGTCGTGGCCGCCGGCCCGCAGGGCGGCCAGGTTCAGGTGGAACTGGTGGAGGGTGCCCTTGTCACGGCGCAGGGTGCCGGTGACCAGCAGGGCGGGGTCGTCGACGGTGTCCTGGACGGGGGTCGTGAGGACCGGGTGGGGGCTGGCCTCGACGAAGGTGGTGTGGCCGTCGGCGACGAGCCTTTCGAGGGTCTCGCGGAAGCGGACGGGGTTGGCGAGGTTGTCGAACCAGTATTCGGCGGTGAGGTCGGTGGTGTCGGTGGTGACCGTGGAGTAGAGGGGGATGGTGGCGGGTTGGGGGCGGATGCCGTCGAGGAGGGTGAGGAGTTCGTCGCGGAGGGGGTGGACGTGGGGGCTGTGGGAGGCGTAGTCGACCGGGATCCTCCGGGCGTCGAGCGTGGCGAGCAGGTGGTCGAGCTGGGCGGGGTCGCCCGCGATGACGGTCGCGTTGGGGCTGTTGGTGGCGGCGATGTGGAGATCGTCGTAAGGAGCCAGGAGGGCGGCGACCTCCTCCGCGCCCTTCTGGACCGACGCCATGCCTCCGGTTCCCGCCAGCGCGAGCAGCGCCTTGGACCGCAGGGTGACGATCTTGGCGGCGTCGTCGAGGGTGAGGGCTCCGGCGATGTGGGCGGCGGCGATCTCCCCCTGCGAGTGGCCGATCACGGCGTCGGGGCGCACGCCGTGGTGTTCCCACAGGCGGGCCAGGCTGGTCATGACCGCGAACAGGGCGGGCTGGATGACGTCGACCCGATCCGGCGACGGGCCGTCGAGCACGTCGATCAGGTTCCAGCCCGCATACCGTTCGATCGCCTCGGCGGCGGCGTGCAGGTGGCCGGCGAAGACGGGGGAGGTGGCGAGCAGGTCGCGGGCCATCCCGTCCCACTGGGAGCCCTGGCCCGGGAAGACGAACACCACCTTCCCGCGCGGAGCCGCCACCCCCTTCACGAGGTTCGCGTGCGGCCGGTCGGCGGCCAGGGCGTCGAGCGTGGCCAGCAACGAGGCCCGGTCGGCCGCGACGGCCACGGCGCGGTGGGGGAGCGCGGCCCGTCCGGTGGCGAGGGTGTGCGCGATGTGCGACGGTCCCAGCTCGGGGCGCGCGGCGAGGTGGTCGCGCAGGTGCCGCGCCTGTGCCCCCAGGGCCTCGGCACTGTGGGCGGACAGCAGGACCGGGACCGGGCCCGTAACCGCCTCACGCGTCTCCTCGGGGTTCGGCGGCTGCTCTTCGAGGATGACGTGGGCGTTGGTGCCGCTGATGCCGAAGGACGACACCGCCGCGCGGCGCGGGCGGTCGTCGCGGGGTTCCCACGGGCGGGCCTCGGTGAGGAGCCGGACCGCGCCGCTGTCCCAGTCGACGTGCGGGCTGGGTTCGTCCACGTGCAGGGTTTCCGGCAGGAGGCCGTGGCGCATGGCGTGGACCATCTTGATGACGCCACCGACCCCGGCCGCCGCCTGGGTGTGGCCGATGTTCGACTTCAGCGAGCCCAGCCAGGCCGGTTCGTCCCGGTCCTGGCCGTAGGTCGCGAGGAGGGCCTGCGCCTCGATCGGGTCGCCGAGGCGGGTGCCCGTGCCGTGCGCCTCGACGGCGTCCACGTCGGCGGGGGTCAGGCCCGCGTCGGCCAGGGCCGCGCGGATGACCCGCTGCTGGGCGGGGCCGTTGGGGGCGGAGAGCTGGCCGCTCGTGCCGTCCTGGTTGACCGCGGTGCCGCGCACGACCGCCAGGACCGGGTGGCCGTTGCGGACCGCGTCCGACAGGCGTTCGACCAGCAGCAGGCCGACACCCTCGCCCCAGCCGGTGCCGTCGGCCGCCGCCGCGAAGGCCTTGCAGCGGCCGTCGGGCGACAACCCGCGCTGGCGGCTGAACTCGACGAACAGGCCCGGCGTGGCGATCACGGTCGCGCCGCCCGCCAGCGCGAGGTCGCACTCGCCGGCCCGCAGCGCGCGGACCGCCAGGTGCAGCGCCACCAGCGACGACGAGCAGGCCGTGTCGATCGTGATGGCCGGGCCGACCAGGCCCAGCACGTACGACAGGCGGCCCGAGGCGACCGAGCCCGCGCTGCCGGTGCCGATGTAGCCCTCCAGCTCCTCGGGGGCCTGCCGGATCCGGCCGCCGTAGTCGGCGTACATGACCCCGGCGAACACGCCCGTCCGGGAGCCGCGCGCCGACTCCGGGTCGATGCCGGCCCGCTCGAACGCCTCCCAGGCGGTCTCCAGCAGCAGCCGCTGCTGCGGGTCCATGCTGACCGCCTCGCGCGGGCTGATGCCGAAGAACGCCGGGTCGAAGTCGGCGGCGTCGTGCAGGAAACCGCCCTCCTTCGTGTACGTCCTCCCCACCCGCGCCGGGTCGGGGTCGTACAACGCCGGGACGTCCCAGCCGCGGTCGGCGGGGAACGGCGAGATGGCGTCCACGCCCTCGGAGACGACCCGCCACAGGTCCTCGGGCGACCGCACGCCGCCCGGATAGCGGCAGGCCATCCCGACGATCGCGATCGGCTCGTGGCGGGCCGACTCGAGCTCCGACAGGCGCTGCCTGGTCTGCAGCAGGTCGCCGGTGACCCGTTTGAGGTAGTCGCGGAGCCTGGCCTCGGTGGTCATCGCGCCATCACCTTTCGTCGTGGTCGGAGCCGAGTTGCGTGTCGATGAGCTGGAAGAGTTCGTCGTCGGTGGCGTCCCGGACGACGTCCGCCGGGCCGGAGGGGGACACCAGCGCGAGCAGCGCCGACAACCGGGCCGCGACGAGCTCCCGGTCGCGGTCGCCGAGCGCGGCGGCCGACTCGGCCAGCGCGTCCAGCGCCGTCAGGGCCGGGCCCGCGCCGCCGGGCAGCCGGACGGCGAGCTCGTCGTGCAGGTGGGCGGCGAGCGCGGTGGGGGTCGGATGGTCGAACAGGAGCGTGGCGGGCAGCCGCAGCCCGGTCTCCACGGCCAGCCGGTTGCGCAGCTCGACCGCCGTCAGCGAGTCGAACCCGAGGTCGAGCAGGCCGCGCTCCGACGGCACGGTCCGCCCCGACGGCAACCGCAGCACGTCGGCGACCACGTCCCGCACCCGCTTGAGCGCGAGCCCCGGCCGGTCGGCGACCGGCGCGCCGGTCAGGGTCCGGACCAGCGGGGGAACGCCGTCGTCCCGTTTTCTGGGGGGCCGGCCGGGCCGCAGATCGGGCAGCCGGTCGAACCGGGCCGCGACCACGGCCGGCACGTCACCCGAGAGCGCGGCGTCGAACAGGGCGAGCCCGTCGGCGGGATCGAGCGGGGCGACGCCGGTGCGGGCGATGCGGGCCAGCTCGGCCGCGCCGAGCCCGCCCCCCAGCCCGGTGTCCTGGGCCCACAACCCCCAGGCGATGGACGTCGCGGGCAGCCCCAGCGCGTGCCGGTGCCCGGCGAGGGCGTCGAGGTAGGTGTTGGCGGCGGCGTAGTTGGCCTGCCCCGCGTTGCCGATGACGCCGGCGACCGAGGAGAACAACACGAACGCGTCCAGGTCGAGGTGCCGGGTGAAGTGGTGGAGGAAGTGGGCGGCGTCGGCCTTGGCGGTCAGCACGGCGTGCAGCCGCTCGGGCGTGAGGTCGGTGACGGTGGTGTCGTCGAGCACGGCGGCGGCGTGCACGACCGCGCTCAGCGGCCGGTCGGCCGGGATGCCGTCGAGCAGCCGTCGCAGCCGCACGGGGTCGCCGGTGTCGCAGGCCGCGACGACGGGGGCCGCGCCCAGGTCGGTGAGCCGCCGCACCAGCTCGGCCGCGCCGGGGGCCTCCGGGCCGCGCCTGCTGACGAGCAGCAGGTGCCGCACGCCGTACCGGGTGACGAGATGCTCCGCCAGCAGCGCGCCCAGCGCCCCGGTGGCCCCGGTCAGCAGGACGGTGCCCTCGGGCCGGAGGCGACCGGTGTGCGCGCCGGCCGGGACCGGCTTCAGCGCGGGCAGCAGGGCCCCGCCGTTCCGCAGGGCGACCTGCGGTTCGCCCAGGGCCAGCGCCTCCCCGGGGTCGGCCGAGCCGTCGGTGTCGACGAGGACGAACCGGCCGGGATGCTCGGTCTGCGCCGTGCGGACCAGCCCCCAGAGGGCCGACTGCGCCAGGCCGGTGACCGGGTCGTCGTCGAGCACCCGCACGGCGTGGTGGGTCAGCACCGCCAGCCGGCCCGGCGCGTCCTGCTCCAGCCAGGCCTGGACGACCTCCAGCACGGCCGAGGTGACCGGCCCGTAGCCGGTGCCGCGTACGTCGAGCACCACGTCGCCGGTCCCGGGGGCGCGGAGGTGGTCGAGCGCCTCACCCGCCGACCGCAGCAGCGTGTAGGGCGCGGCGGCCCGCCGGGGCGCCGGCGTCCACGCGACCCGGTGCAGCCCGCCGGACCTGCTCACCTGGACGGCCAGTTCGCCGTCGAGGACGGCCTCGCCGTCGGCGTTCCGCACGGACAACACGAAGCGGTCGCCGCCCTTGGGCGTCAGCCGCGCCCGGACGGTGCCGACAGCGGGCACGCCGCGCCGCACACCCGTCCACGCGAACGGCAGCCGGACGGTGTCGCCGTCCAGGGCGAGGGGGTGCAGGGCGGCGTCGAGGAGCGCGGGGTGCAGGGCGAAACCCTCGTCGTCCAGGGTGACCTCGGCGAGGAGGTCGTCGCCGTGCCGCCAGGCGGCGCGGAGGTTCCGGAAGGCCGGGCCGTAGGCGTAGCCGAGGGCGGCCAGCCGCTCGTAGGCGTCGTCGAGGTCGAGGGGCTCGCCGGGCGGCCAGGCCTCCGGGGTCCCCGCCTCTTCGGGGAGGTCGTCGGTGAGGTGGCCGGAGGCGTGCGGCGTCCACTCGGCGCCGGGGGCGTCGGCGCGGGAGTGCACGGTCAGCGCCCGCCGCCCGTCCGCGCCCGGAGCGGCGACCGCGACCTGCACGACGACCGCCCCTTCGGCGGGGATCGGCAGCGGGGCGGTCAGGGTGAGCTCGTCCACGACGGGGGCGCCGACGTGGCCGCCCGCGTGCAGGGCCAGGTCGAGCAGCGCCGTGGCCGGGAGCAGGGGCGTGCCCGCGATGACGTGGTCGGCCAGCCAGGGATGGGTGCGGGCGGACAACCGCCCGGTGAGGACGACGCCGTCGTCACCCGCCAGGTCGACGGCCGAGGTGAGCAGCGGGTGGCCGGTCTCGTCGTGGCCCTTCCGCGTGGGCGGCGGGTTGAGCCAGTAGCGCTCGCGCTGGAAGGGGTAGGTGGGCAGGCCGGCGGGCGCGGTCGCCGGAAGACGCCAGTCGACGGGATGGCCGGTGGTGTGGAGGGCGGCGAGGGCGCGGGTGACGGCCTGGGGTTCCGGCTGGTCGCGGCGGAGGGTGGGGTGGGCGTCGTGGTCGGGGAGCAGGGAGGTCAGGACCGCGTCGGGGCCGATCTCCAGGAAGGACCGGATGCCGTTGGTGAGCAGGGTGTCGATGACGCCCGTGAACCGGACGGGTTCGCGGACGTGCCTGACCCAGTGGTCGGGGTCGTCGAGCCCGCCGAGGTGTCCGGTGCGGTCGGAGACGATGGGGATCGTCGGCTCGGCGAACTCCAGGGTGTCGAGGACCTGGCGGAACTCGTCGAGCATGGGTTCCATCAAGGGTGAGTGGAAGGCGTGGCTGACGGTCAGGCGTTTGGTCTTCGCGCCGTGGGCGCGTTCGATGACCTGCTGGATCGCGTCCTCGGTGCCGGAGACGACGGTGGCGTGGGGGCCGTTGATCGCGGCCAGGGATGCCTGGTCGGTGAGCCCGTCGAGGAGTTGCAGCGCGTCGGCCTCACCGAGGGACAGTGCCGCCATGGCTCCGCCTGCCGGTAGTTGCTGCATGAGGCGGGCGCGGGCGGTGACGAGTGTGGCGGCGTTGGGCAGGTCCAGCACCCCGGCGACGTGGGCGGCGGCGATGGAGCCGACCGAGTGTCCGGCCACTGCGTCGGGGCGGAGGCCGTGGTGTTCCAGGAGCCGGTAGAGGGCGGTTTGGAGGGCGAAGAGGGCGGGCTGGGTGTGGCGGGTCTGGTCGAGCTGGGTGTCTTCGCCGAAGATGATCTCGCGCAGTCCGGGTTCGAGGTGGGCGAGGACGTCGTCGAGGGCGGCGGCGAAGACGGGTTCGGCGTGGTAGAGCTGGCGGCCCATGCCGGGGCGCTGGCTGCCCTGCCCGGTGAACAGGAACGCCGTCTTCGGCTCGGCGGCCTCCCCTCGCACGAGGGCGGGGTGCCGCTCCCCGTCGGCCAGGGCGGTGAGCGCGGCCAGCAGCTCGTCCCGGTCGCCGGTGACGACGGCGGCCCGGTGGGTCAGCGCGGCCCGTCCGGTCGCCAGCACGGGGACGGCGGCCAGCGGATCGTTGAGGGCGAAGTGGTCCCGCAGACGGCGCGCCTGGGCCTGGAGGGCCTCGGGGGTGTGGCCCGACAGGAGCACCGGCGCCAGGCCTGGTGTCACGACGGGTGCGGTCACGGGTTCCGGTTCCTCCAGCACCACGTGGGCGTTGGTGCCGCTGATGCCGAACGACGAGACGGCGGCCCGGCGCGGCCGGTTCTCGTCGTGCGGCCAGGCGGTGGGCTCGGTGAGGAGGCGGACCGACCCGCTCTCCCAGTCGACGTGCGGGGTCGGCTCGTCGACGTGCAGCGTCTTGGGCAGCACCCCGTGCTGGAGGGCCTGGACCATCTTGATGACGCCGCCGACGCCGGCCGCCGCCTGGGTGTGGCCGATGTTGGACTTCAGCGAGCCCAGCCAGGCGGGCCGTTCGCGGTCCTGCCCGTAGGTGGCGAGGAGGGCGTGGGCCTCGATGGGGTCGCCGAGGCGGGTGCCGGTGCCGTGGGCCTCGACGGCGTCCACGTCCGACGGGTCGAGGCCGGCGTTGGCGAGCGCCTGGCGGATCACGCGTTCCTGCGAGGGTCCGTTGGGGGCGGTCAGGCCGTTGGAGGCGCCGTCCTGGTTGACCGCGGTGCCTCTCACGACCGCGAGCACGGGATGGCCGTTGCGGCGGGCGTCGGAGAGGCGTTCGACGAGCAGCAGGCCCGCGCCCTCCGACCAGCCGGTGCCGTCGGCGGCAGCCGCGAAGGCCTTGCAGCGGCCGTCGGGCGACAACCCGCGCTGGCGGCTGAACTCCACGAACGTCGCGGGGCTGGCCATCACCGTCACCCCGCCCGCCAGGGCGAGTTCGCACTCGCCCTGCCGCAGCGCCTGGACGGCCAGGTGCAGCGCCACCAGGGAGGAGGAGCAGGCCGTGTCGACGGTGACGGCCGGGCCCTCCAGCCCGAACGTGTACGCCACCCGCCCCGACGCCACACTGCCCGCGCTGCCGCTGACCAGGTAGCCCTCGAAGCCCTCGGGCGACCGGTCGGCCTGGTGCAGGCGCGCGCCGTAGTCGCTGTACATGACCCCGGCGAACACCCCCGTGCGCGAGCCGCGCAGGGTGCCGGGGTCGATGCCGGCCCGCTCGAACGTCTCCCAGGCCGTCTCCAGCAACAACCGCTGCTGGGGGTCGATCGCCGCCGCCTCCCGGGGGCTGATGCCGAAGAACCCGGCGTCGAACCCGGCCGCGTCGTACAGGAAGCCGCCGTCACGGGCGTAGCTGGTGCCGGGGGTGGCCGGGTCGGGGTCGTACAGCGACTCCAGGTCCCAGCCCCGGTCGGCGGGGAAGGGGCCGACGGCGTCGACGCCGTCGGCGACCAGCCGCCACAGGTCCTCGGGCGAGGCCACCCCGCCCGGGTAACGGCAGGCCATCGCGACGATCGCGATCGGGTCGTCGTCGGCGCGGGCCACCGGGGCGGGCGCCTGCGGCCGGGGCGTCTCGTCCGCGAGCCGCGACCGCAACCACGTGGCGAGGGCGGCCGGGCTCGGGTGGTCGAAGACCAGAGTGGTGGGGAGCGCGACGCCCAGGGCGGCGCTCAGCCGGTTGCGCAGGTCGACGGCGGCCAGCGAGTCGAAGCCCAGGTCGGTGAAGGCCCGCCCGGCCGCCACGGGATCGGCCGACGTGTGCCCGAGCACGGTCGCCGCCGTCTCCCTGACCAGCTCCAGCAGGTCCGTCGCGGCGCGTTGCGGCGCGGGGGCCGGGTCCTTCCGCGGCACGAGCGACCGCAACGGCGGCGGCACGACCGCACCCGGCGCGGCCAGCGCCTTGGTGTCCAGCCGCGCCGTCACCAGCACGGGACGGTCGGCCCACCCGGTCCGCAGGGCCGCGTCGAACAGAGTCAGCGCGTCGTCGCGGGAGAGCGGCGCGATGCCGGTCCTGGCCAGCCGCGCCAGGTCGGCCGCCGACAGGCGGGCGGCCATGCCGTCGTCCTGCTCCCACAGACCCCAGGCGAGCGAGGTGGCGGGCCGGCCCAGCGCGTGGCGGTGGGCGGCCAGCGCGTCGAGGTAGGCGTTGGCGGCGGCGTAGTTGGCCTGACCGGCGGTGCCGACGGTGCCGGTGATCGAGGAGAACAACACGAACGCGTCGAGGTCGCCGGTGAGGCGGCTCAGATTGCCGGCCCCGTCGGCCTTGGCGGCCAGGACGGCGCGCAGCCGCTCCGGCGTCAGGTCGGCGACCGTGGTGTCGTCGAGCACGGCCGCCGTGTGGACGACGGCGGTGACCGGCCGGTCGGCGAGCAGGCGGGCCAGCGCGTCGGCGTCGGCGAGGTCGCAGGCGACCAGCTCGGGCACGCCGCCGAGCGCGGTCAGCCGGTCGAGGAGGTCGCCCGCGCCGGGGGCGTCGGGCCCGCGCCTGCTGACGAGCAGCAGGTTCCGCACCCCGTGGTGGACGACGAGGTGTTCGGCCACGAGCCCGCCCAGCGACCCGGTCGCGCCGGTGATCAGCACGGTCCCGTCCGGCCGCAGCAGGCTCGGGCCCGCGCCCACCCCCACCCGGGTCAGGCGCGGCACCACGACGTGTCCCTCGCGGAGGGCGAACTGGGGTTCGTCCAGGGCCAGCGCGGCGGGCAGCGCCCGGTCGGAGGCGGCCGTGCCGTCGGTGTCGACCAGCACGAACCTGCCCGGGTGCTCGCTCTGGGCGCTGCGCACCAGCCCCCAGACCGCCGCCTGGCCCGGCCGCTCCACCGGCTCGCCGGCCTTGGTGGCGACCGACCGCGTGGTCACAAAGGCCAGCCGGGGCGTGTCGCCGGACAACCGGGCCTGGACCAGCGCGAGCGCCCGTTCGGCCGCCTCGCCCGCCGGCCCGGGCGGCACGTGCACGAGGTCGGTGTCGTCGGCGGGCGTCGCCGGGAGCGGGACGGGCCGCCAGGTCAGCTCGTAGGCGGGCGCCGTCCGGGCGCCGGCGCGCAGGGTCACCGACGCGATCGAGGCGACCGGACGGCCGGCGTCGTCCCAGAGGGTCAGCGCCGCGCCGTCGCGGCCGGCCGGGTCGATCCGGACCCGCAGCGCCGACGCGCCCGTGGCGTGCAGCCGCAGCCCCGACCAGGAGAACGGCAACCGCAGCCCGGTGCCGTCGCCGGTGACGGGCAGCGGGTGCAGCGCCGCGTCCAGCAGCGCGGGATGCAGCGCGAACCGGCCGTCGGGCGGCAGCGAGAACGCCACCTCGGTGAAGATCGTGTCTCCCGACCGCCAGGCCGCCCGGACGTTCCGGAACGCCGGCCCGTACTCGTAGCCGACGTCGGCGAGGGCGGTGTACCAGGCGTCGACGTCCACCGGCTCGGCCCCCGGAGGCGGCCAGGCCTCGGGCGCTGCGGCCGGGGCCGGGGCAGGGGCGGTGGTGGTGAGGTGGCCGGAAGCGTGCCGGGTCCACGGCTCGTCGCCGTTCCTGGCGTGCACGGCGAACGCCCGCCGCCCGTCGTCGCCCGCCGGTTCCACCAGCACCTGGAACCGGGCCGGGAGCGGCAGCGGCGCTTCGAGGGTCAGTTCGTCCACGACCGGAACCCCCGCGTGGGCGCCCGCCTGGAGCACCGCGTCGGCGAGGAACGCGCCCGGGAGCGGGACGCCGCCCGCGATCCGGTGGTCGGCCAGCCACGGGTGCGCGCCCTCCGTCAGGTGCCCCGCGACGAGCACGCCGCCGTCGGCCAGCTCGGTGACCTGATCGAACAGGCTCTCCTTCGGCGTGGCGTCGAGCCAGTACCGCGCCCGCTGGAAGGGGTAGGTGGGCAGGTCGGCGGGTGGGGAGTCGTCGGCGCCGATGAGCCGCGAGAGGTCGAGGGGGGTCCCCTTCGTGTACGCCGCCCCGATCGCCGCCGAGACGGTGAGAGGTTCGGCGTGGTCGCGGCGGAGCAGCGGGACGCCGTCTCCGACGAGGGCGCTCAACACGGCGTCGGGCCCCAGTTCGAGGATCGTGCCGACGCCGTGCTCCCGCAGCACGGCGACCGCGTCGTGGAACCGGACCGTGCGGCGGATCTGCCCGGCCCAGTACGCCGGGTCGGCCAGCTCCTCGGCCGTGGCGATCCGGCCGTTGACCGTGCTCACGATCGGGACGACCGGGGCGCGGTAGACGAGGGTGGCCGCCACGGCGTGGAACTCGTCCAGGACGGAGTCCATGTGTGGCGAGTGGAAGGCGTGGCTGACCTTCAGCGGCCGGACCCGGCGGCCCCGCTCGGCGAACCGCGCGGCGACCGCCTGGGCCTCGGCGGGGTCGCCCGCGATGACGACCGCGTCCGCGCCGTTGACGGCGGCCAGGTCGACGCCCTCCGTGAGGTGGGGCCGGATCTCCTCCTCGGCCGCCTCGACGGCGATCATCGCCCCGCCCGCCGGGGCGGCGTGCATGAGCCGGGCGCGGGCGGTGACCAGCGCGGCGGCGTCGGGCAGGTCCAGGACCCCGGCGACGTGGGCGGCGGTGACCTCGCCGATGGAGTGACCGGCGAGCAGGTCGGGCCGGACGCCGACGTGGTCGAGGAACCGGAAGAGGGCGGTCTCCAGGGCGAAGAGCGCGGGCTGGGTGTGGCGGGTCTCGTCGAGCCCGGAGGTCTCGCCGAAGACGATCTCCTTCAGTCCGGGTTCGAGGTGGGCGAGGACGTCGTCGAGGGCGGCGGCGAAGACGGGTTCGGCGTGGTAGAGCTCGCGGCCCATGCCGGGGCGCTGGCTGCCCTGCCCGGTGAACAGGAACGCGGTGCGCGGCTGGGCGACCGCCTCGGCCCGCGTGGCCGACGGGTGGTCCCCGCCTTCGGCCAGTGCGCCGAGCGCGGCGAGCAGCCCGGCACGGTCGGCCGCGACGACGGCGGCCCGGTGCGCGAGGTGCGCGCGCCCGGTGGCGAGCGTGCGTGCGACGGCCCGCAGGCCGACTTCCGGGCGGGCGGCGAGACGGTCGCGCAGGTGCGCGGCCCGCGCCCGCAGGGCGTCGGGGGTGTGCGCCGACAGGAGCACCGGCACCGGCCCGGTCTCCGTCGCGGCGGGGGCGGGCGCGGGCTCGGGTTCTTCCAGGATGACGTGGGCGTTGGTGCCGCTGATGCCGAACGACGACACCGCCGCGCGGCGGGGCCGGTCGTCCGGGCGTTCCCACGGCCGGGCCTCGGTGAGGAGGCGGACCGCGCCGCTGTCCCAGTCGACGTGCGGACTCGGCTCGTCGACGTGCAGGGTCCTGGGGAGCACGCCGTGCCGCATGGCGTGGACGACCTTGATGATGCCGCCGACCCCGGCCGCCGCCTGGGTGTGGCCGATGTTCGACTTCAGCGACCCCAGCCAGACGGGCTGTTCGCGGTCCTGCCCGTAGGTGGCGAGGAGGGCCTGGGCCTCGATGGGGTCGCCGAGGCGGGTGCCGGTGCCGTGGGCCTCGACGGCGTCCACGTCGGTGGGGGTGAGGCCGGCGTTGGCGAGCGCCTGCCGGATGACCCTCTCCTGGGCCGGGCCGTTGGGGGCGGTCAGGCCGTTGGAGGCGCCGTCCTGGTTGACCGCGGTGCCTCTCACGACCGCGAGCACGGGATGGCCGTTGCGGCGGGCGTCGGACAGGCGTTCCACCAGGAGCAGGCCCGCGCCCTCCGACCAGCCGGTGCCGTCGGCCGCCGCCGCGAAGGCTTTGCAGCGGCCGTCGGCCGACAGTCCGCGCTGGCGGCTGAACTCCACGAACGTGCCCGGCCCCGCCATCACCGTCACGCCGCCCGCCAGGGCCAGGTCGCACTCGCCCCGGCGCAGCGCCTCGACGGCCAGGTGCAGCGCCACCAGCGAGGAGGAGCAGGCCGTGTCGACGGTGACGGCCGGGCCCTCCAGCCCGAACGTGTACGCCAGCCGCCCCGACAACACGCTCCCGGTGTTGCCCGTCAGGAGGTAGCCCTCCAGGTCCTTCGGCGCCCGCGTCAGCCGGGCCGCGTAGTCGTTGTACATGACCCCGGCGAACACGGCGGTGCGGGAGCCGCGCACCGAGTCGGGCGCGATGCCGGCCCGTTCGAAGGTCTCCCAGGCCGTCTCCAGCAGCAGCCGTTGTTGCGGGTCGATGGCCGCGGCCTCCCGGGGGCTGATGCCGAAGAAGGCGGGGTCGAAGTCGGCGGCGTCGTACAGGAATCCGCCCTGCCTGGTGTACGACGTGCCGACCCGGTCGGGGTCCGGGTCGTACAGCGACTCCAGGTCCCAGCCCCGGTCGGCGGGGAAGGGGCCGACGGCGTCGACGCCGTCGGCGACCAGCCGCCACAGGTCCTCGGGTGAGGCCACCCCGCCCGGGTAGCGGCAGGCCATGCCGACGATGACCACCGGGTCGTCGTCCCGGACCGCCGCCGTCACCGTCGCCTTCTCGCGGGTCGCCGGACCGGTGAGCAGGCCGGTCAGATAGGTGGTGAGCGCGTCCGCCGACGGGTGGTCGAAGGTGACCGTGGCGGGCAGCCGCAGCCCGGTCACCGCGCCGAGCCGGTTGCGCAGCTCGACCCCGGTGAGCGAGTCGAAGCCCAGGTCCCGGAACGCGCGGGCGGGGTCGATGCCCGACGAGCCGGAGTGGCCCAGCACCTCGGCGACGGCCGTCAGCACCGTCTCGGCGACGGCCCGGGGCCGCTCGTGCGCCGGGAGGGCGGCGACCCGCTCCGGCCACGACCCCGCCTTCGTGCGCCGGACCGGCGGGACGAGCCCGCGCAACGGCGCGGGCAGCGGCCCTTCGGCGGCGCGCCGCCGCAGCGCCGGGGTGTCCACCCTCGCCGGCACGAGCACCGCGTCGCCCCCGGCCGCGAGCGCGGCGTCGAGCAGCTCCAGCCCGCGCGCCTCCGTCAGCGGCGACAACCCCGACCGCGACCAGCGCGACCGCGCCGCCGTGTCGAGCCCGCCGCCCATGCCGCCCTCCCACAGGCCCCAGGCCAGCGACAGCGCGGGCAGCCCGGCCGCGCGGCGGTGCAGGGCGAGCGCGTCGAGGTAGGCGTTGGCGGCGGCGTAGTTGGCCTGACCGGCCGTGCCGACGACGCCGGTGACCGACGAGAACAGGACGAACGCGGCGAGCGGCAGGTCGCGGGTCAGTTCGTGCAGGTGCGCGGCGGCGTCCGCCTTCGGCCGCAGGACCGCGTCGAGCCGTTCTCCGGTCAGCGACTCGATCGTGCCGTCGTCGAGCACACCCGCCAGGTGCACCACCGCGCCGATCTCCACGGTGGCCGACACGGTGGCCAGCACGGTCGCCAGCGCCTCCCGGTCGGCGACGTCCACGGCGACGAACTCGGCGTGCGCGCCCAGCCCGGCCAGCTCGTCGGCGAACTCGGCGGCCCCGTCGGCGTCCGGCCCGCGCCGGCTGAGCAGCACCAGCCGCCGCACCCCGTGCCGCTCCACCAGATGCCGGACGACGGGCCGCGCCAGCCCGCCCGTGCCGCCGGTCACCAGCACGGCCCGGTCGTCGAAGACCGTGGCCGTGCCGGTGGGCTCGGCGCGAGCGAGCCGGGGGACCAGGATCACCCCGTCCCGGACGGCGAGTTGCGGCTCCTCCGCCGACAGCGGCACGAGGGCGTCGGCCGGGACGCCGGGCGGGACGTCGGCGACGGCGAACCGGCCCGGCCGCTCGCTCTGCGCCGCCCGGATCAGGCCCCACGCGGCGGCCTGCCACGGGTCGTCGACCCGGTCGCCGTCGGCGGCGGCCACGGCCCCGTCCGTGAGGAACAGCAACCGCGCCTCCGCCGCCTCCCGGACGGCCCGCAGCACGAACGTGGCGGCGCCGCGCCCGGCCGGAACCCTGACCGGGACGGCGTCGCCCTCGCCCGTGGGGGTGGCCGGGACCGGGGTCCAGGTGAGGCGGTGCAGGTCGGTGAACGCGGGACGGGCGGCCGGGAGCGGGCGGAGGGCCACGGTCTCAGCCGTGAGGACGGGGGCGCCGGTGTCGTCGGTGGCGTGCAGCCGGTGACCGCCGGGCGCGGGCGACCAGGTGACCCGCAACGTCGTGGCCCCCGTGGCCGAGAGCCGCACGCCGGTCCACGCGAACGGGACGGGCAGCCCGTCCGCGAGTTCCCCGTGCACGAGCGGGTGCAGCGCGGCGTCGAGCAGGGCGGGGTGCAGCCCGAACGCGCCCGGTTCGCCGGGGAGGTCCAGTTCCGCGTGGAGGCGGCCGTCCTGCCGCCAGGCCGCCCGCACACCCTGGAAGTCCGGGCCGTAGGCGTAACCGGCGTCGGCGAGGTCGGCGTAGAGCACGTCGGGGTCGATCTGCTCCGCGCCCGCAGGCGGCCACACCCCGGCCGCCGGCGCGGCGTCGTCCTCGGCGGGTGCGAGCACGCCGGTCGCGTGGCGGCGCCAGGGTTCGTCCGAACGGTCGGGGCGGGCGTGCACGCTCAGCGGGCGGCCGCCGCCGGGGCCTGCCGGGCCGACGGAGAGTTGCAGCGCCACCCCGCCCTTCTCCGGCAGCACCAGCGGGCTCTCGATGGTCAGTTCCTCGACCCGGGGGACGCCGGCGCGGTCGCCCGCCGTCAGGGCGAGCTCCACGAGCGCCGTGCCGGGCAGCAGGACCGAACCGGCGATCCGGTGACCCGCCAGCCACGGGTGGGTCTCCAGGGAGACGCGCCCGGTGAGCAGCAGCCCGTCGTCGTCGGCGCGCACGACCGACGCGCCCAGGAACGGGTGGCCGGTGGGCGACAGGCCCAGCAGCTCCGGCCCGGCCTGCGGCCTGCTCGTCAGCCAGTAGCGCTCGCGCTGGAAGGGGTAGGTGGGCAGGTCGGCGGGCGCGGTGGCCGGGAGGTGCCAGTCGACGGGGTGGCCAGTGGTGTGGAGGGCGGCGAGGGTCCGGGCGATGGCGTGCGGTTCGGGGTGGTCGCGGCGGAGGGTGGGGTGGGCGTCGTGGTCGGGCAGCAGGGCGGTGAGGACGGCGTCGGGGCCGATCTCCACGAACGTGTGGACGCCGGTGCCGGTGAGGGTGGTGACGGCGTCGGTGAAGCGGATGGGTTCGCGGACGTGCCGGACCCAGTGGTCGGGGTCGTCGAGTCCGCCGAGGTGTCCGGTGCGGTCGGAGACGATGGGGATCGTCGGTTCGCTGAACTCCAGGGTGTCGAGGACCTGGCGGAACTCGTCGAGCATGGGTTCCATCAGGGGTGAGTGGAAGGCGTGGCTGACGGTCAGGCGTTTGACCTTCGCGCCGTGGGCGCGTTCGATGACCTGCTGGATCGCCTCCTCGGTGCCGGAGACAACGGTGGCCTGCGGACCGTTGATCGCCGCCAGGGATGCCTGGTCGGTCAAACCGGCCAAGAGTTCCAGCGCGGCGGTTTCACCGAGGGACAGTGCCGCCATGGCTCCGCCTGCCGGTAGTTGCTGCATGAGGCGGGCGCGGGCGGTGACGAGTTTGGCGGCGTTGGGCAGGTCCAGCACCCCGGCGACGTGGGCGGCGGCGATGGAGCCGACCGAGTGTCCGGCGACCGCGTCGGGGCGCAGGCCGTGGTGTTCCAGGAGCCGGTAGAGGGCGGTTTGGAGGGCGAAGAGGGCGGGCTGGGTGTGGCGGGTCTGGTCGAGCTGTGTGCCTTCGCCGAAGATGATCTCTTTCAGTCCGGGTTCGAGGTGGGCGAGGACGTCGTCGAGGGCGGCGGCGAAGACGGGTTCGGCCTGGTAGAGCTCGCGGCCCATGCCGGGGCGCTGGCTGCCCTGCCCGGTGAACAGGAAGGCGGTGCGCGGACGCCGCCCGGCCACGCCACGCACCAGCGCCGGGTGTTGTCCGTCGTCGGCCAGGGCCGTGAGCGCGGCCAGCAGTTCGTCCCGGTCGCCGGTGACGACGGCGGCCCGATGGGTGAGCGCGGCGCGACCGGTGGCCTGGAGATCGTTGGTGGTGAAGTGGTCCCGCAGACGGCGGGCCTGCGCCCGGAGGGCCTCGGGGGTGTGCCCCGACAGGAGCACCGGCACCAGGCCGGGCGTGGCCGGCGGCGCGGCCGCCGGTTCGGGTTCCTCCAGGACCACGTGCGCGTTGGTGCCGCTGATGCCGAACGACGAGACGGCGGCCCGGCGCGGCCGGTCGTCGTCATGGGGCCAGGCGACGGGCTCGGTGAGGAGCCTGAGGCCGTCGTTCCAGCGCACGTGCGGGGTGGGGGCGTCCACGTGCAGCGTCTTGGGCAGGAGGCCGTGCCGCATCGCCTGGACCATCTTGATGACGCCGCCGACCCCGGCCGCCGCCTGGGTGTGGCCGATGTTCGACTTCAGGGAGCCCAGCCAGGCCGGTCGTTCACGGTCCTGCCCGTAGGTGGCGATCAGCGCCTCGGCCTCGATGGGGTCGCCGAGCCGGGTGCCCGTTCCGTGGGCCTCGACGGCGTCCACGTCGGAGGGGGCCAGCCCGGCGTCGGCGAGCGCCTGGCGGATGACCCTCTCCTGGGCCGGGCCGTTGGGGGCGGTCAGGCCGTTGGAAGCGCCGTCCTGGTTGACGGCCGTCCCACGAACGACCGCGAGTACGGGGTGCCCGTTGCGGCGGGCGTCGGAGAGCCGTTCGACGAGCAGCAGGCCCGCGCCCTCCGACCAGCCGGTGCCGTCGGCCGCCGCCGCGAAGGCCTTGCAGCGGCCGTCGGCCGACAGTCCCCGCTGGCGGCTGAACTCCAGGAACATGCCGGGTGTCGCCATCACCGTCACCCCGCCCGCCAGGGCCAGGTCGCACTCACCCTGCCGTAACGCCTGGACGGCCAGGTGCAGCGCCACCAGCGAGGAGGAGCAGGCCGTGTCGACGGTGACGGCCGGGCCCTCCAGCCCGAACGTGTACGCCACCCGCCCCGACGCGATGCTGACCGTGCTGCCGGTGAGCAGGTAGCCGTCGAAGCCCTCGGCGGGTTCGTGCAGGCGGGGGCCGTAGTCCTGGGACGTGCCGCCGACGAACACGGCGGTCTTGGAGCCGCGCAGGGAAGCCGGGTCGATGCCGGCCCGCTCGAAGGCCTCCCACGCCGTCTCCAGCAGCAGCCGTTGCTGCGGGTCGACGGCCGCCGCCTCGCGGGGGCTGATGCCGAAGAAGTCCGCGTCGAAGTCGGCGGCGTCGTAGAGGAAGCCGCCCTGTCTGGTGTAGCTGGTGCCGGGGGTGGCCGGGTCGGGGTCGTACAACGCCTCCAGGTCCCAGCCCCGGTCGGCGGGGAACGGCCCGACGGCGTCGACGCCGCTGGCGACCAGCCGCCACAACTCCTCGGGTGATCCAGCGCCGCCCGGATAGCGGCAGGCCATGCCGACGATGACGACGGGATCGTCGGCGCGCGCCGCCCGCGCCGTGACGACGTGGCCGGCGTCTCCGGCCAGTTCCGCCCGCAACGAGGCGACGACCGCGTGCGGCGTCGGGTGGTTGTAGACCAGCCCCGCCGGCAGGTCCAGCCCGGTCGCCTCGGCGAGCCGCTCGCGGAGTTCGACGGCGGCCATCGAGTCGAAGCCCAGATCCTTGAAGGTACGGTCCCCGTCGACCGCGTCCCCCGTGACATGCCCCAGCACGATCGCGGTCTGGGTGCGGACGAGATCGAGCAGGTCGCCTCTGTCGATCGCGGTCCGCGAAACGGAGGCTTCGGGCGCGGAGGAGGTCGTCTCCTCGAACCAGTGGCGTTCCCGCTGGAAGGCGTAGGTCGGCAGCGGCACCGCCCGCCCGGCCGCGAACCCGCTCAGGTCGACGTCGACCCCGCGCACGTGCGCCGCCGCCAGGGCACGCAGGAGGGTGGCCCGCTCCGGACGTCCGCGCCGCAGCACGGCGTGACCCCCCGGCACCAGGGCCGACAACACCGCGTCGGGGCCGAGTTCGAGGAACGTGGTCACGCCGTCGCCGCGCAGGGTCGTCACGGCGTCGTGGAACCGCACGGCCTGCCGGATGTGCCGGGTCCAGTAGGCCGGATCGGTCAGCTCCTCCGCCGTCGCCACCCGCCCGGTCACGTTGCTCACGACCGGGATGACCGGCGGCCGGTAGGTCAGGGTGGCGGCGACGGCGTGGAACTCCTCCAGCACGGGATCCATGTGCGCCGAGTGGAAGGCGTGGCTCACCGTCAGGGCACGGGTCCGCCGTCCCCGCGCGGCGAACAGCCCGGCCACCCGCGCGACCGCGTCGGCGTCACCCGACACCACCACCGCGCTCGGCCCGTTGACCGCGCCGAGGTCCACCCCGTCGCCGAGGTGCGGCGTGATCTCCTCCTCGGTCGCCTCGACCGCCGCCATCGCCCCGCCCGAGGGCGCCGACCACATGAGCCGGGCCCGCGCCGCGACCAGCGCCGCCGCGTCGGCCAGGGACAACACCCCGGCGACGTGCGCGGCCGTCACCTCGCCGATCGAGTGGCCGGTGACGACGTCGGCCCGCACCCCACGGTGCTCCAGCAGCCGGAACAGCGCCGTCTCCAGGGCGAACAGCGCGGGCTGGGTGTAGCGGGTCTCGTCCAGGGGCCCGCTTTCGACGATCCCGGCCAGCGGCAGATCGAGATGGGGCGCGAACGCGGCGGCCACCTCGTCGAAGGCGGCGGCGAACACCGGCTCGGCCCGGTGGAGCTCGGCGCCCATGCCCGCGTACTGGCTGCCCTGCCCGGTGAACAGGAACGCCGTCCGCGACGGCCCCGCCTCCCCGCGCACGACCGACGGATGGCCGCGCCCCTCCGCCACCGCCCGCAGCCCGTCGGCGAACCCGTCGAGGTCCTCGGCCAGCACCACGGCCCGGCTCGCGAACCGGGTCCGCGTCACCGCCAGCGAGTACGCCACGTCGGCCGCCCGGCCACGCGCCTGGCCGGCCAGCCGCCCGGCCTGCGACCGTAGCGCCGCCGCGTCCCGCCCCGAAACGACGAAGGGCAGCACCGGCTCGCCTGCGGGAGCATCCGGAACCGGCGTCAGGCTCTTGAGAGCGGCAGCGGTCGAAGACGACGGCGCGTCGTTCTCCGGCAGGGCGGGCGTTCGTGACGGCGGCCCGGCCACCACGACGTGGGCGTTGGTGCCGCCCATGCCGAACGAGCTCACCCCCGCCACCGCGCGCCCCTCCACCGGCCACGCCACCGGCTCGGTCGCCACCCGCAACCCCAGGTCGTCGAGGGCGATGGCGGGGTTCGGGTCGCGGAAGTTCAGGCTCGCGGGCACCCGCCGGTGCCGGACGGCCAGCACCGTCTTGAGCAGCCCGGTCAGCCCGGCCGCGCCCTCCAGGTGTCCCACGTTCGTCTTCACCGACCCGACCAGCAGCGGGCGGGCCGAGCCGAGGGCGGCCCCCAGCGCCGCCGCCTCGACCGGGTCGCCCACGGGCGTGCCGGTGCCGTGCAGCTCTACGTAGCCGACGTCGTCCGGCGTGGTCCCGGCGCGGGCGTGCGCGGCGCGGATCACCGCCTCCTGGGCGGCCCGGTCGGGCACGGTCAGCCCGGCCGAGGCGCCGTCGTTGTTGACCGCGCCGCCGAGCAGCACCGCGTGCACGCGGTCGCCGTCGGCCAGCGCACGGTCGAGCGGCTTGAGCAGGACGGCCACCCCGCCCTCGCCGCGCACGTAGCCGTTGGCGCGGGCGTCGAAGGTGAAGCAGCGGCCGTCGGGGGACAGGGCGCCGAACCCGGCGCTGCGTGCCCCGCTGTCGGGGGACAGGATCAGGTTCACCCCGCCGACCAGGGCCAGATCCGACTCGCCCCGGCGCAGGCTCTCGCTCGCCAGGTGCACCGCCACCAGCGACGACGACTGCGCCGCGTCGACGGTCAGGCTGGGCCCGGTCAGGCCGAGCACGTAGGAGAGCCGGTTGGCGAGCACGCCCCGGTTCAGGCCGGTCATCGCGTGCCGGCCGGGCCGGGCGCCGCGCAGGTGGTGGAGGGTGGCGTAGTCGTCCCAGAGGGCGGCGGCGAAGACGGCGGTCCGGCTGCCCGCCAGGGAGGCGGGCACGATGCCGGCCTCCTCTATGGCCTCCCAGCCCAGTTCGAGCAGGAGCCGCTGCTGCGGGTCCATCGCCGCCGCCTCCTTCGGCGAGATGCCGAAGAAGGCGGCGTCGAAGCGGTCGACCTCGTCGAGGTAGGCCCCGGGCGCCTCGCCCAGGCCGCGCCCGGCGGGGGCGGCGCCGACCGCGTCGCGCCCTTCGGTCAGCAGCCGCCAGAAGGAGTCGGGGTCCGCCGCGCCCGGCAGCCGGCAGGCCAGGCCGATGACGGCGATGGGGGTGCTGGTGGGGGAGTCGGACATACAACGCAGCTTGGCCGGAACCGCTAAGGAAGGCCTTGAGGCGATCTAAAGGCCCACAGTCCTTCCGTTACGGCTCCCGCCTGGCCGGCCCCGCCCGCCGTCCCCGGCCGGGCCGGTGACCGGCGCCGACCGGTCGCGCACGGGCCGCACCGTCACGGCCACAACCCGCGCTTGAGCGCCGCCAGGTGCTCGACGGCGATTCGCTGTTGCTCCGACGGAAGGTCGGGCCCGCCGAAGGCGTGGTAGAAGCCCGGGTAGTTGTGCAGCTCGACCGGCACCCCGGCCTGCGCCAGCCGCAGCCCGTAGAGGATGCCTTCGTCACGCAGCGGGTCCAGGCCCGCCGTGGAGATGTAGGCGGGGGGCAGCCCCGACAGGTCCGTCGCCCGAGCGGGCGCGGAATACCCCGACGCCGCCGCACCCCCCAGGTAGAGACGCCAGCTCTCCAGCGCCAGCCCCCGGTTCCAGATCGGCGCGTCGGTCAGGGTGAGCATGGACGAGGTGTCGAGCCGGTCGTCGAGGGCCGGGGTCGCCAGGTGCTGGAACACCAGCGGCGGCCCGCCCCGGTCGCGGGCCAGCAGCGCCACCCCCGTCGCCAGCGCCGCGCCGGAGCTCGCCCCGGCCACGCCGAGCCGTCCGGCGTCCACCCCCAGAGCGCCGGCCTCGGCCGCGAGCCATTCGAGCGCCGCGTAGGAGTCCTCCAGCCCGGCCGGGTAGGGGTGCTCCGGCGCGAGCCGGTAGCCGACCGCCACCACGACCGCGGAGGCGTAGGCCGCCGCCTGCGCCGCCGCCTGGTGCACGTGGTCGACGTTCCCGAGGACGAACCCGCCGCCGTGCAGCCACAACGTCGCGGGCAGCGGCCCGGCCACGCCGCGCGGGCGGTAGACCCGCACGTGCACCGGCGCGGCGGGCTCGGTCACGTCCACGGAGTCGAACCGCGGCAGCGCGGCCAGCGGTTGTGGACGGGTTCCGGCGCGGTCGGCGACGGCGTCGGTGAGGGTTCCGCTGATCGGCATGGTCACGCCTCCAGTGACAGGGCCTGTGACGGGCAGAGGTCGAGGATGTCCCGGAAGCGCTGCTCGTCCCCTTCCGGCACCTCCGGATCGAGCACTTCGACCAGCCCGAGCTCGGACTGGTCGAAGCGGTCGGGCGCGGACAGCACGCACTGTCCCGCGCCCAGGCAGCGTCCTTGGTCGGCGCTGATACGCATGTGTGACTCCTGTTCACCGTTCCTGTTCACCAGGTGACGGGCAGTTCCCAGACACCCTGGACGCCGCCCGCCTCCTTGATCGGCAGGTCGGCGAGGTCCCTGGCCAGCCGCAGGCCGGGCAGCCTGCGGAAGAGCGTGCCCAGCGCGATCTCCATCTCGGCGCGCGCCAGGTTCTGGCCGATGCACTGGTGCACGCCGTGCCCGAAGGACACGTGGTGCCGCGCGCCCCGGTCGACCGCGAACGCGGCGGGGGAGGGGAACGCCTCCCCGTCGCGGTTGGCGGTGGCGATGACGACCACGACCCCGTCGCCGGCCCGCACCTGATGCCCGGCCAGGTCGGCGTCGGCGGTGGCGAACCGGGCGATGCCGTCGGCGATGGCCATGAAACGCAGCAGCTCCTCGACCGCCGTCGGCAGCAGCCGGGGGTCCGACCGCAACGCGGCGAGCTGGTCGGGGTGCTCCAGCAGGGTGACGACGCCGAGCGCGATGGCGCTCGCGGTGGTCTCGTGGCCGGCCACGAGCAGCAGCAGCGCGATGTCGACCAGCTCGGCGCGGGTCAGCCCGCCGGTCTCGACCTGCTCGGCGATGAGCGTGTCGAGCAGCCCGTCGCCGGGCTCGCGCTGCTTGCGCTGGATCAGGTCGTCCAGATAGGCCTTGAGCTGCGCGAACGCGTCGGCGCTCTCCTCCAGGGTGGTGCTGCCGGTGACCACCCGCCGCGACTGGTGCTCGAAGAACGCGTGGTCGGCGTACGGCACCCCGAGCAGTTCGCAGATGACGATCGAGGGCACCGGCAGCGCGAAGTCGGGCACCAGGTCGGCGACCGGGCCCTTGGCCTCGATCTCGTCGAGGAGCCCGTCGACGAGGGTCTGGATGCGGGGCCGCAGCGCGTTCGTCTTCTTCACGGTGAAGCTCGACAGCAGCATGCGCCGCTGCGCGGTGTGCTCCGGCGGGTCCATGCCGATGAAGTTGCGCACCTTGCGGGCCGACTCGAACCGGGGCGCCAGCGCCGGGTAGTGCGGGTGCACCCGGTCGGAGGAGTAGGTGGCCGGGTCGAGCAGCACCTGCCGCGCCTCGGCGTGCCCAGTCACCGCCCACACCTCGCGCCCGTTGTAGAGGCGCACCTTCGACACGGGGGCGTAGTCGGCGTATCCGGACGCCGGGTGGAAGGGGCAACCACGGGCCTGCGGGTACTCCGGCAGAACGGTCATTCGGCCGCCTCCTGAAGGGGCTTGGCAGCGGGCGCGGGCGGCCGTGGGGTCCGGTCCTGCCGGGACACGCTGAACCGCCGCACCGCCGGGGTCTCCACGAACGTGAACAGCGCCCACGCCAGCACCAGCGCGACCGCGAGGGCCAGCACCAGCAGCCCCGCCCCCGCGAGCGGCGTCAGGTCACGGCCGTCGACCAGGTACCGGTGCAGGTAGGTGACGGTCAGGCCGTGCACCATGTAGAACGCGAACGACCACTCCCCGAGCCGCACCAGCGCCCGCCCGCGGAACGGCGAGCGGGTCAGCTGGAGGTCGGCCCGCGCGGCGGCCACCACCAGCGGCGTCAGCCAGATGGCCGCGGTGCCCGCGATGCCCCACAGGTAGGGCACGTTCGCCTGCACCACATAGCCGCCGACCGCGACCAGCAGCGCGGGCGCCAGCCCGAACCGGGGCCAGGCCCCCTCCAGCGCGAGCCGCGCCGCGACCACGCCGAGCACGAACTCGGCCGCCCGGACCGGCGGGAAGAAGTACACGAACCAGATCTGCTCGAACGACAACGTCCCGTCGGAGATGAACGGCAGCGGCTGGCCGCCGATCAGGTACACCGACACCAGCGGCACGAGCAGCGTCACCGCCACCAGCGCGCCCGCCGTGATCCACAACGCGCGGGCCGAGAAGCGGTTCAGCAGCCGCAGGATCCACGGGAAGGTGAGGTAGAAGAACAACTCGCACGACAACGACCAGCTCACCGAGTTCATCGTGTTCGGCACGGTGAGGTCGGGGATCCACGCCTGGAGCAGGAACAGGTTCGCGAGCGTGCCGGTGGTGGTGAAGGCCTGCGCGGTCAGCAGCATCAGCGCCCCGGCCACGGCGAAGGTGACGAGGTGGTTGGGGAAGATCTTCACCACGCGCCGCCGCCACACCTTCGGCGCGGTGTCGCCGGGCCGTGCCGACCAGGTCAGCACGAACCCGCTGAGCACGAAGAAGAAGGTGACGCCGTAGAAGCCGGCGCTCTCGAAGACCGGGGTGTCGACGAACTTGGTCTGCCAGGTGGTGTGGAAGGCGAACACGAGCAGCGCCGCGAGGAAGCGCAGCCCGGTCAGCGACGGGAGCCGCGCGCCACGGGTCTGTTCAGGTGAGCTGGTCATGAGAGTGAGGCTGGCAGCGCGTTATTGGCCGGGTCTAAAGCCGTTCTTGTGCCGGTTCGCGAGCGGCGCGGGCCCGTCGCGGCACCGCCTCCAGCAGCGACTTCGTGTACGGATGGGCGGGCCCCGCGAACACGTCCTCGACCGGCCCCGACTCGACGACGACGCCGTCCTTCATCACCATCACCCGGTCGCAGACCTCGCGGACCACGGCCAGGTCGTGCGAGATGAACAGGGTGGCCAGGCCGAGTTCCTCCTGGAGGCGGCGCAGCAGGTCGAGGACCTGGGCCTGCACCGACACGTCGAGCGCCGACACCGGCTCGTCGCAGACCAGCAGCCGGGGCTTCGGCGCCAGGGCGCGGGCGATGGCCACCCGCTGGCGCTGGCCGCCCGACAACGCGGCGGGCCGCCGGTCGAGCAGGTCGGCGGTCAGGCCGACCCGCTCCAGCAGGACCACCGTGCGGTCGGCCCGCTCGGCGCGCGGCACCCCGCTCGCGGCCAGCGCCTCGCCGACGATCCGCGCCACCGGCCAGCGCGGGTCGACGGCGCTGAGCGGGTCCTGCGGCACGAGCTGGATCGTGTGCCGCCGCGCCCGGCGGGCCCGTTCCGGCACGCCGCTCCAGGGCCGGCCGTCGAGCAGCACCACGCCCTCGTCCGGTTCGGCCAGGCCCAGCACGACGCGGGCCAGCGTGGTCTTGCCCGAGCCCGACTCGCCGACCAGGCCGAGCGTCTCGCCCGGCCGCAGCGTGAAGTCGACGCCCGCGACCGCCGTGCGGCCGGCGAAGCGCTTGACCACTCCGGTGACGTCGAGCAGTGGCTCGCCTTCCGAGGGCCGGCCGCGGTTCGTGCGGGGCCGGCCGCCCGGCACGGCGGCGAGCAGTTCCTTCGTGTACGCGTGCTGGGGGTCGTCGAGCACCCGGTCGGTCGGGCCGGTCTCGACGATCACGCCGTGCCGCATCACCGCCACCTCGTCGGCCAGCGCCTCCACCACCGCGAGGTCGTGGGAGATCAGCAGCAGCCCGGTGCCCTGCTCCTTCAGCTCGTTCAGCAGGGCCAGCACCCGCGCCTGCACGGCGGCGTCGAGCGCGGTGGTCGGCTCGTCGGCGATCAGGATGCCCGGCTCGGCCGCGATGGCCGAGGCGATGAGCGCACGCTGGCGCAGCCCGCCGGAGAGCTGGTGGACGTACTGGCGGGCGCGCTCCTCCGGATCGGGCACGCCGACCCGGGTGAGCAGGCCGACCACCCGTTCGCGGGCCCGGTTCCTGGGCACGGTGCGGTGCGCCAGCAGCGACTCGGTGATCTCGGCGCCGATCGGGCGCAGCGGGTCGAGGGCGACCAGCGCGTCCTGGGAGACCAGCCCGATGTGCCGGCCGCGCACTCTGCGCCATTCACGCGGGCCGAAGTTCTGGGCGTCCTGCCCGGCGACGCGCAGCTCCGCGGCGGTAACCGTGGCGGTCGGCCCGGCCAGCCCGAGGAGCGAGCGGGCCAGCGCCGACTTGCCCGAGCCCGACTCGCCGACCAGGGCCAGGCAGCGGCCCGGCTCCAGCCGCACCGACGCGTCGCGCACGGCGTGCACGCGGCCTGAGGCGAACCGGACGTTGAGGTCTGTGGCCTCGACGAGACTCATGAGGCGTACCGTCCCTCGGATCGGTTCTGGGCGTGGCGACCGGCGACGGTCACCGCGATGACGGTCAGGACGAGCATCAGGCCGGGGAACAGCGCCGCCCACCACGCCAGGTGGAGGAAACCCTGGCTCTCGGTGAGCATCGCCCCCCACTCGGGCGTCGGCGGCTGCGCGCCGAGACCGAGGTAGCTCAGCGCCGCGCCCGTCGAGATCGACACGCCGAGCGTGACGGTGGCCAGCACCAGCAGCGGCCCGAACGTGTTCGGCAGCACGTGCCGCAGCACCACCAGCGGCCGGGGCACCCCCAGCCCGATGGCCGCCTCGACGTAGCCCGACCGGCGCACCACGAGCGCCTGGGCGCGCACGACCCGGGCGAAGCCGGGCGCGATGCCCACGGCCACCGCTAGCGTCGCGCCGACCACGCCCTTGCCGGTGATCAGCACGACGAGCAGGGCCAGCAGCAGGCCCGGCAGCGCCAGCAGCGCGTCGGCGACCCGCATCAGCACCGCGTCGCCGAACCGGCCCGACAACGCCGCCAGCAGGCCCCACACCACGGCGATGAGCAGCCCGCCCACGGTCGCCGCCGCGCCGATGGCCAGCGAGTGGCGGGCGCCGTGCACGACCCGGGTGAAGACGTCGCGGCCGAGCTGGTCGGTGCCGAACAGGTGCGCGGAGTCGGGCGGCAGGAAGGTGGCGAGCGGATCGGTCGCGGTCGGGTCGCCCCCCGCCAGCAGCCCGGGGAAGAGGGCCGCCACGACGAGCAGCACCAGGAACGCCGCCGCGGTCACGACGCCCACGTGTCTCATATCGCCTGCACCCCCGTCCTCCTGCGCAGGCGGGGGTCGACGACGGCGTACAGGAGGTCGACCAGCACGCTCACCGCGACGAACACCACCGCCGACAGCGCCACCACCCCCTGCACGACCGGCAGGTCCCGGTCGCCGACCGCCTGGAGGGTGACGCGGCCGATGCCGGGCCGGGCGAACACGTTCTCCACGATCACCGCGCCGCCCAGCAGCGTGCCGGTGAACCAGCCCGCCATGGTCAGCGCCGGCAGCGCCGAATGGCGCAGCGCGTGCCGGTAGCGCACCGCCGTCTCGGGCACGCCGCGCGCCCGCGCGGTCACCGCGAACGGCTGGTCGAGGGCGGCGAGCAGGCCCTCGCGCATCACCTGGCTGAGCACGGCCGCGATCGGCAGCGCCAGCGTGATCGTGGGCAGCACCAGCGACGCCACGCCGCCGGTCTCCGACACCGGCAACCAGCCGAGCCGGAACGAGAAGATCGTCAGCAGCATGATGCCGAGCCAGAACGACGGCGTGGACACCACCACGAGCTCCACCGCCGCCGACACCCGGCGCGGCCAGTTCCGCCGCCCCGAGGTCGCCACCGTCACCAGCACCGCCAGGAGCGGGGCCAGCGCGGTGGCCGCCAGCGCGAGCTGCACGGTCGGCCAGAGCTGGTCGGCCAGCACCGTCGCCACCGGCTGCTGGAGCTGGTAGGAGTCGCCGAACCGGAACGTCGCCAGCCGCACGACGTAGTGGAGGTACTGCACCACGAGAGGCTGGTCGAGGCCGTACTCCGCGCGGATCCGCTCGTGCTGCTCCTCGGAGACCAGCGCGTCGGAGCCGACGATGGCGTAGACCGGGTCGCCCGGGATGAGCTGCAGCACCAGGAAGGCGCAGGTGGCCGCGGCCCACACGACGAGGGCCGCGCTCACCAGCCGGGTCAGCACACCCCTCACGGGGCCTCGACCCAGGCGCCGTAGAACTCGGGGTGCGCCGAGATGCCCAGCCGCAGGTCGCGCACCTTCTTGCTGGCCCCGAGGTTCTGCGTGTCGACGTAGGTCGGCACCACCACCGCGTTGTCGATCGCCCACTTCTGCGCCTTGGCGTACTCGGCGGCGCGCTGGGCCGGCTCCTGGGCGGTCTGCGCCGCCGTCAGCCACGTGTCGACCTCGGGGTCGGTGACCTGGGCGAAGTTGTGGCCGCTGTTCTTGGACGTCTGGTCGGAGAAGAAGAAGTGGCTCAGGATGTCGCCGTCGCCGCGGGCCCATGACAACTCGACCACGTCGTAGCGGCCCTCGTCGAGGCGGCCGCCGATCTCGATCGCGTCGGTCGAGGCGAGCAGCTCCAGGTAGATGCCCGACTTCTTCAGGTCGCCCTGCACCGCCTGCGAGAACGTGCTGGCCTCGCCGTAGATCGGGGCGACCACGGTGAGCCGCTTGCCGTCCTTGGTGCGGTAGCCCTCGGCGTCGCGGCCGGTCCAGCCGGCCTCGTCGAGCAGCTTGGCCGACAGCGCCGGGTCGGGCGGCCAGGTGTTCTCCAGCGAGGCGTCGTAGCTGGCCGGGGTGGTCGGCGAGAGCGGGCTCCAGGCGCGCTGGTAGAGGCCCTGGAACACCGACTTCACGAGCGTGTCGATGTCGATGGCCCGCTGGAAGGCCCGCCGCACCCGCACGTCGGAGAACAGCGTGCCCTTCGTGTTCAGGTAGAAGGCGTTGACCGCCCCCGGCACCTGCTTGTCGAGCACCTGCAGGTTGGGGTCGGCCTTGAGCAGGCCGAGCTGGTTGGCCGGGATCGCGCTCGCGGTGTCGACCTGGCCGGAGGTCAGCGCCCCGACCCGGGTGGCCGCCTCGCCGATGAACCGGACCTTGAGGGTGTCGAGGCGGGCCGGTCCGCTGTGCCCGGCGCTCTTGGGCGCCCAGTCGTAGTCGGGGTTCTTGGTGTACGTCCGCTCCTGGCCGCGCACGTAGGCGCCCGACTTGAACGGCCCGGAGCCGACCGAGCCGTCACCGGCGGCGCACAGCTTGTCCGACCCGGCCTTGAGCGTGGCGGGGGAGGCGATGCCCAGCGCCGTGGTGCTGGCGGCCTGGAGGAACGGCACGTAGGGCCGGGTGAACTCGATCTTCACCTGGTTGGGGGCGACGACCGACACGCCCTTGTAGGGGCCGAGCAGCCCGGCCGCGTACTGCGAGTTGGTCTCCTTGGCGGTGATGTGGTCGAAGTTGGCCTTGACCGCCTCGGCGTCGAGCTTGGCGCCGTCGTGGAAGACGACGTCCTCGCGCAGCGTGAACGTGTAGGACTTGCTGTCGGGGCTGATCTCCCACTTGGTGGCCAGCCACGGCTCCAGCGCGCCGTCGGGCGTCTGGTAGACCAGCGAGTCGTAGACCGGGCGCTGCAGGAACGAGGTGACGTCCTGCGCGCTGACGTGCGGGTCCCAGCAGTCGGGCTCCTCGTTCACGGCGTGGGTGAGGGTGCCGGAGGTGGCGGGCTTGGCCGCCTGGCCGCCGCCGCCCCCGCCGGTGTTCTGCGTGCCGCACGCGGCGAGGGCGATAAGGACGACGGCCGCCAGTACGGCACGTGATGGAGGCATGGGAACTCCAGAGACGTTCGAAGTGCGATCGTTCGAACTATCGGGAGTGCCGCTAAAGCGGGGCTGAAACCACGATCCGCGCGGCCTCGGCCAGGAGCCGGAAGGACCGCAGCCGGTCGTCCTGCGACGGCACCACGGTCAGCGCCATCAGCTCGTCGGCCCCGGTCTCCCCGATCAGCCGCTCCAGCTTGCTCGCCACCGTCTCCACGCCGCCGATGAGCTGCGGTTCGACGATGCCCCGCACGAACTCCCGTTCGGCCGGCGACCAGCGGTGCGCCGCCGCCCGCGCCGCGGCCGGGAACACGTCGAAGTGGGGCGAGGTGCGCATCAGGACCTTGCCGAGCAGGTAGGAGGATGCCGTGGTGAGCGCCTCGTCGTCGGTGGGGGCCACGGTGACCAGCGCCGCGATCAGGGTGCGCGGCCGGTCGAGGTCGGCCGAGGGCCGGAACGCGTTCCGGTAGGCGGCCAGCGCCGCCGCCGTGTCGCGCGGGTTGATCTGGTGCGCGTACGCATAGGGCAACCCCAGCGACCCGGCGAGCGCGCCGCTGCCGGGGCTCGACCCGAGCACCCACAGATCGGGCCGCGCGTCGGCGGCCGGGACCGCGACGATGCCGGTCGACCGGTCGGCCGGCGCGAAGTAGCCGCGCAGCTCGCCGATCTCCCCGGCGAAGTCGGCCGCGCCCTCGGGCGAGCGGCGCAGCGCCCTGGCGGTGCGCGGGTCGGTGCCGGGGGCCCGCCCGAGTCCCAGGTCGACGCGGCCCGGGTAGAGCGCCTCCAGCGTGCCGAACTGCTCGGCCACCACGAGCGGCGCGTGGTTGGGCAGCAGCACCCCGCCCGACCCCACCCGCAGCGTCGTGGTCGCCGCCGCCAGCCGCCCGGCCAGCACGGCCGGGGCGGAGGTGGCCAGGCTGGTGGTGTTGTGGTGCTCGGCCACCCAGTAGCGCAGGTAGCCCAGCTCCTCGGCCTTCGGGGCGAAGGCGACGGTGTCGGACAACGCCTGGGTGGCCGAGCCGCCCTCGAAGACCGGGACGACGTCGAGAACGGATAAGGGCAGGGTCATGACAGGGCTCCTTCGGAGGAGGGCGCCGGCTCGGAGACGGGCTCGGCGGGGGCCGCCTCGGGCCTGCCCGGCAGCAGCAGCCCGGCGGCGAAGACCACGACCGCGGCGGCCACGGGCCACCAGAAGGCGTCGCCGAACGTGGCGGGGGTGGGCGCGGTGTGCGCGCCGCCGCCCTGGAGGATGAGCGCGACGACGGCGATGCCGAGCGAGGCGCCGATCTGGTTGAGGATGAAGACCGCGCCGGTCGCCCCGGCCACCGCGTCGCCGGGCACCGTGCGGTAGACCGAGCCCATCGTCGGCGCGCCGACCAGGCCGAGGCCGAACCCGGCGGCGAGCTGCGCGCCGGTCAGCAGCAGCTGCGAGGTGCCCGCGTCGGAGCTGGTGAACACCAGCGCGCCCAGGCCGATGAGCAGCGCGCCGACCGGCACCAGCCGCCGCGCCCCGAGCTTGTCGGCCAGGTTGCCCGCGACCGGCATGCCGACGAGCGTGCCCAGCCCGAGCGGGGCCAGCAGCAGGCCCGAGGCCAGCACCGACTCGCCGCGCACCTCCTGGTAGTAGAGCGGCAGCAGGAACAGCAGCGAGAACAGGCCGCCGCCGATGAGGAACATGGTGGTCACGCTGGCGCTGAAGCCCTTGCTGCGGAACAGCCGCAGGTCGAGCAGCGGCGTGCCGGTGGTGCGCAGCGCGTGGACGATGTAGACGGCGAACAGTCCCAGGCCGACGACCAGGCCGATCACCACCGAGGTGCTGCCGAAGCCCTCGGCCCCGGCCCGCGACAGGGCGAAGACGAGCGCGGCGAACCCGGGCGACAGGGTGAACACGCCGATCCAGTCGAGCGGCGCGGCCCCGCCGGGCGGGTCGGCCGGCAGCACGACCACGGCCAGGACGATCGCCGCGACCGCGAAGGGGATGTTGACCAGGAACATCCACTGCCAGCTGAGGTTGTCGAGGATCAGGCCGCCGACGATGGGGCCGACGACCGGGCCGAGCGTGATCGGGATGGAGATGAGCCCCATCACGCGGGCGATGCGGGCCGGACCGGCCGCGCCCGCGACGACGGTCATCATGATCGGGTCGACCATGCCGCCGCCGAGGCCCTGGAGGATCCGGAACGCGATGAGGCTCTCGGCGTTCCAGGCGAAGGCCGACAGCGTCGACCCGGCCAGGAACACGGTCAGGCCGAGCAGCCACATGCGCTTGGCGCCGAAGCGCACGGTCGCCCACCCCGCCAGCGGGATGGCCAGCGCGACCGCGAGCAGGTAGCCGGTGGTCACCCATTCGATGGTGGCCAGGGTCGCCTCGAACTCGGCGGTCAGCGTGCTGATCCCGACGTTGACGATCGTCGCGTCGAGGTAGGACATCATCCCGCCGAGCACCATCACGCCTATCAGCGTGAGCAGCGCGCGGTCGAGCCGGGCCGTGCCTGACATGACCACTCCTTTGAACCGGGGAGACAGTGAAAATGAACTGAGGAGTTCAATCGCCTGCCTGGGACGGTAGCATGGCCAAATGAGCGTTGGCGACACCGAGAAATCGACCTCCGACCGAGGGCGGCTGGACAAACGCCGGGCCATCGTGGAGGCCGCGCTACGGGTGTTCGCCCGCGTCGGCTACGCGCAGGCGAGCCTCGACATGATCGCCGCCGAGGCGGGGGTGGCGAAGCCGACCATCTACAACCACCTCGGTTCCAAGGAGAACCTGTTCCGCCACGTCATGACCGAGACCGCGGCGCGGGCCAACGGCAAGACGATGGAGGTCCTGGAGTCCTTCCCCGTCGAGGCCGACGGGCTGCGCCCCGGCCTCGAAGACGTCGCGGGCAAGCTCGTGGCCTGCTACACCGACGAGCAGTCCCAGGCCGTCCGCCGCCTCCTCTACGCCGAGGCGGTCCGCTTCCCCGACCTGTTCGACCAGGTCAGGGCGAGCGGCCCCGACCAGTTCATCGAGGCCCTGGCCGGGCGACTGGCCCGGCTGGCCAACGCCGGCCACCTGCGCATCGAAGACCCGGTCAGGGCGGCCAACCAGTTCATCGCCCTGGTCTACGAGGAGCTCCCCACGCTGAGCACCTTCGGCTCCCGCCCGCTCGACTCGCGGGACGCCGAGAAGGTCGCCGTCGCCGGGGTCGACACGTTCCTGCGCGCGTTCGGATCCTCGGGCGGGTCATGAGGCGTACCGGAGCTTGGAGAACTCCTTCGTGAGGGCCACCCGCTGGGGTGCGAAGCCGCCGTGGATGCGCAGCACCGACAGCAGCGTCCACAACCGGGTCTGCGCGAACGCCGACGGCGCGCCGTGCACGTCGTCGTGCTCCAGCACCCGCACCCCGCCGACCCGCTCGCGCAGCAGGGCGGCGTCGGCGGGCGGGATGATCTCGTCACGCAGGCTCGTCACGTGCGCGACCGGGATGCGCAGCGCCGACAGCTCCTCCGGAGTCAGCGCCCAGTCGCGGATCAGCGTGTAGACCTTGTCCGGGTCGGTCCCGGCGAGATGGGCCAGCGTCTCGGTGGTGATCCCGGGCACCCGCGCCTGCCAGGCCTCGTCGGTGAAGAAGTGGCGCAGCGGCGCGCCCGCGCCCACGACGCCCCTGATCCGGTCGTCGTGGAGGGCGGCGCGCAGCGCCAGATGGCCGCTGAAGCTGAGCGCCAGCAGGTAGGTCCTGCGGGTGTCGGCGCGGCCCTCGACCGCGTCGAGCAGGGCGGGGAAGAACCGCCAGGCGTCGGCGTCGTAGGGCACCGGGTTCTCGCCGACGCGGGGCATCTCGGTGACGATCCCCGCGAAGCCCAGCGCGTCGAGCTGCGGCAGCACCGCCGCCCACTGCTCCTTGACGGAGATGATGCCGCCGGTCAGCACCAGCAGCGGCCGGGGGACGGGGTCGTCCAGGCCGACCGTCCAGCCGGGGGCCGGGCCCTCCAGCGGCCTGATCGCCGGGAAGCCGGCCCGCCACCGGTCGAAGACGGCCCGGCTGCGCGCGGCGGCCTCCTGCCGGGCCGCGCCGTCGGCGTAGGGGAAGCGGGCCATGATGTAGTGGGCGTTGGCCTCCAGCGGGCGGTCGGCGGCGGCCAGCCGGTCGCCCTCGGCGCTCCACTCGCGCACCCACGCGTCGTCGTCGTGGATCCGGGCCAGGATCGCGGCCGAGTGCTCGGGCGGCATGCTCTGCGAGCGGGCGTGCGCGATCACGTAGTTCTTCAGCTCGTCCAGGTGGGTCATAGGGTCTCCAGGGCCTCTTTCACCTCGGTCAGCACGTCGGCGGCCTCGGCTCCGTCGATCACCCGGTGGTCGAACGCGAGGCTGAGCCGCATCACGGGCGCGACGGCGGGCGCGCCGTCCCGCACCACGATCCGGTCGGTGATCCGGCCGACGCCGAACGTGGTGGTGGTGCCGCCGACCGAGTGGAAGGAGTCGACCGCCCGGTGGCCGAGCGAGGTCACCGCGAACGTGCCGGTCAGGTGGGGGCGCAGGCGCAGCGACCGGGCGGCCTTGCGGAACCTCCGGCGGCCGAGGGCCCACGGCGCGGCGTGCAGCCGGCGTACCCCTTCGAAGTCCTTCAGCTTCTCGGGGTCGCCGTGGCGCACCCGCGTCAGATGGGCGTGGATGTCGGCGATGGCGGCCTCGTGGAGGTTCGGCACCACCGTGCCGAGCACGACCCGCCGCCCGTTGAGCGTGCGGTCGAGGGTGACCTTGCCGCTGACGAACGGATAGCGGGCCACCCGGGGGCGGAGCCGTCCCTGGATCGCCGCGTTGGCCTCCGGGTGCTTGGCCAGCACCCGCCCGGCGGCGTGCAGGACGTAGGCGGTGATCGCGTGGTGGTGGACGGCGCGGTGCGCCAGCACGGCGGTCATGTCGACCTCGGTGTCGAGGAAGACGGGGGAGAAGTCCCTGATGACCTCCAGGAAGAACAGCGTGTGCCGCCGCTCGCGGTGGGGCGGGACGCCGGTCACGACGCGGTCGCCAGTTCGTAGACCGCCGCCAGGCTGGGCGCCTCCAGCACCCGGGCGAACGGCAGCGGGCGGCCCGTCTGGCGCTCCAGCAGGGTGCAGAGCGTGAGCAGGTGCACCGAGTCCCACGTGTCGACCGTGTCGAGCGACCGGCCGAGGTCGTCCTCGGTGACCGGGAGGGCCAGTTCGTCGCGCAGCAGCGAGACGTACTCCTCGACGGAAATCATGGTTGGTGTCCTCCGAAATCGGCGCTGAGGCGGATGTGCGGCACCGGTTCCGGCGGCCGGGTCAGGTCGTGCCGGAACTCGGCCCCCGCCTCGTCGGCGTGCACGGTCGCGAACCCGGCCTCCGGATAGAAGCCGGCCACCCTGCCGTTCTTGGCGGTGCGCCGGTAGGCGGCCCGCACCTCGCGGGCGGCCGAGCGGCGGGCGTGCTCCAGCACCGCGCCCAGCACCGCCTGCTCGATGCCGCGTGCGAACACCCGGCAGCTCAGCAGGAAGTTCTCCACCCGCAGCACCGCGCCGTCGCGGCGCAGCAGCACCGCGCCGACGAGCCCGTGCTCGCCGAAGCGGTCGGCCGAGGCGATGGCGAGCACCCGGGCGTCCGGGTCGCCGGCCAGGTCGCGCACCTCGGCGGGCGACAACCGGCGGGTGGTCAGGTTGAACTGGTTGGTGCGCAGGGTGAGCTGGGAGACCCGGTCGAGCTGGGCGGGCGCGGCGGGGGCGAGCCGCACTTCCGTGCCGAGCTCGGCCAGGTAGCCCTCCAGGGAGTCGAAGCTCTCCAGGAAGCCGCGCCGGGCGCCCTCCTCGCGGTAGCGGGCCGGGCGGGCCAGGTCGTCGGAGGTGAGGCGGGGCACGTCGAACCAGCCGTCCCGCAGCAGCGCCGTGACGTGCAGCGCCGGTTCGTCGCTGAGGTCGACGACGGCGACGCCGGGCAGCTCGCGGCGCACCAGCCCGCGTTCGAAGGGGCTGTCGTCGGCGAACACGAAGCTGTCGGCGCCCAGGTTGAGGTCGGCGGCGAGCTCGGCCAGGTTGTCGTGCTTGGGCCGCCAGTTGGCCCGCACCTGGACGAAGTCGCCGTCCCGCAGCGTCATCCCGGGGTGGTCGCGCAGCACGCCGGCCACCGGCTCGGGGTCGTTCTTGCTGACCGCCGCCACCAGCACGCCCTGCGAACCGAGTTGCCGGACCACCCGCTGGAACCGGGTGAACGCCTCGCCCCGGTAGCCCTCGGCCACCTCGACGCCCTCCGGCCCCACCTCCCCGAGCACGCCGCCCCAGACCGTCTCGTCGAGGTCGAGCACCAGCACCTTCTTGCCCTGTCCGGCGGCCTGCCGGGCCAGGTGGCCGACCTCTCTGGCGTACGCGGCGAGCAGGTCGTCGGTCAGGTGGGCCTTGGCGTAGACGCTCTGCCGGGGGTCACGGGCGCGCACCCCTTCGGCGAGCAGCGGATCGAGGTCGACGACGGCCACCTCGGGGCGGTCGAGCCGCAGCAGCCGCGTGTTGGCCTCCCGCCAGGCCGCGCCGAGGGCGGCCCGTTCGCGCCGGTCGAGGAGCTGGGCGGTCAGCTCGCGGGGCAGCGGGAGGGTGTTGAGCACCAGCGTGGCCCCGTTCGCGGTCGACGCGAACGTCTCGGCCAGCTTCTCGATCAGCGCGATCTTCGTGTCGAGCACCCGGGCGGCGTCGTCGGCCCGCCAGGGCAGGGGCAACTCGGCGGCGACGATCTCGGGGCCGAGCACCGCCAGCGCGAACGCCGGGCCGCCGGCCTCGCCGAGGGTCGTGTAGAGATCGCTCGCCGGGTCGGCCAGGTCGCGCACCCAGGCGTCGAAGTCGGCGAGCGTGATGCCGGCCAGCAGGCCGTGCCGGGCCAGCTCCACGGCCAGCGCCGGGCGCAGCGCGGCCAGGGTGCCGTGCCCGGTGACGTACAGGGAGACGAGCGGCGTGGCCGGATGGGCGGCGAGCACCTCGGCGGGGTCGAGCCGGGCCAGGAACCGGCCGGCGCGCGGCAGCGCCTCGTCGGGCAGCTCGGCCAGCAGCCCGCGCACCGACGGCCACTCCGCGGGAGGCGGGAGGCCGCTCACGACGCGCCTCCTTCCAGCGCGAACCCGGCCTTGATCCACTTGCTCGACTCGATCGACACCCCGATCGCCCGCTCCCCAGGGGCCAGCTCGGCCAGCGCCCGCTCCAATTGCAGGAAGACGATGGCGTTGCCGCAGTTGCCCGCGTGGTCGACCACGGAGACCTCCCGGGCGGCCGGCAGCGCCAGCCGGTCGGTGATCAGCCGGGTCATCCGGCCCGAGAGCTGCGGCGGCAGCACCAGGTCGACGTCGCGGTCGGTCCAGCCGACGGCGCGCAGCAACTCCAGCAGCACCTCCTCGGTCATCTCGGGCACGTGCCTCTCGATCGCCTTGTAGTCCTCGGTCGCCGCCGGGCGGTCGTCGTCGCGGTCGGCGGGGCCGAACCACTCCAGCACCGCGCCGGGCTCCCGGCCCAGGCCGACCAGGCGGGTGAACAGGGCCCGCACCCGCGCCGAGCCGGGCGCGGGCCGAGCCGACACCACGGCCGCCCCCGCCGCGTCGCCGAACAGCACGTAGTTGACCAGCTCGGCCGGGGCCGCCCTGGTCAGGTCGCGGGTCACGTCGTAGAAGCGGGCGATCACGTCGCCGCCGAGCACCAGCACCGTCCCGGTCTCCCCGGCCAGCAGCAGCTGCCGGGCCACGTCGAGCGCCTGGACGGCCCCCGAGCAGCCCGACTGCAGCTGGAAGGTGCGCACCTGGTCGATGCCGAGCCGGTCGGCCACGACGTTCACGGTGGCCGGCATCAGCCGGTCGGGGGTCGCGGTGCCCAGGACGACGGCGTCCACCTCGCCCGCCGTCACGCCCGCCGCCGCCAGGGCGCGGGCCCCGGCGTCGGCGGCCAGGTCGGCGAGGGTCGTGACGACCTTGCCCGACTCCAGGTCGAGCGCGAGGTGGCGGGCGTGGGTGCCGATGAAGGCCTCCACCCACTGCTCCCACAGCGCGTCCATGCCGAAGCGCCGGGCCAGCGCCGCGTTGTCCACGGGCGGGCCGGGCAGCGCCGAGGCGGCCGAGAGGATGTGCATCGGCTCAGCCGGCGAGCAGGATGCGCGCCTCTGCCGAGGCCCGCACGCCGGTCATGCGCCAGGTGCGGAACCCGGTGAGGCCCTCGTACCTGCCGCCGGTGCCGGTGGCCGGGTAGTAGACCCACTCGCTGGTCCGCACGTCGTTGAAGTCGGCCCAGCCCTCGGCGTGGATGGTGCCGTCGGTCAGCGTGATGTCCTCGGTGTAGTAGGTCATCAGGCCGCCGTCGCCGGGGCGCACGTACTCGATCCGGAACGAGCCGTGGGAGGTGCCGAGGAGGTTGCCGTCCTCGTCGTAGATCTCGTCGTCGAACGTGCCGGTCTGCCCGATCTGCGGGTCGGCGACCGTGACGTCGTCGACCACCTTCACCACGATCTCCTTGGGCGCGCGGATCACGATCTGGTCGGCCATGATGAGGTCCTCTCGTCAGTCCAGGGGGAAGCGGGCCGGGGGTTCGCCCGCGATCAGGGGGATGCGGTCGCCCGCGCACTCCGGCAGGGGAGGCGGCGGAGGGCCGGGGAAGAAGCGCTCCACCGGGTGACCGCTCAGCACGGCCCAGAAGTCGTGCCGGGTCGTTGTCGCGGTGTTGACGGGGTCGTTGTCGCGGAAGGTGTAGGGGGCGTACGCCAGGCGGCGCGGGTCGGGCTGGGTGAAGCGGCCCCAGTGGCCGTTGTAGAGGTGGTCGTCGAGGACGTGCGCGCTGCGCAGGAGTTGGTAGGCGCCCAGGAACCGCAGCGGGTTCAGGGCGGCGGCCGGGCCCTCGGCGGTGACGGCGCCGTGGGGGGTGTAGCGGTAGCGGGCGGTGATCTCGCCTTCGGCGCCGACCAGGGCCGCCACCGAGCCCTGGTGGTCGGTCACGATCCAGTGGTGCGCTCCGCCGGGGGCCGTCAGGGCGATCGGCGTCCCGTCGGGCAGGCGCACCAGGTCGGTGGGCGCGCCGTCGTCCACGACGCGCAGCAGTCCGAGCTCCGACCAGGTCAGCACGTGGGTGACGGTCCGGCCGTCGACGGTGGTCTCGGTGATCCGGCGCGGGGCGCGCTGGTCGAGGCCGTCGTAGGAGACGTCCACGACCCGGACCCCGCCGAAGACGCCGGTGAGGGTCTGGTGGGTGGGGCTGTAGGCGAACGAGCCGGTCGGGTTGACCTCCTCGACGAAGTCGCCCGCGCCGTCGTAGGTGAACTCGGTGTCGCCGAAGCGGGTCACCTGCCCGGCCGCGTTGAGCGTGAAGGCGACCCGGCCCAGCCTGACCAGGTTGTGCGCGCGGTCGTAGGCGTACTCCGTCGTGCCCGCGCGCACCAGGCGGCCCAGCTCGTCGTAGGCGAACTCGACGGCCGCGCCGTCGATCTCGGCGGTGCGCAGCAGGCCGCCCTCGTAGGCGTAGCGGGTGGTCAGGAGCGGTTCGCCGCCGGGGCCGCGCACGGTGAGCGCGGTCCGGCGGCCCGACGCGTCGTGCTCGATCTCCTGTACGGCCGTCCCCAGGTCCACCCGGACCCGCCGGCCGGCGGCGTCATGGGTGAGGCGGGCGACGTGCCCGGCCGGGGTGGTCACCGTCGCGAGCCGCCCGAGGTCGTCGTAGGCGTAGGACGTGGTGCCGCCGGGGGTGGTGACGGCGAGCAGGTCGCCGTCGGGGGAGTGGTCGTAGCGCACCTCCTCGGCCGGTTCGCCGTCGGCGGTGCGGACCGACCGGCTGATCCGGGGGCCGCGGCCGGTCCGGGCCCAGATGTGGGCGTACGACCAGCCGGGGCCGGAGCGGCGGGTGATCCGGCCGAGGGCGTCGTGGGAGTACGCGGCCAGGACCGTGCCGGTCGCCTCGTCGACGACCTCGGCCAGGCGTCCGGCCGCGTCGTGGCGGTAGCCGACCGTGCGCCCGTCGCCGCCGGTGACGGCGGTGACCCGCGACAGGCCGTCGTAGGCGTAGCGGACCGGGCCGAGCGGCGCGGGCGGGGTGACCGTGGTCAGGTTCCCGGCGGCGTCGTAGCCGAAGGAGGTGGTGTGGCCGTTGCCGTCGGTGAACGTCAGCGGGCGGCCGTGCACCGGGTGGTAGGTGCGGATGTCGAGGGGTTCGTCCCGGCCGGGCGTCAGGGCGCGCACCGGGCGGCCCTCCTCGTCGGTGTCCAGCCGCAGTTCGCGGCCCGCCGGGTCGCGCAGGACGGTGCGCGGGCCGTACTCCGCGCCGCTCTCCTCCCCGGTGGGCAGCCGCAGCGTGGTCAGCCGGCCCTCGTGGTCGTACGCGCGGGTGACGACGCCGCCGAGGGGGTCGGTCTCCTCGTGGAGGAGGTCGTCGTCGGTCCAGGCCCAGCGGCGTCCGTCGCCGAGCGCGACCAGGCGGCCTTTCTCGTCGAAGTCGTGGACGGTCACCCGCCCGGCGGCGTCGGTCACCCTCGTGCGGCCGGGGGAGTAGGCGAAGGCGAGCCGGCCGCCGCCCCAGTCGAGCGTGGTCACCGCCCGCCCCTCGTACCCGAAGGTCAGCGTGCCGCCGGTGGGGTCCTCCAGGGTGGTCAGGCGGTCGTCGTCGTCCCAGCGGAAGAGGGTCGCCGCGCCGGCGGCGTCGGTGTGCCGGACGGGCCGTCCGGCCAGGTCGTACAGGAACACGGCGGCCTGTGCGCCCAGCGGGTCGACGATCTTCGTGATCAGGCCTCCGGTGTCGCGGTGCAGGGTGAAGACGCGCCCCTGGTCGTCGACGACGACGGGTTCGCCCGTCCGTCCCCGGACCGGCGCGGGGTCGAGCCGCCAGCCGGGCCCGAGCCCGGCCTCGTGCCGGGAGTCGCCCCGGTACTCGCTCACCAGCCGCAGATGGGCGCGGGTGCCCGCCACCACCAGCTCCAGCAGGCGCACGACCGGCGTGCCGTCGCGCAGGTCGACCAGCACCTCGGCGGCGTCGCCGAGAGGGACGCGGCGGACCGCGTGGCGGGCGTGGACGTCCCGGAGTGTGGACACAGGCTGTTCACCCCTCGAATCGGCCGGCATGGCGAGCCTCATCTTTGGCCCCGTTTCTAAAGCGCGACTTAACGCCCCCAGAATCCGGTTCGCGGCAATTTGCCGGGATGTTTCGTGCCCGGTCAGCGGGCGACGGGCCTCCGGCGAGGCCATTCCGGACAGGGACTATCCCGGTATTCCGATGGCGCGCTAATCGGGCGGGCCACGATGGTTGGTTATGCTATTCCCTAATTCCAGTAGGTTTTGTATAGAAACCTTGGGGAGGCTTCCGCGAAGATGACGGTCACCGTTCGCGTTCAGGAGATCCGGCGTCCCGCCCTCGTCAGACACGTGGAGTTCGACCGCCTGACCCATCTGGTCCGGGTCGCGCGCGACCGCCACGGCCGGGTCGCCGAACTGACCGGCGACCCCGGCGCGGGCAAGTCGTGGTTGCTCGACGGCCTCGCCGCGGGGGCCCGCAGGGACGGCGTCACGGTGTGGTCCGGCCGCTGCTCCGAAGCCGGGGCCGGCCAGCCCTTCCACCCCTTCCTCCAGGCCCTGGCCGCCTGGCGCGGGCCCGGGGGCCGCATCGTGCCCGCCGCCGCGACGCTGATCGACGTGCTCGGCGCGGCCGGGGACGCCGGGACCACCTCGTTCGACGGCCGCCACCAGCTCTTCGTCACGGTGCGCCGGGGGCTGGCCGACTGCCTGGCCGCCGCGCCCGGCGACGTGCTGCTGCTCCTCGACGACGTCCACTGGGCCGATCCGCTCTCCGTCGCGCTGCTGGAGATGCTCATCCGGCGTCCCGTCGACGGCCCGCTGACCACCGTCGTGGCCCACCGGCCCCGCCAGTCGCCGGTCCGGCTGCGCTCGGTGCTCGACCTCGGGGGCGTCGCCTCCGTCGCGCTGGGGCCGCTGAGCTACGGCCAGTCGGCCCGGCTGCTCGACGGCCTGGCGCCCGAGACGCTCCAGAACCTGCACGACGACGCCATGGGCAACCCGCTCTACCTCACGGCGCTGGCCGGTCAGCAACGCCCGGCCGACGACGGCGGCCCCTGGACCCGCGGCAGCCTCGGCGCCCGGCTCCTGGCCGAGACCGAGCCGCTGCCCGAGGGCGCCCGGCTGGTGCTCGACGCCGCGGCCGTGCTCGGCGACGTCGTCGACGTCGGCGCGGTGGCCGCCGTGGCCGGGGTCGACCGCGACGTCGCCTGCCGGGTGCTGACCGAACTCCGGCGGCGCGACCTGATCAGGCCCGTCCCGGGGAGTCCCGGCACGCTCACCTTCCGCCACCCGCTCGTCCGGCTCGCCCTGTACGGCGCCGTCGACCCCTGCTGGCGGTCGGCGGCGCACGGCAGGGCCGCCCGGCACCTGTCGGCCACCGGAGCGCCGCCCGCCGAGGTGGCCCGGCACGCCGAACGCTCGGGCATCCTCTCCGCCGACCCCGCGCTCCTGGTGGCCGCCGTCCACGACGCGCTGCGCCACGGCCGCCCGGCCGAGGCCGCCCACTGGGTGAGCTCCGCGCTGCGGGTGCACCGCGCCCACGGCGTCGAACCCGGCCCCGCGTTGTGGCGGCCGGTCGTGCGCGCGCTGGCCGCCACGGGCGACGCCGCCGGGGTGCGTGAGCTGGCCAGGCAGGTGCTCGGCGGCCCGGCCGGCGCCCGCTCCGTGGCCTTCCTGTCGTCGGTGACCGCCGCGCTCGGCGACGCGGGGGAGGCGCAGGCGCTCGTCCTGGCCGAGCTGACCGCCCGGGGTGACGCCGATCCGGCCGCCCGCGCCCTGCTGAACGTGCAGGCCCAGTTCTCCAAGGTGCTGGCCGGGCAGACCCCGGCCCGCGCCGACGTCGAGGCGCTGGCCCGCGACGCCGCCCACGAGGACCGTGTCACGAGGGCGGGCCGGCTGGCCCTGCTCGGCATGTGCATGGTCATCGGCGGTCACACCGTACGGGCCGCCGAGCCGCTCCGGACCGCCGCCCGGCTGCTCGACGGGGCGGAGACGCCGGCGGGCTCCCGGGAGGGCGGCCACCTGCTCGTGCTGGCCTGGGCCGAGGCGCTCATGGGGTGGTACGACCAGGCCCGTGTCCACGCCGAACGTGCCCTGTCGGGGGCCCGCGAACGCGGCGAGGCGCACCTGATGGCCCCGCTGCTGGGCACCCTCGGCTACATCCTGTACCACATGGGCCGGCCCGCCGACGCGCACACCGTGTCGCTGGAGGCGCGCTCGGTCGCCCACCGCATCGGCCGCGACGACCACGTCGGCCTGGCCGACGCGCTGATCGCCGCCTCCTGGGCCCGGCTCGGCCGCCCCACCCTGCCCAACGGCCGCGACGACGACCCCGTCGCGGCCAGGACCCCGATCAACGCCCTGCTGTTCGCCGAGGCCGCGCTGACGGGCGGCGAACCCGGCCGCGCGCTGGCGCTGCTGCTCCCCTACGAGCCGGAGCCGGGCGACCTGCCCGAGCAGGTGCCCGAGCCGGTCCAGGTCTACGCGGCCTGGTGCTACGAGCTGCTGGCCGCGGCGACCCTGCGCGCCGACGACGGCCAGCACGCCCGCGTCGCCCGCTGGGCCGAGGCCGCCGCCGACGCCGCGGTCGCCGTCGGGCTGCCGGAGGCCGCCGGATACGCCCGGCTCGCCAAGGGCCACGTGTTCGCGCGGGCCCGCCGGTGGGAACCGGCCGCCCGCTGCTACGAGGAGGCGCTGGCCCTGCTCGGCGACGGCCCTCCGGGGGGCGCGCGGGCCCGTGACCTCGCCCGCGCGGCCGTCCACCACCTGGCACTCGGCCCGCAGGCCGGCCTGGGCGAGCTGACGAGCCGCGAACGCGAGGTGGCCGACCTCGCGGGAGAAGGCCTGAAGACCAAGGACATCGCCGAGCGCCTGCGCATCAGCCCCCGCACGGTCGACGTCCACCTCAACCGCATCTACGCCAAGCTGGGCGTCGGCTCCCGTGCCGCGCTGGTGCGCCTGCTCAGCGTGTCGGAACCGCCCGGACCAGGTCCGCGATGAGGCGCGCCGTGCCGGGGGCGTCGTCGGCGATGAAGAAGTGGCCGCCGGGGAACACCCGCAGGTCGAACCCGCCGGTCGTGTGGTGCCGCCAGGCCGCGACGTCGTCGACCGGCGCCTCCGCGTCCCGTTCGCCCGCGAAGGCGGTGACCGGGCAGGAGACCGCCGCGCCCGGCGTGTCGCGGTAGCCCGCCAGGGCCAGGTGGTCGGCGCGCAGCGCGGGCAGCACCAGCTCCAGCACGTCGGGGTCGGTGAGGCGGTGGGCGTCCGTGCCGCCCAGCGCCCGCACCCGCGCCACGAGGGCGGCGTCGCCCGACGGCTCGGGGGAGGGCCGCCACCGCGACGGCGCGCGGCGGCCCGAGAGGATGAGACGTGCGGGCGCGCCGGGCCGGCCCTCCAGCCGGGCCGCGACCTCGTAGGCGAGGGAGGCCCCCATGCTGTGGCCGAGGAACACGCGCGGCCGGGCCGGCGGTCCGGCGAGCACCTCGGCCAGCCGGTCGGCCAGCGTGTGCAGGTCGGTCACCGGCGGTTCGCGGTGGCGGTCCTGGCGGCCGGGATACTGCACCGCCAGCGTCTCGATCCCGGGGGCCAGCAGCGCCGACAGCGGATACCAGTACGCCGCCGCGCCGCCCGCGTGCGGAAAGCAGACCAGCTCCGCCGCGGCCGAGGGGCTCGCGTGGTAGCGCCGCAACCAGATGCCGGCGGCGGACGGGGTGGTCAACTGGCCGCCCGCAGGTCGAGCAGGGCGTCGGAGGTCAGGATCGCGTGGTGCAGCCGCCGCAGCGCCGGGCACGGCTGCACCCCGAGCTCGGCCTGCAGCACCTGCTGCGCCGTGCGGTAGACCTGCAGCGCGTCGGCCTGCCGCTCCGACCGGTAGAGGGCCAGCATGAGCTGCCGGTAGAACGACTCCCGGAGCGGGTGCTGCGTGATCAGGCCGTTCAGCGGGCCGATCACCTCGCGGTGGCGTCCGAGCGCGGTGCGCGCCTCGATCGAGAGCTCCAGGCAGTCGAGCCGCTCCTCCTCGGCCCACGCGGCGAACGCGGCCAGCACCGGCCCCTCGGGCAACTGGTCGAGCACCGGCCCGCGCACCAGCCGCAGCGCCTCCTCGAACTGGGCGAGCGCCTCCTCGTACCGCCCGGCCTGGAGGTAGAGCCGGCCGTGGCCGACGGCCCGCTGGAAGTCGGCCACGTCGTACTCGGCGTCCCGCAGCCGCAGCACGTAGCCGGACGACCGGGTGACGATCGCGTCCCCCTCGCCGTGCCCGGCGGCGGCCAGGAACTTGCGGAGCTGGGAGATGTAGACGTGCAGCGCCGCCGAGGCCCGCTGGGGCGGCGACTCCCCCCACAACTCGGTGATGAGCTGCTCCTTGGTCGTGACCCACTCCGCCCTGACGAGCAGGATGGCCAGGGTCGTCTCCATCTTCGGAGCGCTGAGGAAATGGGACTCCCGGCCGTCGGACACACGGAGCGGCCCAAGCAGTTCGTAACGCATCGGCACCTCTGGCGGCAGTGGACTGATGTCCTCCACCCTGTTCGGCCGGGCCGCTCCGCACATCAGCGAAACTACGTATATCCCCTAAAAACCTACGTATTTTGTAGGGAAATCAGAGCAGGGCGGCGGCCGCGCTTTCCAGCGCCGCCAGGTGCTCGTCGACGGTGCGCAGGCCCGCGTTCATCGTGTTGACGCTGACGTGGGTCGCGCCGTGCGCCCGCCACCGCCCGGCCGTCTCGGCGAGCGCGTCCTGGTCGGGGGTCCACCGGAGGCGGCCGTCCATCCCGATGGCGGCCGGGTCGCGGCCCGCCTCGGCGGCGGCCCGCTCGACGGCCGCCTTCGCCTCCTCCAGGCCGGGGCCCGGCTCCATCTGCGGGAACCAGCCGTCGGCCAGCCGGCCCGCCCGCCGGTACGCCGGAGCGGACTGCGCCCCGAACCAGATCGGGATCGGCCGCTGTGCCGGCAGCGGGGCCAGCCCGGCCCCGGTCACCCGGTCGAACTCCCCGTCGAAGCTGAGCGACCGCTCGGTCCAGAGCCGCCGCATCAGCGCGACCTGCTCCTCGATCCGCCGCCCCCGGGTGGTGAAGTCCTGGCCGAGGGCCTCGTACTCGACCCGGTTCCAGCCCAGCCCCACCCCGAGCCGCAGCCGCCCGCCGGTCAGCAGGTCGACCTCGGCCGCCTGCTTGGCCAGCAGCGCGGTCTGCCGCTGCGGCGCGATGATGATCGCGCTCACCATCTCCAGCGAGGTCAGCGCCGCCAGGTAGCCGAACAGCACCATCGGCTCGTGGAAGGCGGTGTCCACGTCGTAGGGGCCCTCCCATCCTTCGTGGACGTCCGGATCGGCCCCCAGCACGTGGTCGTACGCCATCACGTGCCGGAACCCGAGTTCCTCCACCCGCTGCCCGTAGGCGCGCACCGCGCCGACGTCCGGGCCGATCTCGGTCTGGGGGAAGACGACGCCGATCCGCATGTCCGCTCCTTCGCATGGCCTTCGCATGGCCTGATGTCGATCATCATTCCGCGTTCGGGTCAGGCCATACCCGCCAGCTTGTAGAGGACCAGCGACCCCGCGACCGCGACGTTGAGGCTGGCGCCGATCCCGATCATCGGGATCTCCACCACGTCGTCGAGCAGGTCGAGGGCCTCCGGCGGGATGCCGTCCTGCTCGTGCCCCAGGACGGCGACGGTCGGCCGCCGCGCCATCGGCAGGTCGGCCAGCCTGATCGCGTTCTCGGCCAGCTCGACCCCGAGCACGTTCGCCCCGGCCGCCCGCCGCTCCGCGAGCCACGAAAGGGGCCGCACCCAGTGGACGCAGGCCGGCCGCCGCAGCGTGTTCCCCCGGGCCAGCGCCTCGGGCACCCACGGCAACCGGGGCACCGCCAGGCAGGCGCCCACGGCGTCACAGGTGCGGAGCAGGGTGCCCAGGTTGGCGCTGTGCAGGGGCCAGAGCGGGGCGGCGTACAGATGCCCGAGACATCCCGGCGGACGACGGCGCCGCTGACCGCGGAGATCCTTCGGGGTCCGCGTGCGGACGCTCATGACATCGCGCGGCGCACTCCCGCGGTGGTGTGTTCATCCATGAGAAGGGCGTTTCGTCGGCACGCCCGGAGCCATCGAAGAAGGTCGAAACCCGACCACCCGATCGTACCGAACCGTCATCTCCCGCGCACGACCACGATGGGGCAGGGCGCGACGTGCAGCAGGGCCTGGCTGACCGACCCCAGCACCATCCCGGCCAGCACCCCGCGTCCCCGCGACCCGACGACCAGGAGCCCGGCCTGGGCGGCGGCGTGACGCAGCACGTCCACCGGGCTGCCCTCCACCACCTCCGTCCGCACCCGGACGTCCGGGAAGATCTCCCGGCGGCCCGCCAAGGCCTCGGCCAGGGCCCGTTCGCTCGCCTCCGGCCCGCCGAGGGGGTCGCGCCAGTTCCACGCGGTGACGGCGCGCAGGTCGGCGTCGCGGACGGCGGCCTCGCGGAAGGCGAAGTCGAGCACCGCGGTCTGCGCCGCCGACCCGTCGACCCCGACCACGACCTCGGGACGGGGATCGGCCGCCGAGGCCCGCACCACGACCACGTCGCAGTGCGCGTGCCCGGCCACGCCCAGGGCGACCGACCCGACCAGGAGGCCACGCAGCGACCCCATGCCCGAGTCGCCGACGACGAGCAGGTCGGCGTCCTCGGAGACCTCGATGAGCTCCCGCCGGGGATCGCCGCCCAGCAGGGAGGTCTCGACGGCGACCGTCCCGGCCACCCGCCGGGCGGCGGCCGCCGCCTCCGCCAGGGCGCTCTTGCCGCCGTTGCGCATCCACGCCCCGATGTCGGCGACCGCGCCGGTCGGGCCGTCGTGCAGGCACCACGCCGGGACGACGTTCACGAGCCGCAGCGGCGCCGCGCGGACGACCGCCTCCCGGGCCGCCCACTCCACCGCCAGCACACCGGGCCGCAGCCCGTCGACCCCCACGACGATCACGGTGTCCATGTGATCACACCGAGTGGCGGACGTCCGGGACCTGCGAGTCGTCGTCGCGCACGCCGTGCCGTGGTGCAATGTGATCGGTTCGCGACCCCCCACCTTCGGAGAGGCGTCATGCGTACACGAGGAGTGCTCTCAGCCGTTCTGCTCGCGGTCCTGTTCACCGCCCAGCCCGCCCACGCCATCCCGGCGAAGACCCCGCCGCTGTCGACGCCGTGGACGAGCCAGGCCCTCACCGGAACGCCCCTGCCCGACTACCCCCGCCCGCAGATGACCCGCCCCGACTGGCAGAACCTCAACGGAGAGTGGCAACTACGCCAGTCGGCCACCGATGACGCCCCGCAGTTCGGCGTCACGCTGCCCGAACGCGTCAACGTCCCGTTCGCCGTCGAGTCGGCCCTCTCGGGTGTCATGCGCCCGGCGAACGACAACCGCTACTACCTCTTCTACCGGCGCACCTTCACCGTCCCGCCGGCCTGGACCGGCCGCCGGGTGCAGCTGCACTTCGGCGCGGTCGACTGGGAGGCGAGCGTCTGGGTCAACGGCCGTGCGATGGGCACCCACCGGGGCGGCTACGACCGCTTCGAGTTCGACGTCACCGACGCGCTCAACGGCGGCGTCAACGAACTCGTCGTCAAGGTGTACGACCCCACCGACTCGGCCCACAACGGCAGCCACCCGCTGATCGGCAAGCAGACCCGCACCCCGTCGAACATCTTCTACACCCCGGTCTCGGGCATCTGGCAGACCGTCTGGCTCGAACCCACCCCCGCGGCCTCGATCTCCGGCGCCGACCTGTACGCGAACCTCGCCACGAACTCGCTCCGGGTCCGCGTCCTCACCCGGGGGAACGTGAGCGGCCACACGGTGCTGGCCGAGGCCATGAACGGCACGACCGTGGTCGGCACCGCCACCGGCGGCTTCACCGAGTTCAGCGTCCCGGTCCCGGACGCCCGCCGCTGGACCCCCGACGACCCCTTCCTCTACAACCTGCGCCTGACCCTCCGGAACGCCTCGGGCCAGACCACAGACCGGACGACGCACTACTTCGGCATGCGCGAGGTCGGCACCCGCGTGGTCAACGGCGTGCTGCGCCCGACCCTGAACGGCGAGTTCGTCTACCACCTCGGCACCCTCGACCAGGGCTACTGGCCCGACGGCCTCTACACCGCCCCCACCGACGCCGCACTCGCCTTCGACCTGCAGAAGCACAAGGACCTCGGCTTCAACATGATCCGCAAGCACATCAAGGTCGAACCCCAGCGCTGGTTCTACCACGCCGACCGCCTCGGCCTCCTGGTCTGGCAGGACATCCCGTCGATGACGGCCGCCAACAAGGACGTCTCGCCCGCGGCCGCCGCCCAGTTCGAGACCGAGGCCCGCGAGATCGTCGACGAACACCGCAGCTCACCGGCGGTCGTCACGTACGTGCCGTTCAACGAGGGCTGGGGCGAGTGGAACCTGACCGACACCCGGCGCGTCATCCAGAACCTCAAGAACCAGGACCCCACCCGCCTGGTCAACGGCCACAGCGGCTTCAACTGCTGCGCCAGCCTGGGCGACCCCGGCAACGGCGACATGATCGACTGGCACGCCTACACGGGCCCGGACGCACCCGACCCGTCCGCGACCCGCGTCTCGATCCTCGGCGAGTTCGGCGGCCTGGGCCTGCGCACCCCCGGCCACGAGTACAGCCCGCACGGCGGCTTCTTCGCCTACGAACAGCAGTCCAGCGCCGCCCAGCTGAACGACCGCTACACCGGCATGGTCCGCGACCTGCGCGAACTCGTCGTGAAGAAGGGCCTGAGCGGCTCGGTCTACACCGAGATCACCGACCTGGAGGGCGAGTACAACGGCCTGCTGACCTACGACCGCCGCGTCCAGAAGGTCGACACCGCCCAGGTCCGCGCCGCCCACCAGTCCCTGCTGGCCGTGGCCGGGAACCAGAACGCGACCCCCAACCTGAAGATCGGCCACGTGAGGTCGTTCCGCGTCACCACGACGGGTTACACCGACCGCTACCTCCGCCACGCGAACTCGCTGGCCCGCACCGACGTCCTGACCACCGGGAGCGGAGACGGCCCGCGCCAGGACGCCTCCTTCCGCACCGTCCCCGGCCTGTCCGACCCGCGCTGCTACTCCTTCGAGTCGGTCAACCAGCCCGGCCGCTACCTGCGGCACGCCGCCTCGATCGTCCGCCTGGACGCCGACACCGGCGGCACCTTCGCCGCCGACGCCACCTGGTGCTCCCGCCCCGGCCTGGCGGGCGGCGGCACGTCGTTCGAGTCGGCCAACCAGCCCGGCCGCTACCTGCGCCACGCGAACGCGCAGGTCCGCATCGACCCCGACACCGGCGGATCCTTCGCCGCCGACGCGACCTGGGACGTCTCGGCTCCGGCGTTGTGGCGCAGCAGCACCCTGCTCCCGGTGGACGTCCGCCGCTCCCTCCAGGTCCAGACCTGGGGCTTCACCAACCGCTACCTCCGCCACGCCGACAGCCTCGGCTTCACCGAGGTCGTGGACGCGGGCAGCAGCACACTCCTGAAGAACGACGCGACGTGGACGATCCGCCGCGGCCTCGCCGACACGAGCTGCTACTCGCTGGAGTCGGTCAACTATCCGGGGAGATACCTGCGCCACGCGGCCTCCCGCGTGCGGATGGACGCCCACGACGGCAGCGCCCTCTTCGCCCAGGACGCGACGTGGTGCGCGCGGCCCGGACTGCAGGGCGGGGGAGTGACCCTGGAGTCGATCAACTTCCCCGGCTCCTACCTGCGGCATTTCGACGCGCAGGCCTGGTCGGCCAACGGGACGGGCGGGTCGTGGAACCGCCCGCAGACCCTGACGGCCGACAGCACGTGGAATCTGGCGAATCCCTGGGCACCGATGTAGAGAACCCGGCGGTGGCTCCGACTCACCCTCGGAAGCACACCGAAGGAGAGACGACATGAAGTTCCTCTTGATCATGCACATGAACCCGCGCCTCTGGGACGGCCTCACGGAGCAGCAGCGTGAGGAGGTGATGGCCGGCCACGGAGAGTTCATGGAGGCGATCACCAAGTCCGGTGAGATGGTCGGCACCGCCGCCCTGGCCGACCCGGCGCAGAGCGCCGTGGTCACCGTCCGGGGCGGCATCCCGGTGGTGACCGACGGTCCGTTCCTGGAGACGAAGGAGTTCTTCGGCGGCTACTACATGGTCGAGGTCGAGAACCGGGAACGGGCGCTGGAACTGGCGGCCCTCATCCCGGACGCCGGCGTCGAGGGAATGGGCGTGGAGGTGCGGCCGGTGGTCTTCGCGCAGTGACGCTGCGGGGCCTCCCGGACGACCCCGGGAGGCCCCTCGCCGTCAGGCGTCGAGCGTCCGGCGCAGGGCGTCGAGACCGCCGCTCAGCACCCGGTGGACGACCTCGACCGCCTCCTCTTCGCTGACGCCCTCCGGGGTGAACATGCCCGTCCAGTCGACACGTGACCTCTCCGGTTCGCCGGGCACCTCGTGGACCGCGATGGTGGCCCGGTAGTCCCGCACGGGCAGCCGCAGCTCGCCCGCGGAGTAGCCGTAGGTGCGGGCCCGCTCGTCGAAGTGCTGCAGGCGCTCGACGATGACGACGCCGTCCCTGGTGGTGAGCCTGCGCACGCGGCCACCTTCCAGGAGTTCGCTGCCCGTGATGGAGGGCAGCCAGTCGGGTAACGAACCGAAGCCGCCCATGAGCCCCCAGACACGGTCGGGGGAGGCGGCGAGGTCGGCGGACGCGGTGGTGCTGGCCATGGTGGTCTCCTGGAGCCGGGGGCGCTGCGGCAGAGTGCGCTCCCGTGAGTATCGATTCCTCCTTGACAGGAGAAAAGGGTCATGGCGAACCTGGACCACCTTGATCGACAACCCTGGCCCTGGAGTCGTGACGCCGGATGGAATTCCACGTACTGGGGACGTTGCAGGTCATCCGGGACGGCGGTGAGGTCTCCCTCGGCGACGCCCGCAAGCTGCGGCTGACGCTCGCCGTCCTGCTGGCCGGGGCCGGGCGGCCCCACTCGGCCGAGGCGCTGGTCGAGGCGGTCTGGGGCGACCGGCCGCCCGCCTCGGCGCGGCACAACCTCTACCTGTACGTCCACCGGCTGCGCCGGATCCTGGGCGACGACGTCGTGACACGCGGGCCCGGCGGCTACACCCTCCACGCCCCCGGGCTCGACGCCCGCCGCTTCCGCGACCTGACGGCCCAGGGTGAGGCGGCGCTGGAGGCCGGAGAGGCGGAACTGGCCGCCAAGAGGCTGGGCGAGGCCCTGCGGATGTGGCGGGGCGAGGCGTTCGAGGGGTTCGCCGACTGCCCGCCGGTCGCCGAGGCCGCCGGCGCCCTCGAAGAGGCCCGGCTCGCCGCGGCGGAGTCCTGGGCGGCCGCGATGCTGCGGGCCGGTCGTCCCGGTGAGAGCGTCGCCGAGCTGACCGAGCTGGTCCGGCGGCATCCCTTCCGCGAGGGGCTGCGCGGCCACCTGATGCTGGCGCTCTACCGGTCCGGACGGCAGGCCGAGGCGCTGGAGGGCTTCCACGAGGCCAGGGAGGTGCTCGACCGGGAGCTCGGCGTCGAACCCGGCCTCGATCTGCGGCGGCTGCACGAGGCGATGTTGCGGGGGGACGAGGAGCTGATCCCCCTGCCGTCCGACAGCGGTGAGTGCCCGTACAGAGGACTGGCGGCCTTCCAGGCGGCGGACGCCGCCTGGTTCTTCGGGCGGGAGGCGCTGCGCGACCGGCTGGTCGGCCTGTCGGACCGGCTGCCGCTCGTGGCGGTGTACGGCACCTCGGGCAGCGGCAAGTCGTCGCTGCTGCGGGCCGGGCTGCTCGGGGCCCGGCCGGACGGCGTGCTGGTCACGCCGGGGGAGCACCCGCTCGCCCAGGTGCCGGAGGAGACCGGCGTGCTGCTGGTCGTCGACCAGTTCGAGGAGGTCTTCACCCTCTGCGCCGACGAGGCGGAGCGGCGCGCGTTCGTGGCCCGGCTGCTGGAGCCCGGGCGGCGGGTGGTGCTGGGCGTCCGCGCCGACTTCCTGGGGCGGCTGACCCGCTATCCCGACCTCGTCGAGGCGCTCGTTGGCGAGGCCCAGGTGCTGGTGGGGCCGCCGTCGACGGCCGAGTTGCGGGACATCGTCGTCGGCCCGGCCGCGCGGGCGGGGCTGCGGGTGCAGCCCGAGATGCTGGCCGAGATCGTGGCCGCCGCCGTCGCCGAGCCGGGCGGGCTGCCGCTCGTCTCGCACGCCCTCCTGGAGACCTGGCGGGCTCGCGAGGGCACCCTGCTCAGCCTGGAGGCCTACCACGGCACCGGCGGCGTCGCCGGGGCCATCGCCCAGACCGCCGAGCAGGTGTACGCCGACCTCGGCCCCGAGGAACGCGAGGTCGCCCGGCGCGTCTTCCTGCGGCTGTCGGCCCTGGGAGAGGGCACCGAGGACACCCGCCGCCCGGTCGCCTCCACCGAGCTGGTCGGCATCGCCGCCGAACCGGTGGTCACCGGCGTGCTGCTGCGGCTGGCCGCCGCCCGGCTGGTCACCCTCGGCGAGGGCTCGGCCGAGGTCGCGCACGAGGCGCTGATCCGGAATTGGCCCCGGCTGCGCGGCTGGCTCACCGACGACCGCGCGGCGCTGCTGGTGCACCGGGGCGTCACCGAGGCCGCCCGGCTCTGGGACGACCACCGCCGCGACCCCGGCATGCTCTACCGGGGGTCGCGGTTGTCGTCGGCCCTGACGTGGGCCGAGGAGCACCCGGGCGAGCCGAACACGCTGGAGGCCGCGTTCCTGGCCGCGTCCCGGTCCGCCGAGCAGGCCGAGATCGTCGCGGTGCGCCGCCGCAACCGGCTGCTCAAGCGGCTGGTCGCCGGGATCGCGGCGCTGCTCCTGCTGGCCTTCGTCAGCGGCGGCGTCGCGGTCGGCCAGGGCCGCGAGGCCGAGCGCCAGCAGCACATCGCGGCCTCCGGCCGGTTGTCGCTGACGGCCCGCTTCCTGCTCGACACCGACCCGGGACTGGCGGGCCTGCTCGCCGTCGCCGCCCACCGCCTCACGTCCGACGCCGAGACGGTCGGCGGGGTGCTGAGCGTCGCGGCGGCGGCCCGGCGGCGGGTCGAGGTCAAGCCTGACGGCCCCGGCGTCTACGCGCTGGCGTTCAGCCCCGACGGCGGCATGATGGCCGCCGCCGGGGTCGACGGCACCGTCGCCGTGTGGGACCGGAACCACCGCAGGATCGCCACCCTCAAAGACCATCTGACCGACGTGCCGCTCTACGTCAGGAGCGCCGCCTTCAGCGGCGACGGGCGCTACCTCGCCTCGACCGCCCGCGAACCGGTCGCGAAGGGGGCCCGCGGCTCGGTCGTCGTCTGGGACACCACCACGATGAAGGCCGTCTTCACCGAACGGCTCACCGAACTCACCCCCGCCATGGCCTTCGCCACCGACGGCCGCACGGTCGCGGTCGGCCACGACGACGGTACCGTCGAGATGTGGACGCTGCCCGCCCGCACCCGCCGTTCGATCGACACGGGCGGGCCGTCGATCGGCTCGCTGGCCTTCGGCGCGGGCAACTCGCTGCTGGTCGCCACCGGACCGGAACAACCGGTCGTGCTGGACGTCCGCACGGGCCGCCGCCACGCCGAGGTGCCCACCCGGCGCGTGCACCGGGTGATCGTCTCGGGCGAGACGCTGGTCACCGCCTCCGACAGCGGCGGGGCCAGGTTCTGGCGGCTGACCCGCGACGAGGTCACCTCCCTGTTCGCGCTGCCGACGAGCGGCCCCTACGCGTGGGAGGTGTCCGCCCCCGCCGGCGACCGGGTGGCGGTGGCCGACGAGGACGGGATGATCACCGTCTGGGACCTGATCCGCAAGCGACCCGTGGAGACCTACCTCGACCGCAGCCGCGCCGAGACCCGGGCCCTGGCCCTCAGTGCCGACGGCTCCCGGCTCGCCTCGGGCGGCATGGGCCCGTCGATCGTGATCCGCGAGCACGCGGTCCCGCTCTTCGGCGGCCACGATCAGGCCGTCAACGACCTCCAGATCAGCCCCGACGGCACGACCGTCGCCTCGGCCGGCAGCGACCGGACCGTCCGCCTCTGGGACCTGACCGGGCACCCCCTCGCCATCCTCGACGGACATCCCGACCAGGTCAGGTCGATCGCCTACAGCCCCGACGGCCGCGTGCTGGCGGCCGTCGGCCGCGACCACAGCCTCACCCTGTGGGACGTCCCCACCCTGCGGCGGCTGAGCGAGACGCACTACGCGGGCACGGGCGCCACCACCAGCGTGGCCTTCGACCCCTCGGGCCGCACACTGGTGACGACCGCGATCAGCCGGTTCCGCTGGGACGTCACCGACCCCGCCGAACCCAAGCAGGCGCCGTTCGACGCCCCGCCCTACCTGTCGACCGTGGTCGCCTACAGCCCCCGCGACCCGCTCCTGGTCTCCGTCGGCCCCTCGGACATGCTGCTGCTCTGGAACACCGCCACGGACAAGGAGATCTCCCGGGTACGACCCGGCCACGGGTCGATCCTGGACGTCGCCTTCAGCCCCGACGGAACGATGATCGCCACGTCGGGCGCCGACCGGACCGTCAAATTGCACGACCCGGCCGGCCGGACCGTCGACACCCTGACCGAACACACCGCCCCCGTGCACGCCGTCGCCTTCAGCGCCGACGGACGGCTGCTCGCCTCGGCCGGTGAGGACCGCACGATCATCGTGTGGGACCTGGCCGGCCGACGCCCCTTCGCCCGGCTGACCGGCCCCACCCTGCCCGTCAAGGCGCTCGCCTTCACCCCGTCGGGCGAACTGATCAGCGGCGACGACTCCGGCCGGATCATCCGCTGGTCCCTCGACCCCACCGAGGCGGCGGCCCGGTTGTGCCGGGAGTCCGGACGCGACCTCACCGCCGCCGAGTGGGACACCTACGCCGCCGGGCTCCCCCGCCAGGCGGCCTGCGGCTGATCAGCAGGGACGCAGGCCCAGCGTGTAGTTGCCGATGTCGTTGCTGATGCGGCCGTAACGGACGGGCTCGCCGTCCAGGCGCAGCTTGTAACTGCCGTAGAGGCCGGACACCTTGGCGTACCGCGCGTAGCCGTAGGGGACGGACGAATGCCAGAAGTACTGTCCGGTGCCCACGTCCTGGAGCTTGATGGCCAGGCTCTTGCCCCCCAGCGGGCCTGGGCAGTTCGTGGCGATGATCATGAGGTCGTGGGTGGAGGAGTTGGCCGACACCGTTCCGGTCGTGCAGGTGGTCCAGGCCGGCGGGACATAACAATCTGAACTGGCGGCCATCGCGGGAGGCGCCGCTCCGAGGAGAAGCGCCGAGATCGCCCCCGAGACGACGGCCAGCTTGTGGATCTTTCGCATTCCGCTCCTTCAGGTCGGTTGAGCTGACGGGCGGAACACTGGGCCATCGGCTTATACGCGAGCTATATCGGCTGGTGTCGATGGGTGGAGCCCCCGGTCTTTGCCCGGAGCGGAGTGCCGATCCCGCACCGGCGGGGCATTCTCGGCCTGGTCAGTCCCGCCGCGCCCCTCCCGGGCGGCGTCTGACGGCACCTGATCCACCCGCACCGCCACGACGACCCTCAGGAGAACGACCATGGCATCGACCTCGGTCAGCCGCGTCCTGCCCGCCTCTCCGCAGCAGGTCTGGGACCTCATCGGCGGGTTCCACGCCCTGCCCGACTGGCTCCCGTACATCCCCGAGAGCACCATGCTCGACGGTGGGCTCGTCCGCCGGCTGGTGACCCCGGACGGCGGGGTGATCGTGGAGCGCCTGCTGAGCTTCAGCGACGCCGAACGTCACTACAGCTACGCCATCCTCGAATCGCCCTTCCCCGCCACCGGCTACGTCGCCACCCTGCGGGTCTACCCGATCCCCGGCCGCGCGGACGCCGCCGAGGCGTTGTGGTCCGGATGCTTCACCCCGGAGGGAGTGAGCGACAGGGAGGTGGTCGACCTGTTCACCACCATCTACCGCGACGGCCTGGAGGCCCTCCACGACACGCTGGCGAACCGAACCCCCTGACCGGGGTCACTCAGCGACGGAGATGTACGGTCCCGCCCGGCGGTCGTGCGGTTCGGAGAGGTCGATCTCGACCCCGGGCAGGGCGGCGCGGAGGCGTTCGCCCATGGGCTCGGAGACGAAGTGGTGGTGCAGGTCGAGCCGGCGCAGGTGGGTGAGGGGCTGGCCGGTCAGCAGGGCCTCGACTCCGTCGTCGGTCAGGCTGCCCATGGCCAGGCTGAGCTCCTCCAGCCGGGAGACGACCGGCGCGGCGGCGAGGGCGGCGGCCACCTCGTCCTGGAACTCGCAGTCGCACAGGCCCAGTCGCCGCAGCGCGGGCAGGCCGGTGCCGTCGAGGATGCCTTCGAGGTCGCCCAGCGTCGCGCCGCCGCCGTATTCGGGCGTGCCTAGCCACAACTCCAGGTGCTCCAGCGTGGGCAACTCGCTGTCGCCGATCGCCCGCACGACCCCTTCGGGCAGCCCCCCGGTCTCGAACCGCAGGATCCTGAGCGACGCGTGGCTCACGGGCATCAGCTCAAGGCCGTCACCGCCCCGGACGTCGAGCCGCTCCAGCAGGGGGAACGCCTCCAGGATCGGCGTGATGTCACCCTGGGCGATCCAGGAGATCTGGTACTCGGGATTGGTGCAGCCGAGGAACAACGATCGTAACCGGGGGAGCCGGTGGGCGTTGGCCGCGAGCACCGCGGGCGCGTGGCGGGCGCTGATCCCGGGGACCACGACGGCCCCGATCCGCGACCCGTCGGCGACGGCGAGCAGATCCTCCAGCGCGGCGGCGTATCCGGCCTCGTCGGCCTCCTCGTACATCTCAGCGCCGTGCAGGGGCCAGGCCACAAGGGCGGGATCGGCTTTGACGCGGCCGTTGAGCAGCCGATATCCGGCGACGGGAAGCCCGGCGAAGGTCTCCCGGTGGGCACCCATCCGGTCGATGTCGTAGAACCCGGATTCAGGCACGAACGTCTCCCCGCAGTCGCGCGGGTCGGCCGCTCTCCCGCGATATTGCGCGTCGAGATAGCGGTCGTGCTCACGGTCGTCGGCGTACCACTCGTCGCCCTCGAAGATCATGCGCCATCCTTACCAGGAATGGCCGACAATTCGACGGTGAGAAGACCGGCCGTCTGCGCCGCCCTGCTGACGCTGGTGGCCTGCGGGCCCAGCCATGAGGATCTTGTCCTGCGCTCCCTTCCCGAACTGGAACGGGTGGCCGAGACGATCGGCCCCGACGCCTCCGGAAAGCGCACGATCGCGGGGATCGAGTTCCTGGACGTCTACCGCTTCCGCGACCGCGTCTACTTCGTGACGGGCGAGGCCGTGGAGGGAGTGGACCCCTTTGGCTATGTCTGGAGCCCGAAGAAACCACCGGCCCACGAGATCAACGGGGGCGCCGCCTCGACCTTCGAACATCTGCGGGGCGAGTGGTACAGCTGGAGCGCCAGCTACTGAGCCCAGATGCGCCGGTGAGTCGGCCGGGCAACACTGAGGGCGAGCACGTACGTGCTCGCCCTCAGTCGGGCCGCCGCTCAGGAGCCGATCCGGGCGGTCGCGGCCACAGTCACTTGCCGCGCACGACCCGGATCGTCTTCGACGTCGTGATCGGCGCGAGCGAGCTGTCGTCGGTGTAGGCGCGCATCGAGTCGTTCGTCACCATCACGGTCACCGTGCCGGGGTTCAGCGCGGTGAGCGTCCGGGTCCGCGGGTCGAGGATCGCGACCCTGCCCTTGCGGAGGGCCGTGTCGATGGCATCCTGCCCGCTGCCGATCGCCAGGTTGGACGAGCCGCTCCAGCCGACCGACATCGGGTACCGCAGCGGCACCACACGCGTGCCCGTCGACACGCCCGCCGGCTGCACGATGCCGCCCGAGAGTTGCGCCGTCTCGTCCACCTCGAGCGAGTCCGGAGTGGTGAGCGTGACGGACTGCGCGAAGGCGCGCACCTCGGCCTCGAGCCACTGCTTGTCCGCGTCCCGCCGCGAGTCGACGGACCAGTTGACCCACCCGGTGAATCCGCCGCGGTCCGGCGTGCCGTACGGGTCCTTGCCCGACGACGGCAGCACCACGTACGGGACGCCTTCGAGGCGGTGGACGTCGGCGATCTGGGCGTGGGAGCCGACCATCGCGGCGCCCTTGCCCGTGGAGTCGCGGAAGTCCGTGAGCATGTTCTCCACGAGCGCGACCTCGTCACGGTCGCCGAGCTGGCTGGAATCGGTCTCGGCGGGGTCGTCCACCGGGTGGTGGGCGAACACCACGACGTTGCGCACCGACGCGTCCTTCTCGGCGTCCTGGAGCGCCTTCTGCAGCATCGGGAGCTGGTCCCACGCCGTCGAGCGCAGCGAGCCGAGCGAGCTGGCGAGCAGGATGAACCGCGTGCCCTTGTGGTCGAACGTCCGGTACGGCCGGCCGAACTCGTTGGTGAAGTTCGTCAGGTCGGACTGGACGTTGTTGAGGCCGTAGGACTCGTGGTTGCCCGGCACGTAGTAACACGGGATCGAGCCGGCGTCCGGGTCCGGCGTGCTGTCCGCCGACGGCTCCCGGCCGACCGGGACGAGGTCGCACCCGGCGTCGGTGAGCACCTGGCGGGCCAGCGTGAGGTCCTGCGGCAGGCCGCGGTCGGTGATGTCACCGTTCAGGATGATCAGGTCCGGTTCCGTCTTGCGGATCCGCTTGACGGCGGCCGTCGCGACCTGGGTCAGCGCCGGGTTGTCGGCCGTGAACTGCACGTCCGACAGTGTGGCGAACCGCCACGTGCCGGGGCCCTCGGGCAGCGAGCCGTCGTCGGAGATCAGCGGGTCGGGCCGGAGGCCGGGCTGGGCGGGCAGGTCGATCGACGTCGGGACGTCGGCCTCGATGCGGTCCAGGACGAACGTGCCGGCCTTCTGCTGGGGGACGCTCGTGTTGATGCCCTGGAAGCCCGAGACCGAGATCGGGAACGGCGTGTTCGCCGGCAACGTGAACGACGCGTACTGCCAGTCGTCGCTCGCGGTCAGGGCGGTGCCGTAGACGCCGGTGCCCTTGCCGGTCGCGTCGGTGTAGGCCAGGTAGGTCAGGCCGTTCGGCACGCTGATGCTCGACTTGATCCGCATCCGCAGGCGCAGCGGCTGGCCGGGCACGCCGACGCGCCGGGCCGCCGACGCCGCCGTGATGCCCACGTTGCGCATCGCGGTGAAGTCGATCCGCAGACCGTCGGGGTCCACCGAGAACGTCGTGGCCGCGGTGCTGTTGTTGCGCCAGCGGGCCAGCACGTCGTCGTCGAAGTCGTAGACCGTCTTGGTCTCCACGCCGACGGTGATTGGCAGCTGGACCGACGTGCCGCCGACCGCGACCGTCAGGATCGTGCCCGCGGCGGTCAGCGGGGTGATCTTCAACTTGCCGTCCACGGACTTGATGTCGACGACGTCGTGGTCGTAGTCGAGCGCGAGGTCCCGCGGGTCGATCGGGGCCGTGTACCCCTGGGCGTCGCGGCCGGTCACGGAGACGGTGACCGCGTTGGCGGGCGTCGCCTCGGCGATCGAAAGTCGCTGGGACGACAACTCGACGCTGCTGAGCGGGTCGAGCACGGTGACCTTCGCGGGCCGCGCCACCGTGGGACCCACCCGAGCGTCGACGGTGATCCGGCCGTTCGGCTCGGCCGGCGCCACGAGTGTCCCGCCTTCGACGGACCCTCCGTTGGCCGACCACCGTACGGACTCCGGGTCGACGCTCACCGGCGTCAGGTGGTCGTCGACGCCGTCCGCGACGAGCGGAAGGTGCAGTCCCGGGAAGACCTTCAGGCCGCCGTCGGCCGACGCCGCACCCGGCGCGGGCCGGATGAGCAGCTCGTGCAGCCTGCCGTCGCCCTTCGCGACGAACACGCCGACGCCGTTCGGGTCGTTGCGCTCCCGCCCGTCGGACGGGACGTTGCGGACGGTCGCCTCCTCGCGCCCGAGCGCGCGGGCGACCATCGTGGTCGAGCCGCCCCCGTCGAGGTTGACCGCGGTCTCCACGCCCATCGCGACGAGGTCACGCGCCTCCTTGTCGATCCCGACGCCGCCCTTGCCGGTGCCGCCCGGCCCGTCCCAGGTGGCGAGCACGAGCGTGCGACCGCCGTCCTTGAAGCCGAGCGCGGTGCGCGGGGCGATCGAGGGGTCCAGGCCGCCGACGACCCGGCCGCCGGTGACGATGGTGCCGCCGTGGCCGAGCGCGAACTTCATCGTCTTCGCGACGTCGTCGGCGAGCTCGTAGCTGAGCGTCACCGGCTCGCCGGGCCGCAGCGCCCGGATCGCGGTCGCGGCGGCACCACGCCCGACCAGCACGAAGCCGTCGTCCGGGATCGCCCCAGACCCCGCGGGACCGGCAGGCGTGACCGACACGACGGACCCGTTCTGCACCAGCACCTCGGCGATCTGGTCGTTCGCCACGCCCGTCAGGCCGCGGTTACGGCTGTAGTCGCCCCACGCGGACGTGAACGCGATCAGGCCGTCCGCGGGCACCCCGCCGCCGTTCGCGGCGTTGACCGACAGGACCGTGTGGTCCGCGCCCGCGAAGTTCGCGGCCGCGTCGACCATGAGGTTCACGAGCTGGGCGACGCCGTCCTTGCTGACGCCGACGTGCTGCCGGCCGCCGATGTCGGCGGTCTTGACGAGCCGCCCGTCCTGAATCTCGCCACCGAGCGCCGCGTTGGAGTTGCCGATGTCGAAGAACTCGCCATTGACACCCGCGACGGCCCCGGCCTTGTTGGCGGCCACGCTGAGCGGCCCGCCGAACGCGACCGGTCCGGCGGTCAGCAGATCGGTGCCGACCGCACTGTTGGACAGGTCCACGCTGAGGAACTGCGCGTCGTACCAGCCCTTTTGGTCGACCGCCTTCACGTGCCGTAACTCGATCCCCGGACCGATCTTCTCAGTCGTGTTGATCAGGGGAATTCCGCCGGTCACCGGCGCGGGCGGACCGCCGTCCGCGTAAGCGGCGGCCGGCGCGACCGCCAGCGTGCTCGCCGCGGCGAGCGCCACCAGCAGCAGCTTCGTACGTGGATGGTTCGAGACCATCGATTTCATCGGTACCTCGGGTCAAGTGATGACACGGGGGAAACACCCCCGCTGCGCCCAGTTGGATCAAGGGCACAAGCACCTGATTGAAGAGATCACCGAAGAAGCCCTGGTGACGCCACTACGAGCAGGCAATGAAGCCTGGCGGAAGAGGCGTCGGCCGGCATCGCTGAAGATGACCGGCGGCGCACAGCAGGCTCGGGACCGGATCAGCTCGATAGGGCGTGTGGTCAGCGGATAGACACCACGAATCTGAACGAGACCGGCGTGCTCACCAGCGGACGCAGGCTGCGTGTCCTGGATCCGGCGTAAAGATCATGCGTGGATCCCGTGCTCATCCCCCGTACGGCCGAGTGATGATCTCCAGGTTGTGGCCGTTGGGGTCGGACCAGTACAGGCCGCGACCGCCGTCGTTGGTGTTGATCTGATCCGGCCGCTGGTGGAACGGGTCGGCCCAGAAGGTGAGCCCGCGGCCCTTGATCCGGTCCCGGATCTGGTCGAACTCCTCCTCGGTGACCAGGAAGGCATAGTGCTGGGGATGCACGGGACCGTCGGTTCCGGCCACGTCGAGGGACACCTCGTTGCCGAGGTCGACGACGAGGAACGGCCCGAAAGCCGTCGCGGGCGGCAGACCGAGAATCTCCGTCAGAAACGCGGCGGTCTCCTCACGGTCACGGGCCGCCACGATGGTGTGGTTCAACCGCACTGACATATCGATCTCTTTCCCAGATGGTCCCCGACCACAGGGGGGATATGGCAGAGGCCGCGTTGTCTTCGCCTTCTCATCTTCATGGTAGGAGGGCCCGTCAGGCCGGGTGGGACCAGCCGGGGCACAACAGTTCCGGTTCCGACAGCCCACCACCACGACCGAGCCGCCCCGCAGTTCGCCGTCCGACCGCGCGCTATTCCACTGACATGACCAGCGCCGATCTCCGGGTGACGTGCTCGCCCATTGATCCGGATCCGCCCGGACGGCGACGCGGCGGGATTCACCCGCGCCCGCCCCGATCCCCGGGCACCCAAAGCGCGTCCCACCTGGGCATATATCGCGTCTATACCAGACGATCCGATGCTCAGCGCGAGTCCGTGGTCCGCACCGGAGCGCCACGGCCGATTCAAGGGGAAGGACGAGGAGTGATCGAAACTTCCGATGCCCGTGGTCTACCTGACCGCATGGCCCAGGTCCCGCACCGCCGCTGGGTCACCCTGCTCACCGCGCTGGCTCTGCTCATCGCCGCCGCGACGGCCGCGGTGGGTGCTGCGGGACCGGCGTCCGCGGCCGCCGGCCCGATCAGCTGGTACTGCAGCCAGGTGACCGAGACCCCGCACGCCGGCGGCAGCTCGATCGAGTTCCGTGGCCACATCAACTGCAACAGCGAAATGTTCAACCGGGTCGAGATGACGGTCATCGCGTACCGCGACGGCAGCATCGTCAGCCAGCGCACGACCACCTGCTACTACCCCACGGTGGGTTACTGCTTCGCCAACCTGTGGGTCTCTGACCCGGCCGGTAACCAGCGTTACTGCAACTACGTCAGCAGCTGGGTCTGGCTCAAGAACGGCGCCTCCGGCAGCTTCCAGGGCAAGAGCTGCGAGGACTGGACCACCCCCTGACCGACGAACAGGTGCGGTGCCGGAGTTGTCCGGCACCGCACCCTGCACGGGCCGCATTGTCGCGACCTGATCTCAACGGAATCCAGACATGTCACTAACCAGTGGTCGCGCCCGCGGATTCGTTGGGGGTGGCGGTCGAGCCAGGCCGTAGTGTCGCCGAGGCAGAGGCCGCAGGCGCAGCCGAGGGCTTCCTGCGGGGTGCCGACCGGGTAACCGCTGGGCAGGACGGACTTCTCGTAGTCGTCGTGGCCGGCGCGGTAGACAGCGAAGCCCCAGCTGGTGGCGGATCCGGCGTAGCGGATCCGGCAGAGCGGCAGGATGGCGCCATCGGGGAGCCGGCCGGAGACGTAGGCGAACTCGCCGTGGTAGCGGACGGTGATGCCGGCGAGCTGAGGCCAGCGCTGGCGTGCCCTCGCGGCCAGGCGCTGGCGCAACGAGGTCTGGTGGCCTTGCCATGCGGGCCATCGTGCCCTACCGATCTGGCCGCACCCTTGGCGAGGCTGAGCGCGCTGAGCTGGAGTCCCTGTCCCGGCGCGCCTCCGCGCCGTTTCGCCTCGTGCTTCGATCACAGATTGTGCTGCTCGCCGCGGCGAACCGGGTGATCGCGGATCGGCTGCGCATCTGCCAGGACACGGCCCCGAAAAGGGCGGCGCCGGTACTGTGAGCGGGGCATCGAGGGATCGGCCGACGCGCCGCGCCCCGGCAGGCCGCGCGTGTTCTCCGCCCGCGTTGTGGACGAGGTGAAGGCCCTGGCGTGCGAACTGCCGGCATCGAGCGGAACGCCCCTGTCGGCGAGATTGATCGCAGACAAGGCGAAGCGAGGCCTGTCGAGGGAGCGCGAGGGGCGGAGCCGCTCGCAAGGAGCGAGAGCGACCCGGAGCACCAGCGACGTCGGGAGCGCGAAGCGGGCCGGGGGAGCGTGAGGGGGCGAAGGCCCCTGACATCGGGAATTCGGGGGGTCGTCCCCCCGTATAAAGGAAGGAGACCCGTGGCAGATGCCCAAAGGGCATCAACCACAGCTCTCCACAGAGCACGATCACCGGCCGTCACGGCCTGCCTGAAACCGTCACCCAACGCACAGTACCTCCGTCGGGAGTCGCACGGCCTATGTCGGGGCCGCTCAGCCCAGGGTGGTCCCTGTTTACTCTGCGACGGCCGGAGTCGGCTGTAGGTGGGGCGTACGGACGGCTTTGCGGGCCGGGGCGAGGGCGGCGGCGAGGGCGGCTCCGAGCAGGAGGAGGGTCAGCGCGGAGAAGCTGTGGGTGTAGCTGGAGTCGTACGGCAGGCCGGAGGGCTGGAGGTGGCTGGTGACCAGGAGACTGGTGATCGCGGTTCCGATGGCGCCGCCGACGGAGCGGAGGTTGGTGTTCATGCCGGTCGCGGCGCCGGTCTGCTCGGCAGGTACGCCGCTGACGATGAGGTTGGCCATGGAGGCGAAGGCGAGACCGACGCCGAGGCCGAAAACGCCCGCCGCGACGGCGATCTGCCACTGCTGGGTGTGCCACAGGGCGAGGATGGCGCAGGCGACCGCGGCGGAGACGGCCCCCGAGATCAGCAGGCGTCTGGCGTCGACCTTGGGTTCCAGGCGTCCGCTGACCACACCGGCGACGAACATCGCGATCAGCATGGGCGACATGAGCAGTCCGGACGTGGTGACACTGGCGCCGAATCCGTAGCCGGCGGAGCGGGGTGTCTGTACGAAGCCGGGCAGGAACGACCAGACCGACGACAGGCCTGCGCCGAACAGCAGAGCGGCGGCGTTCGTGGTCCACACGGACCGCACGCGCATGATGCGCAGGTCGATCAGCGGGCTGCGGGAGTGGGACTCCGCGAACAGCCACAGGGCGAAGAGCGCGACGGCCGCGGCGAACAGCGCGATCACAGCAGCGGAGCTCCAGCCCCACCGGCTGCCGCGGCTGACCGGCAGGAGCAGCGCGACCAGCCATCCGGACAGCAGCACCGCGCCGGACCAGCTGACCCGTCCCTTCGCTCGTCGGGGCGACTCGGGGACATAGCGCAGGGCCAGCAGGGCGGTGACGGCGACGATGACGACGGGAAACCAGAACAGCCAGCGGTAGTCGAGCCCGGCCACGATGGGACCGGCAGCGACTATGCCGACGCCGCCGCCGGCGGCGATCACGGCGGAAAGGGTGCTGATGCTGCCGCTGACCCTGCCGGGTTCGAACTGGTCGCGGATGATGCCGAAGGACAGTGGGAACACCGCGCCTCCGGCGCCCTGAATGACGCGGGCGATGATCAGGACGCCGACGTTCGGAGCGAGGGCGGCGAGCAGACAGCCGGCGAGGACGGTCAGCAGGACTGCGACGAGGGTGCGCTTCTTGCCGGCCAGGTCGCCGACCCGGCCGATGATCGGGGTGCACACCGAGGCGGACAGTAGGTAGGCCGTCATCACCCATGTGGCGGTGGATTGGGAGGTGTGCAGTGCGTGTTGGAGAGTCGGCAGAGCCGGCGCGATCAGTGACTGCAGCATGGAGAACACGCCGGCCCCGCTCGCGAGGACTGCGAAGATGAGGCGGGTGGACTTGCTGGGCATGGGGTTGTCTTTCCGGGGAAACGGGGGCGTCCTGACGACGGCGCGGGGCAGGTCGTGGGTCTCGCGCATGTGGGTTGCACCCTGGTACAGCGATTGCGGGGAGCGGTCACGGCCAGGAGGTGGGCCTGCCGACCGCACTGCGGGTGGTTCCGGCCCGGTAGGTATGCGCCACTCCGGTCGGCTACGGCTGCCGAAGCCGGGTGATGGACTTGTGCTCGATGTAGCCGGTGAGTCCGACCTTGCCGTACTCGCGGCCGAGGCCGCTGGCCTTGTAGCCGCCGAAGGGGCCGTCGAAGCTGATGGGCGATCCGTTGAGGGTGATGGTTCCGGTGCGCAGCTTGCGGGCGACGGCCAGGGCGCGCTCGGGGTCGGCGCTCCAGATGCCGCCTGAGAGGCCATATTCGGAGTCGTTGGCGATGCGGACGGCGTCGTCCTCGTCGTCGTAGGCGATGACGGCCAGGACCGGGCCGAAGATCTCCTCCTGGGCGATGCGCATAAAGTTGTCGACGTCGGCGAAGAGGGTCGGGGTGACGTAGTTGCCCTTTTCCAGGCCCTGGGGGACGTGCGGGCCGCCGGTGACCAGGCGGGCGCCCTCCGCTATGCCGATGTTGATGTAGTCGATGACGCGCTGCTGCTGGTCGGGGCGGATCATCGGGCCGATGAAGGTGTCGGGGGCGGAAGGGTCGCCGACCTTCAGCGATTCGACCATGTCCTTGAGCGCGGCGACGACCTCTTCGTGACGCTCGCGGGGGACCAGGATGCGGGTCTGCAGGATGCAGGCCTCGCCGTTGTTGCCGAAGGAGCCGAAGCGCAGGCCCTGTACGGCGGCGTCCAGGTCCGCGTCCTCCAGGATCAGAGCCGCGGACTTGCCGCCCAGCTCCAGGCTGACCCGCTTGAGGTGCTCGCCGGCGATGGAGGCGATGCGCCGGCCGGCACGCGTGGAGCCGGTGAAGGCGATCTTGTCGACGTCCGGGTGGGAGACGAGGTACTCGCTGGTCTCGCGGTCGGCGGGAAGGATGCTGAGCACGCCCGCGGGAAGCCCTGCCTCGTGCCACAGGTCCGCCAGCAGCATCATGCTGAGGGAGTTCTCCGGGGAGACCTTCAGAACAACCGTGTTGCCGGCCAGCAGGGCCGGGATCAGCTTGGCGGTGGCGGCGGAGAACGGCGAGTTCCACGGGATGACCGCGGCGACCACGCCGATCGCCTCCCGCCGCACGATGGTGTCGAAGGCCACCGACGGGTCGGAGGGTTCGATGACCTCCTCCCAGCCGAACTCCTCGGCCGCCTTGAGGTAAGCGTTGACCTGGCGGGTCAGGAAGGACTGGCCGACCTTGGTGAACCAGCCGGCCGAGCCGTTCTCGACGGAGATCGCCGCGGCGACCTCGTCGGCGCGGGCGGTGCGCAGGGCGTCGTAGCGCCGGATGATCTCCTGCCGCTCCTCGGGCGTGGTGCGCGGCCAGGGGCCGTGGTCGAAGGCCTCGCGGGCCGCGGCGACGGCCGCGTCCACGTCGGCGGGTGCGGCCTGGGCCACGCGGCCCAGCACCGACTGGTCGTGGGGGGAAAGGATGTCGAGCAGCTCCGGGTTGCTGGGGGTGACCCAGGAGCCGCCGATGTAGAGCTTGTCGCGAACAGTCATGTCTGTCGATTTCTTCATGTGAAACGTGGTGGGTGCAGGGCGCGGGCGGGAGTGCGTCCAAGGCCGCAGGAGTGGAGGAGACCACCGGAGAGAGCGGGTATCCGCGCTGTCGCCGGGCCCGTGGTCGCGTGCCGTCGGGCAGGCGACCGACGGCACGCGAAGCTGCAGGGTCGTTACGCGGTCTGGTGGTCGGTGGAGCGGCTCGCTTCGGCCCATGTGTCGGCCTCGGCCAGGCGAGCCTTTTCCGCGCTGACGGCGATTTCCAGGGCATCGCTGCCGAGAAGGAGCCGGCGCGGGGGCTCGGGCGCGTCCACGGCGGCGATGACGGCCCGGGCCATTCGGACGGGGTCGCCGGGCTCGTTGCCGCTGTAGGCCGCGAACTGCTCCAGCCATGCGCCGACCGTCTGCTGATAGTCAGGAGCGATGGGTCCGGACGGCTTCGCGGCGCCGGCGGCCCAGCCGGTGCGGATACCGCCCGGCTCCACGATGATCACCTTGATGCCGAACGGGGCCACCTCGTTCGCCAGCACCTCGGAGAAGCCTTCGACTCCGAACTTCGCTGTCTGGTAGGCGCTGAGCCCGGGCGTGCCGCCGACCCGGCCGCCGATGGACGAGATCTGCACGATGTGCCCGGACCGCTGGCCACGCAGTACGGGCAGGGCCGCCCGGGTCACGTTGATCACACCGAACAGGTTCGCCTCGACCTGCGCCCGGAACTCGTCCTCCGGGAAGTCCTCGATCGAACCGCTGGTGGCGTAACCCGCGTTGTTCACAACGACGTCGACGGTGCCGAATCGCTCCACTGCGGCCGCCACCACGCCCCGAGCCTCGGACGGCGATGTGACATCCAGCGCCACGGTCTCCAGCCGCTCCGGATACTTCGCCTTCAGATCAGCCAGAGCCTCCGGCCTGCGGGACGTGACGACGACTCGATCACCGTCCTCAAGAGCCTGAATAGCCAGGGCCCTGCCCAGCCCCTGGGAACCACCGGTGATCAACCAAGTCCGTGACATGGCGTTCTCCTCATCTTCTCGCCGTCCTTCTGGGTGCGATCTCAATGTAGACGTTTGCTCATCAACTGCAACAGCGATGTTGCAATAAATAGCTGAGATGTATCTCACCATGGGATGATGGCGCTGTAATCACCACTGCTGGTTAGGATCGCCGGATCATGAGAGCCGATGCCGCACGCAACCTGTCCTCCGTCCTCCGCACCGGGGCCCGCCTCCTGGCGGAGGATCCGAGCACGTCGATGGCGGCCATCGCCGCTGCGGCGGGTGTCGACCGCACCACCGTTCATCGCCGCTTCGCGAATCGGGAGGCGCTGCTGCGCGCCGTCTTCAAGGCCAAACTCGACTCGGCCGAGCGGGTGTTGGACGAGGCGCGGCTGACCGAGGCCCCGGTGCCGGTCGCTCTCCACCGCTATCTGGAGGGGATCATCCCGGTCGCCCGCGAGTGGCCTGTCGACACGCGCCGCATGATGCAGAAGGACCCCGAAGCCAGCGCTCGCCGTGAAGCGCAGAGTGCGCGCCTGAGCACTTTCATCCAGCGCGCTTGCGATGAGGGCTACCTGCGCGCCGAGATCGATGCGGCCTGGGCACGCGCGGTTCTCGACGCACTCGTCGACAGCATCGCCCACCGGTTCCCCGCAGTGGATCCCCCGCAGGCGGCCGACCTCGTCGCGGACGCCTTCCTGCGCGGCCTCGGAGTGACCTGACCCTGCGGGTGAGCCGGTCGCCGGCGCTCTAGCCTTCTTCCGCGCCGTCGCCGTCCAGCATCAACCCGCACGCATGCAGCCACCCGTGGTGCGCTGATCCCGCCACTCCGGCGGGTGGTGGCCGCCGCGATGACGAAGTCCTCATCATCGCTGGTGATGTGGCGGGACGGCCTCCCGCCCAGTTAGGGTCCAGCGCGGACAGTCCGCGCTCGTCGAAGGCGTGGATGACATCGCGCACGGTGTCCTCATCAGCGGCGACCAACCGCGCGACGGCCCCGACCGGCGTCCCTCCGGCGGAGGCCATGATGATCAACGCGCGGCGGACCCGGATCGAGCCGTGCGCGCCACGGCGGATCAGCCGTTGGAGAGTCTGGCCTTCGTGATCGGACAGCCGCCGTGCCCGCACGGGTTCGGCCATGCGTGTCTCCCACCACCGTCATCTCTGTCGGTACGACGGTGGAGGACAACCCAGCGAAAGCCTCACAAGCCGGACGGCGTAGGCACTCTGCATCCTCGCCACGCTCGTGGCGGCCTCACCAGGCTGTGGTCGGCGATGGTGCAACCGCGATCCTGGTGGTCACGCTCGGGGTCCGGTGCTCATCGCCTGCGCCACCACGTCCTCGGGATGGTCGAATGGGCGATGAAGTGCGTTACCTTCTGCAGGTCTGGCCCGAGGCCTACCGGAAGCCCGTCGTCGTCAAGTCGACGACCGAATCCTTCCGATACCGGCTCCACGTGGGGTGAACCCGACCGGCCAGCCTCGACGACACGTAGACGCACGCGAACTCCGGCACTCATTCGTCTCGATCATGAGAGCTCGCGGCGTCCGCATCGAGACGATCGCCGATCTCGTCGGCCACGCCGGCGCCCGCGTCACGGAGTCGGTCTACCGGCTCCAGCTCAGCCCCGAGATCGCGCAAGGCGCAGAGGCAATGAACGAGATCTTCGGAGCACAGGGTAAGTCCGCCTGAATTGGCTCCCCGCGACCTTCTAAGATCAAAAAAGGGCCCCGGAGAATCTCCGGAACCCTCAATGACCTGCATTAATCTGGTGGACGATACAGGGATTGAACCTGTGACCTCTTCCGTGTCAGGGAAGCGCTCTCCCGCTGAGCTAATCGTCCAAGCAAACTTCCGAGCGGAAGACGGGATTCGAACCCGCGACCCTCACCTTGGCAAGGTGATGCTCTACCCCTGAGCCACTTCCGCGTGGTCGCCTCGGATTTACCTCCGCGACACCTGTCTTACTCTAGCGGACTTCACGAGACTCCGTGACGACCTCGAGGTGGAGACGGGATTTGAACCCGTGTACGCGGCTTTGCAGGCCGCTGCCTCGCCTCTCGGCCACTCCACCGAGCGGAAGACGGGATTCGAACCCGCGACCCTCACCTTGGCAAGGTGATGCTCTACCCCTGAGCCACTTCCGCGTGATCCGCCGTTCCCTTCCGGGTCGGCCTCACGAAGAAGACTTTAGCGTGTTTCCCGGGTGCTCGTGCGCACCAAGCGCGTGCCGCGCGCCCGCGAGGATCGCTCCGTACTGGATGGCGACCAGGTGGGCGATCGGAATCGTCTGGTCGGACATCTCGTTTTCGGCGTCCACGCACCATTTTTCGTACGTCTCCGACAGGGCCCGGCAGCCGCGCCGGATGGCGGGAGTGCCGTTGCCGATGGCCATCTCGCCCTCCAGGGCGCGCAGCAGCATGCCGCCGAAGCGGAGGCGGTAGCTGTGCACGAGGTCGCGGCAGGAGGAGACCTCGGCGGCGGTGGCGGGGCGGGCGGCGCCGGGGGCGGTCGAGCGGTTCTCGTCGGTGGCGGCGATGCTGGCGAGCATCGGGATGAAGAAGCGGGAGGCGCGGAGGAAGGGGGAGGAGCTGACCAGGTCGGCGGTGACGCCGGTGAGGGTCTCCTCCAGGATCGTGGCGGTCTCGCGCAGGTGGGCGGCCTGGGTGCGGATCAGTTCCCCGTACGCGATCTCCGTCTCCGAGGTGTCGCCGGCGGCGGGGTCGACCCAGTAGGGGAGTTCGGCGGTGAGGCAGAGGGTGCCCCAGCGGGCGGCGTAGGTGTCGGAGGCGGTGCCGGTGATGACCTCCGTCGGGTCCTGGCCGAGGGCCTCGACGTAGTCGTAGGTCTCCTCCATGCGGGGGGTGAGGAAGATCGCGGGGGCCAACTGGCCGATGGCCGGGTGTTCGGGTTCGCCGACGTGCAGGGGGAGGCCGAACAGGGCGGGGAGTTCGGTCAGGACCGTCTGGAGCTCGGGTTCGGGGCGGGACAGGTAGTAGAAGACGCCGCCGAGTTCGCCGTTGTGGAGGGTGGTCAGGAAGGCGGGGCGGGTCCGGTCGATCAGCCGCATCAGGGCCAGGGTCTCCGGCAGGACCCGGTCGAAGTAGGAGCGTTTGTAGGTGAACGGGAAGGTCCATTCGACCTGTTCGTCCCCGGCGGGGCGGTAGAAGTGCCGGCCGTAGTGGGCCTTGGTGTACGGCCCGGCGAACCAGCCCTCGTTGAGGCGGGTGCCGTCGGGGTCGAGGCAGCCGACGATGTGCCAGCGGGCGCCGTTGCGAAGCGTCGTGTCCGCGCAGAGCCGGGAGGCCAGGTGCATCACCGTCAGGCCGCCGATGGGCTCGTTGGGGTGGGGGCCGGCGGCCACGACGACGTCGCGGTCGCCCTCGCCGATGGTGAGGCACAGCAGGGGGTCGCCCAGGCGTGAGGTGCCGATCCGCTCGATCGTGGCCAGGTCGCGGTGGGCGGCGGCCAGGCCGGTCAGGTACTCGTTGACCTCGTCGACGGTGGCGAACCGGTCGTACTCGGGGACGGTGCCGAGTTCACGCGTCAGGTCTGGAGCAAGCATCCCTTAAGTTTGCACACGGACCATACCCCCTATAAAGACACAAAGTCTGACAAATAAGGTTCAGGGCATGTCTCTCCTGTTCAGGAACGCCCGAGCCGGGATCGGCGGGCCGCTCACCGCCTTCGCGATCTCGGCCGGGCAGGTCGTCGCCCCCGGCGACGTCACCCCCGACGAGATCGTCGACCTCCAGGGCGCGACCGTGCTGCCCGGTCTCGTGGACGCCCACGTGCACTCCGTGCAGTGGGCGCAGAACCGCCGCCGTGCCGACCTGTCCGCGGCCACCTCCGCCGCGCACGCCGTCTCCCTCATCCTGGAGGCGGTACGACCGGGGGAGCCCACCATGGGCTTCGGCTTCCGGGACGCCTTCTGGGCCGACGAGATGCACAAGGACCTGCTGCCGGTCGAACATCCCTTCGTCCTGGTCAGCAACGACCTCCACACGGCCTGGTTCAGCCAGGCCGCGCTCTCGCTGATCGGCCGGGGCGACCACCCGACCGGGGTGCTCCTCGAAGGCGACTGCTTCCGCGGGCTGGCCGCGCTGCCGCCGCCGCCCGCCGAGGTGGTCGACGCATGGGTGGCCGAGGCGATGACGGCCGCGGCGGCGCGGGGGGTCACGGGGGTCATCGACTTCGAGTACGCCGACAACGTGAGCGACTGGCAGCGCCGCCGGACCGACGTGCGGGTCGCCTGTTCGATCCCGCGGGACCGGCTTGACACCGCGATCGCCAACGGGCTGCGTACCGGAATGGAGATCGGCGAGTTCCTGCGGGTGGGGCCGGTGAAGATGTTCGTGGACGGGTCCCTGAACACCCGGACCGCCTACTGCGCCGACCCCTATCCCGGCACCGCCTCGCGGGGCCTGCTGGAGCTGCCGCCCGACGAACTGCTCGGCACCATGAAGGCGGCCAGTGAGAACGGGATCCATCCCGCCGTGCACGCCATCGGCGACGACGCGGTCACCATCGCCCTCGACGCCTTCCACACCCTCGGCTGCCCGGGGCGGATCGAGCACGCGCAGCTCGTCTCCCGCGCCGACTTCCCCCGGTTCGCCCTGGAGGGCCTGGTCGCGGGCGTGCAGCCCGCCCACCAGCCCGACGACCGCGAGGTCGCCGACCTCCAGTGGCCGGGACGCACCGACCGGGCCTACGCCTTCGCCGACCTGCTGGCCGCCGGGGCGACCATCGAGATCGGCTCGGACGCCCCGGTGTCGCCGCTCGACCCGTGGGACGGCATCGCCTCGGCCGTCACCCGGACCGACGACGACCGGCCGGCCTGGCATCCCGAGCAGGCGATCCCGCTCGCCACCGCGCTGGCCGCCGCCGCGCAGGGCCGGACCGGCGTCCACGCCGGCGACCCGGCCGACCTCGTCGTCGTGGGCGACATGTCCGATCTGCGGAACCCGGAGATCCTCGGGACGATGCTCGCCGGGCGGTGGACGTACAAAAACGGGGTTTGATGCCCGATATCGGGCAGGATTCTTGGTATTCCCGGTTCCTCCTCCGTAAGGTCCATCTCTGTGCCGTACGACGACCTCATCGCCCACCTCATGCGGACGACCTCGCTCGGCCCGGGTGAGGCGGCGCGGGTGGTCGCCGACGTGCTCAGCTACTTCGGCGAGACGGCCGAGGCCTTCGTCAGGCGTAGGCATGCCGAAATGCGGGCACGCGGGCTCGGCAACGACGAGATCTTCCGCCGGGTGGCCGCAGAGCTGCCCGCGCGCCGGGTCGCGGCACCGGAGCTGTCACAGCGCCAGCTCCGCCGGATCATCTACGGAGGGTGAACTCTATGTGCGGAATCGTGGCCTACGTCGGGCCCAAGGACGCCGCGCCCATCTTGCTGGAGGGGCTCCAGAGGCTCGAATACCGCGGCTACGACTCCGCGGGCGTCGCCGTCGTCGCGTCGAGGGCGCTGAAGACCCGCAAGGTCAAGGGCCGCGTGGCCGACCTGGCGGCGGCGGTGCCGGCCCGCTTCAAGGGCACGACCGGCATCGGGCACACCCGCTGGGCCACCCACGGCGTGCCGAGCGACGTGAACGCCCACCCTCACCTGTCGAGCGACGAGCGCATCGCGGTCGTCCACAACGGGATCATCGAGAACGCCGACGCACTGCGGCAGCGGCTCGAAGGCGAGGGCGTCAAGTTCCTCAGCGAGACCGACTCCGAGGTGCTCTCCCACCTGATCGCCCGCACCGTCGAGGAGGCCGACTCCCTGGAGGAGGCGGTGCGCCGGGCCCTGAAGAGCGTCGTCGGCACCTACGGCATCGCCGTGGTCGACGCGCAGCGCCCCGGCGAGGTCGTGGTGGCCCGGCTGGGCAGCCCGATCGTGCTGGGCATCGGCGAGAAGGAGATGTTCGCCGCCTCCGACGTCGCCGCGCTGGTCCGCTACACGCGCCAGGTCGTCCACCTGGAGGACGGCGAGCTGGCCGTGCTGAAGGCCGACGGCTTCCACACCTTCGGCGGCGACGCCCGCGAGACCGCCAAGCAGCCGCTGACGGTCGACTGGGACACCGGCCACTACGACACCGGCGGCTACGAGCACTACCTGCTCAAGGAGATCTCCGAGCAGCCCGACACGATCGCCCGCACCCTGCGCGGCCGGCTCGACGACCGGTTCCACGTCGCCCACCTGGGCGGCCTGAACATGGACGCCCGCGAGACCCGCTCGTTCCGCCGCGTCAAGATCATCGGCTGCGGCTCGGCCTACTACTCGGGCCAGATCGGCGCCCAGCTCATCGAGGAGCTCGCCCGCATCCCGGCCGACGCCGAACCGGCCTCCGAGTTCCGCTACCGCAGCCCCGTCGTCGAGGCCGACACCCTGTACGTCGCCATCAGCCAGTCGGGCGAGACCTACGACACCCTGGCGGCCGTCCAGGAGCTCAAGCGCAAGGGCGGCCGGGTGCTCGGCATCGTGAACACGGTCGGCTCGGCCATCGCCCGCGAGTGCGACGGCGGCGTCTACCTGCACGCCGGCCCCGAGGTCTCGGTCGCCTCGACCAAGGCGTTCACCTCCACGGCGGCGGCCTTCGCCCTGCTGGCCCTGCACCTGGGCCGCGTGCGCGACCTGTCGCCCGCCGACGGCCGCCGCATCTGCGAGGGCCTGCGCGCCCTGCCCGAGCAGATCAAGGAGATCCTCACCCAGGAGGAGCACATCCGCGAGCTGGCCCACAAGTACGCCACGTCGGCCGGGATGATGTTCATCGGCCGGGTCCGCGGCTACCCGGTCGCCCGTGAGGGCGCGCAGAAGCTCAAAGAGGTCTCCTACGTCCACGCCGAGGCCTACCCGGCCAGCGAGCTCAAGCACGGCCCGCTGGCCCTCATCGGCCCCGAGATGCCGACCGTGGCGATCGTGCCCGACGACGAGATGCTCGACAAGAACCTCACCACCCTGGGCGAGATCCGCGCCCGCAGCGGCCGCATCCTGATGGTCGGCCACCGGGAGACCGACCAGGCCGACGACTGCGTCATCGTGCCGAAGAACCAGAACGAGCTCGACCCGATCCTGCTGTCGATCCCGCTCCAGCTCTTCGCCTACCACGCGGCGGTGGCCCTGGGCCGCGACGTCGACCGCCCCCGCAACCTGGCCAAGAGCGTCACCGTCGAGTGACCGCGGTGGCCGCGTTCTCCGGCTCCGGCATCGTCTGCCGGGGCCGGAGGACGGTCACGACCAGCAGCGACAGCAGGGAGAAGCCCGCCGCCGTCAGGAACGTCGCCGTCAGGCCCGCCGACGCGTGGACGGTCACCAGCACCGCCAGCCCCAGCGACCCGCCCATCTGCTGCATCGCCTGGAGCAGCCCGGAGGCCGCGCCCGCGTCGTCGCCCCGGACGCCGTTGATGATGCGCATGCTCATCACCACCAGGGCCGCCGCGGCGCCCACGCCCATGATCACCAGCGGCACGAAGACACCGGGGAAGTAGGAGGTCGTCGCGTCGATGCGCGACAACCACACCAGGCCGACCGGGATCAGCAGCATGCCCGCGACGGCGGCGGTGTGCGGCCGGACCACCCGCAGGATCCGGCCCGCCAGCTGCGACAGCGCCAGGATGGTCAGCGCCAGCGGGAGGAAGGCCAGGCCCGCCTGCATGGGGGAGTAGCCGAGTTCGAGCTGGACGAACTGGGTGAGGAAGAAGAACGTCCCCATCATCGCGGCCGGGAGCAGCAGCATCGCCGCATAGCCGGCCACCCGGGAGCGCTCGGCGAACAGGCCCAGGGGCATGACCGGTTGCGCGGCCCGCCGCTCGACCTGGACGAACAGCGTCAGCAGCAACACGCCGCCGAGCAGGGACGCCAGCGCCCACCCGTCGTCCCAGCCCTGTTCGGAGGCGCGGACCAGCCCGTACACGAGGCCGGAGGAGCCCGTCGTGGCGGTGACGGCTCCGGCGAGGTCGAAGCGGCCGGGGACCCGGTCGGTCTCGCGGACGAAGACCGGGGTCAGCGCCAGGATGGCCAGGCCGATCGGGACGTTCACGAACATCACCCAGCGCCACGACACCAGGTCGGTCAGCACCCCGCCCGCGAGCAGCCCGATCGCGGCCCCCGCCGCGCCGACCGAGGTGAACACGGCGATGGCGCGGTCGCGCAGCGGGCCCTGCGGGAAGTTGCCGGTGATCAGGGCCAGGCCGGCCGGTCCGGCCAGGGCGCCGCCGACGCCCTGGAGCACCCGGGAGGCGATCATGGCCTCGGGGCCGGGGGCGAAACCGCCGAGGAGCGAGGCCAGGGTGAAGATCAGCACCCCGGCCGTCAGGGCGCGGCGGCGGCCCAGGATGTCGCCGGCCCGGCCGCCGAGCAGCAGCAGGCCGCCGAAGGCCAGCATGTAGGCGTTCATCACCCACGACAGGCCTCCGGGGCTGAAACCGAGTTCCTCCTGGATGCCGGGGAGGGCGACGGTCACGATCGTGCCGTCGAGGATCAGCATGAGCTGGGCGAGGGCGATGACGAGCAGCGTGACGCGCTGGCGAGGGTTCATGGGGAGGCCCTTCAGGCGATAAAATAATCGGAGGCCGACTCCGGTAAATATACGGAGGCTGCCTCCGCTTACGCAAGGGAGTTGTCGTGAGGGCCGACGCGCGCCGCAACTACGAGCGCCTGCTGACCGAGGCCGGGGCGGCCTTCGGCGAGAAGGGCACCGAGGCGTCGCTCGAGGACATCGCCAAGGCCGCGGGCGTCGGCGTCGGCACGCTCTACCGCCACTTCCCGACCCGGCAGGACCTGATCCTGGCCGTGCTCCGCGACCGCTTCGAGGCGATGGCGGCCACCGCGCGCGACCTGACGTGCGACGACCCCGGCCGCGCGCTGCGCGAGTGGCTGCTGGCCCAGCTCCACCACATCACCGCCACCCGGGGGCTCACCGCCGAGCTCGCCGTGGCGGTCAACAACCCCGAGTCGCCCCTGCACGGACAGTGCGAGGCCCTCTTCTCGGTCTCCCACGACCTGCTGGGGAGGGCGAAGGAGACCGGCGCGGTGCGGCCCGACCTCACCCAGGCCGACCTGGCGACGATCGTCCACGGCATCGCGTGGGCGTGCGAGAGCGACCCGGTCCGGCAGGAGCGCCTGCTCGACCTGTTCCTAGAAGGCGTGCTGGTGTAAGTTTCAGGCGTTTTCGCAGGTAACCGCGTTACGTTACGAGCTTTCGTAGGAGGCTTCCCCGGCCCGTCCTAGCGTCCGTGGCATGAGACGCATCGCCCTCGTGGCGGCGCTGCTCGGCGGTTTCGTGCTCTTCGGCGTCACCCCCGCGCAGGCCGCACCCGTGATCTGCGAGAAGTACGGTTCCACGACCGTCCAGTCGGGCCGCTACGTTGTGATCAACAACGTGTGGGGCGCCAGCACCTCCCAGTGCATCGACGTCAACCAGGCCGGTGGCTTCACCATCCAGTCGGCCAACCACAACAACGCCACCAACGGCGCCCCGGCCTCCTACCCGGCGATCTACGCCGGGTGCCACTACGCCAACTGCTCGACCGGCAGCAACCTGCCCATGCAGGCCAGCTCGGGCAACTTCGGCAACGTCCGGACCAGCGTCAGCATGAGCTACCCGTCGACCGGGACGTGGGACGCCGCCTACGACATCTGGTTCGACCCGACCCCGCGCACCGACGGCCAGAACACCGGCGCGGAGATCATGATCTGGCTCAACCACCGGGGTTCGGTCCAGCCGGTCGGCAGCCAGGTCGGCACCGTGAACCTGGCCGGGGGGACCTGGCAGGTCTGGTTCGGCAACATCGGCTGGAACGTCATCTCGTACGTCCGGACCTCCGCCGCCTCCTCGATCGACTTCGCCGTGAACACCTTCTACAGCGACGCGGTCAACCGTGGCTACGCGCAGCGCTCCTGGTATCTGACCAGCGTGCAGGCCGGGTTCGAGCCGTGGGTGGGCGGCGCCGGGCTGACGCTGAACAACTTCACCTACACCACCAGCGGCGGCCAGAACCCCACCGACACCACCGCGCCGAGCGCGCCCTCGAACCTGACGGCGAGCGGCACGAACCTGTCGTGGAACGCCTCCTCCGACAACGTGGGCGTCGCGGGCTACCGGATCTTCCGCCGGCAGGGCACCAGCGGGTCGTTCAGCCAGGTCGCGACCTCGACCTCGACCTCCTACGCCGCGACGGGCCTGGCCGCCTCGACGACCTACCAGTTCTACGTGACGGCCTACGACGCGGCCGGGAACGTGTCGGGCCAGTCGAACACCGTCTCCGTGACCACCCAGGGCGGCGGCCAGACCGGCGGCTGCACGGTCCGGTTCGACCAGTGGGGCCCCGGCTACGTCGCCTACTTCACCCTGAACGGCCTGGCGACCAACTGGTCGATCCCGTTCACGCTGCCCTCGGGCCACCAGATCACCTCGAACTGGAGCTCGCAGCTCTCGGTCAGCGGCTCGAACGTGACCCTGACCGGCATGAGCTGGAACGCCAGTGTCCCCGCCGGTCAGAGCACCACGTTCGGCTTCCAGGCCAACCGGCCGGCCACCGGCAGCCCGCTGCCGACGATCCCCGGGTGCACGCAGGTTTGACCTGGAGTGCACTCCAGGGTTCATGGTTCAAGGCATGACCTCTCTCGTGCTCGGGGCCATGAACTTCGGCACCCTGACCGACGAACGCACGTCGTTCGCGCTGCTCGACCGCTTCGTCGACGCCGGTGGCACGGTGATCGACACCGCGAACTGCTACGCCTTCTGGAACGACCCGGACGGCCGGGGCGGCCAGAGCGAGCGGCTCCTGGGCCGCTGGCTGGCCGCCCGTCCGGGCCTGCGCGACCGGCTGACCCTGGCCACCAAGGCCGGGGCCGAGCCGGTCGGCCCGGGGGAGTGGCCCGCCAGCCGCGAGGGCCTGTCGGCCCCGGCCCTCAAGGAGGCGCTCACGCTGAGCCTCGGCCGCCTCGGGATCGACCACGTGGACCTCTTCTGGACCCACATGGAAGACCGGTCGGTCCCCCTTGAGGAGACGGCCGGGGCGCTCGCGGGCCTGGTCGCCGACGGCCTCACCGGCCGCGTCGGCGTCTCCAACCACCCCACGTGGCGGGTCGAGCGCGCCCGCGCCCTGGGCGCCCCCTATTCGGCGCTGCAGTTGCGCTACTCGTACCTGACCCCCCGGCCCTGGACCCGGGTCGAGGGCGTCAACCACCGCTTCGCGTGGGTGACCGACGAGACCCTCGACTACGTGGCCTCGGAAGGCCTCGACCTGTGGGCCTACACCCCGCTCATCTCGGGTTCCTATGTACGTCCGGAGCGCCCCTTCCCCGAGGCCTACGACCACCCGGACACCACCCGGAGGCTCGCCGCGCTCGCCCAGGTGGCCGACGGTCTCGGGGCGACCCGGAACCAGGTCGTGCTGGCCTGGCTGCTCGCCAAGGGGGTCAGCCCGATCATCGGGCCCTCCACGGTCGCCCAGCTCGACGAGCTGCTCGACCCGCCGCGGCTCGGGGCGGCGGAGCTGGCCGCGCTGGACGTCTAGCCCGGGTCGCGGCGCGTGACGAACCACCACGCGCCCGCGACGAGCACGCCCGCGAGCCCGGCCGTGATCGCGGCCTCCGCCGCGCCCAGCGCGGCGGAGGACCAGCCGAGCTCGCGGGCGGCCCGGTTGCGCAGCCCCTCGGCCATCAGCTGGCAGGCGGCGACGCCGAAGAACGCCGACCCCATCGCGACGGTGGTCCGCCGGGTGACGGCGCTCCAGAAGGCGCCGAGGGCCAGCGCGAAGAGCGCCCAGGTGAAGGGCAGTGCGCCGGTCAGCTCCGGCGGAAGGGTGCTCAGCGACCACCAGATCAGCGCGGTGACCAGCCCCGTTGTGGTGAGGGCGAGGACGGCCGCGGTGCCGATCTGGGGGGCCAGCCACCGGCCGCGGCTGATCGACTGGGTCCAGGCGAACTGGTGGGTGCCGCGTTCGTACTCGCGCGAGAGCAGCGGCGCTCCCAGGAACACCCCCATGACCAGGGGAAGGTAGGGGAACAGGCCGGCCGAGATGCCCCTGATGCCCGGATAGAGCCGTTCGGCGGCGACGAACCCGGCCCACAACACGACCACCAGGGCCATGCTGACCATGCGGACGCGGTGCAGCCTGATCGCGAGCCAGGTCACAACGCCACCGGCCGGGGAGCCAGGACGGCCTCGGGGGCACGCAGGTAGCCGAGCACCATGTCCTCCAGGGAGAGTTCGCGGGTGGTCCAGCGGGGGTCGTGGACGGGCCCCCGCACCCTGGCCAGCAGGGTCGTCTGCCGTTCGGTGTCGCTTCTGCCGATGACGTCGTAGGAGCCGGCGGGGGCCGTACCGGACGGGCCCACCAGCAGCCGGTGCGCGGACACCAGCTCCTCGATGTCGCCCGCGACCTGCACCCGTCCCCGGGAGACCAGGATCAGGTGGTCGCAGACCTCGGCGAGCTCGGCGACGACGTGGGAGGAGAGCAGCACGGTGAGCCCCCGCTCGGCGACGGCGGACATCAGCCCCTCCATGACCTCGTGGCGGGCGAGCGGATCGAGGTTGGCGAGCGGCTCGTCGAGGACGACGAGGTCGGCCCGTTTGGCGACGGCCAGCGTGATCGCGACCTGGGCCCGTTGCCCTCCGGACAACTGGCGGATCCTCTTCCGCTGCGGGATGCCCAGGTCGTCGAGCCGCCTCCGCGCGCCCTGGACGTCGAAGCGGGGGTTCAGCCCGGCCCCGGCCCTGATCGTCTCGGCGACGGTGAGCTCGGGGTAGAGCGGCTTGTCCTGCGCGACGAAGGCCACCCGGGGCAGGTTCGCGCCCCGCGGCGGCTGCCCGAAGACGCGCACCTCGCCCTCGTCCGCCCTGCGCAGCCCGACGGCCAGCCGCATCAGCGACGACTTGCCGGCTCCGTTCGGCCCGACGAGCGCGGCCACCCGCCCCTGCGGCACACTGGCGAAACAGCCCCGCAGGGCCCAGGTCCGGCCGTACCGCAAGCCGGCCCCGGTCACCTCCAGAGCGGGCACCCCGCTCATGCCGTCGCCTCCCCGGCCAGTCCGCCGGCCAGTCCGCCGACCAGGGCCGACTCGACCAGGGCCCGGATGTCGTCGGGCCCCAGGCCCGCCGCCCGCGCCTCGCGCACCCACGCCGCCAGCCGCTGTTCCAGCACGGGGTCGCGCGGCCGGGCCAGCGACCGCCGCACGAACGTCCCGAGGCCCGGACGGGGTTCGACCAGCCCCCGGGACTCCAGCTCGCGGTAGGCCCGCAGCACCGTGTTGGGGTTGATCGCCAACCGGCCCACCACCTCGGCCGCCGTCGGCAGCCGGTCGCCGGGGGTCAGCCGGCCGAGCCGCATGGCCTGTTCGACCTGCTGCACGATCTGCATGTACGTCGCCACGCCCGACCTCTTGTCGAGAGAGAACTCGATCAACGCCGCTCCCATCATTCCACTAATGCATTAGTTAATTGATGGAGAGCTCCGCCGTCAACCCGGACCCCGGTGGCATAACTCCATGTAACTAGTCATATGCTCAACGTGTACGACCGAGGGGAGGGCGGAGTGCGGCGTCGGGAGTTCCTCCTGTGGGGAGCCGGGCTCGCCGCATTGGCCGCCGGCTGCGGGGCTGACCCACGTCCACTGGGCGTGCCGCTCTCCCTGGTCGTGCCGGCCGTCGTGGGCGGCCACGACGACCTCTTCGCCCAGGAGCTGCGGAGGGTCGTCACCCGGCGCGGCCTGGCCCGCGCCGCCGTCGTCACCACCTGCGACGGCGACAGGACGTCGATCAAGGACTTCACCCAGGGGGCGAGCCGCGGCCGGCTTCTGGTCGCCGGACCGGCGCTGGTCAACACGGCGGGCACCGCCCCGCTCGCCCGGATGGCCGGGGAGTGGTCGGTGGTCCTCGCCCCGATGGGCTCCCGCCTGCGCGACTTCGACGGGCTGGCCGCCGCCCTGCGCAGGCACCCCGGCTCGGTGCTGATGGGCGGCGGGGCCCACGGAGGGGCCGACCACGTCCTGTGCGGCCTGCTCGCCAAGGGTCTGGGGGCCGACGCGCGCCTGGTCGACTACGCCGCCTTCCCGGAGAAGGACGGCCTCCTCGGCGCGCTCCTCGACGGCCGCGTCGCCGCCGGGGTCGGCGGGGTCGCCCGGTTCGCGCCGCAGATCCGCGCGGGCCGTGTCCGGGCGCTCGCCGTCTCGTCGCCCGAGCGCCTGCCGGAGGTCGACGCGCCGACCCTCATGGAGTCGGGGGTACGCCTCGTCCACGCCGACTGGCGCGGCCTGCTGGCCTCCGAGTCCCTCCGCGAGGACGACCGCGACCACCTGCTCGACGTCTGCCGGGGCGTCGGCGGCTCGGCCGAGTGGTCGGCCACCTGCCGCCGCCACGGCTGGGCGCAGCTCTACCTCGACGGCCCCGACTTCGACGACTGGCTCCGCGTCGAGTCGACACGGGCCCGCGACGTCCTCACTGACCTGGGCCTCAAGCAATAATCTGACAAAAAGCCCTAAATGTGGTGGTCTCAGTCCGTGACGGAAGCATGGAACTGGATCTCCCTCGCCATCGCCGTGCTCGCCGCCCTCATCGCGGTCGAGCTGGTCCGCCGCATCCTGCGCTCACGGCTCGTCGGGGAACGCTGGGCCCTGGCCGGGCCGCTGGTCCGGCGCTGCACCTGGCCCGGGTTCGTGACCGCCGCGCTCGCCACCGCCGCCGCCGTCTACGACCGGGGCCTGATCCCGCCCGAGGCCGAAGGCTGGGTCGGCCACCTGACCACCATCGCGCTGATCTTCTGCGCCACCTGGCTCGTCATCCAGACCGCCTACGCGGTGACCGACGTCGTGCTCGAACGGCTGGTGCGCGTCGAGGGAGACGCCAACCGGCGGGCGCGTCGGATCAGGACCCAGATCGAGCTGGTGCGGCGGGTCTGCGCCGCCGTCGTGATCGTGCTCGCCCTGGGTGCCATGTTGTTCACCTTCCCGCAGGTCAGAGCACTGGGAGCGGGGCTGCTCGCGTCGGCCGGCATCGCCGGGGTGCTGGTCGGGATCGCGGCCCAGTCGACCCTGGGGAACCTGCTGGCCGGGCTCCAGCTCGCCTTCTCCGACGCCATAAGGCTCGACGACGTCGTGGTGGTGCAGGGCGAGTGGGGGCGGGTCGAGGAGCTCACCCTCACCTACGTGTCGCTGCGGCTCTGGGACGAGCGGCGGCTGATCCTGCCCGTCTCCCACTTCGCCAACAACCCGTTCGAGAACTGGACCCGGCACGAGAGCCGGATCCTCGGCACCGTCTTCCTCCGTGTCGACTGGACGGTGCCGATCCCCGAACTGCGCGCCGAACTGCACCGGGCGATCAAGGACAACCCGCTCTGGGACCAGAAGGACTGGACCCTCCAGGTCACCGACATCACCCCCGGCGGCCTGGTCGAGGTGCGCGCCCTCATGTCGGCCGCCGACTCGGCCAGCGCCTGGGACCTGCGGTGCGACGTGCGGGAACACCTGGTCACCTGGATCAGGGAGAACTACCCGGAGAGCCTGCCGCGGCTGCGGGTCACAGAGGCCTGATCGTCGAGCCGATCTGCTCGAACAGGGTCTCCTTGCCGGGCAGGTCGGTCGTCAGGGTCACCACGCAGGTCGTGCCCTTGCCCGAATGGGCGTAGTACTGGGTGCCCTGGACCGGCCCGGCCGGCATCTTCAGGGTGTAGCGGATGCGCACCCCCTGGGCGGGCCCGATCTTGACCACGCCCGCGTCGGAGACCGTGGCGCCGACGGTCGCGAGCTGCTGCTCGGCCTGCTGCTGGAGGGCCTCGTTGGAGCCGCCCACACTGGGCCGGCAGAAGCCGTTGAGGTTGGTGACGAAGCCCTGCTTCGACTCCTTCTGGCTGGCGGGGTCGAGGGCGTACACCGCCTTGGCGCTCTGCAGGGCCTTCAGGCCCTGCCTGGCCTGGTCGAGGGCCGCGCCGGTGAGGCCGGTGGCCGCGAGCTGCTCCTCGAAGCCCGACTTCGACAGGTCGACGACCTTCCAGGCGGTCGGCACGCCGATCGAGACGCCGGTGGCCACCCCGCCGACACGGTGGAAACCCTCGGGCACCTCGGTGCCGGGGATGGGCTTGGGCACCGGCTTGGTGCAGGCCGCGAGTAAGAGCAGGGCCGGGAGCACGATGAGGGCTGAACGCACGCCCCCGAGCGTAACGCCCGGCGGCCGAACTCCCAGGTCACATGTCCGGAAATAGGCATAAACCGGATGTGAAGTGGTAGGGATCCCTAGAGGTGGGGAGATGGCTGCAAATCCTGTGGTCCGGTTCCGGCGCTGGCTGGGATTCGACCGGAACCCGTTGCGCCGCCCGTGCGACCGCGTCGAGGCGGCGGTCCGCCGGCTGGTCGTCCTCGTCACGCTCGCCGCCGTGGTGTGCGGGCTGATGCTGGGCATGAAGGCCTACGGCGAGGGGGTGCGCGCAGAGCAAGAACAGGCACGTGCCCGGCACGCCACCGAGGCGACGCTGCTCGACGACGCGCGCGTGCACGCGACCGTGAACGGCCCGGCCACCGCGACCGTCATGGCCGCCTGGAAGGGCTCCGACGGCAGAGATCACCAAGGGCTGGTCCAGGCCCCGGTGTTGTCGATGAAGGGCCAGAAGATCACGATCTACACCGACGCCAAGGGCGAGCCCGTGCAGCGCCCACGCGACCGCGAGACCACCGTCGTCGCCGCGCTGACCGTGGGCACCGGGGTGCCGCTGGCCATGATCGTGGCGAGCTGCGCCCTGCTGGGCGTGACCCGGCTGCTGGTGTGGCGCCGCGTCCGCCGGGAGTGGGCCGACGCCTGGACGGTCGTCGAGCCGACCTGGCGCATCAACGGGCGCTAGGAGGCCGCCCCTCCGGTGGCGACCTTGGCGATGTGCTCGGAGACGGCGGCCTTGAACGCCGCCGCCACGGTGACCCCTATCGGGTCCCGGGCCGCGATCTCGGCGGCCCGCTTGCGGCCGGTGCCGGGGAACGCCCTCTGGATCACCTTGCCCGCGTGCCCCAGTGAGATCAGCGCCACCGTGCGCGCGTCGGGCTCCGCGCCGCCCAGCACGTCACGCACCCGTTCGCGGACCGACGTCCGCAGGGCGGGATCCGCCTCGGGGAACACCTCGTACCTGATCAGCTTGAGCAGGCGGCGTCTCTCATGGGTGATCGCGCCCCGGTCGGCGAGTCTGCGCAGCAGCCGCGCCCGCCGGTCGGGCGTGTACATCGCGGTCCAGAAGTCGCCGAACCCGGGCGCCTCCTCGAAGGCCGCCAGCCGTCCGAGCGTCCGGTCGAGCTCGTCCTCCGCCACCGGCGTGGGGTCGGTCACCTCCAGCCGGCCGTCCCGGTACACGAGCCGCCCCCGGACGGCCAGCTCGGCGAGCACGGCCGCGCTGAGCAGGTAGTCCAGGCTCTCCAGCTCGACGAGAGGCGAGCCGTTGGACTTGTAGGCGAGCAGGAGCAGCTCTTCCGCTAACAGCAGGTCCATGTCCCAAGTCTGACGTCCGGCCGGCCGCGCGTGGCGGGGTTCAGGCGCTCCTCGACCCGCCTTCGCGGGCCGTTGAGGCCGGAGAGGTGACCGGCTGTCTTCGTGGGCCTGCGGATCCAGGTGCCGGACCGGCTGACGGTGGCCATCGACCGACGTGGCCCGCCACGGGCAGTACGGGCCCATATCCCGGTCCGCGATCTCGCGGATGGACGGAACGGATTATCCTTCAGGGCGATTTCCGGCTGAGGCCCGGCTGTCGACAGAATGTCCATCTCGGTTTCGGAGGAACCCACCTGAAGAGTGCGGCGGCATTTCATTCCGGCCGGCTGCCGCCCAGGTCAGTGACCTGCCGTCATGGCGGGAGAGTGGGCCCCTCGGGGCCGGCCGATCGGTCCGGGTGATGAATAGGCGGTCTTTGTCGGCAATCGGCAGATTTTGTCGGTCATATCAAAAGTCATGTCGAAATTGTCAATATTTCGATTTGCCGGATGATTTGTTAACGTCCCTTCGTGATCATCTCCACGTCCGAGCGAATTCGATGATGTCCGTGCCGCGCCTGCTGCGCAGGAGGGCCCTGTCCCTGATGACCGCCGTCGTGACGGCGGCCGGGCCGGCCACCGTCCCGTCCACCGCCTCGGCCGACGTGCCGACGCTCGTCGTCGTGCAGGATCTCCTGCAGCGGACCACCATCCCCGTCACCTCCGCGCACGACAAGGAGTCCCCCGCGTCGTGGCTCGACGAGACCCTCCTGTCGGGCACCAAGGACGGTGTGACGGCCCGGAGCTATCTCCGGTTCGACATGTCCTATCTGCCGGAGGGCGTCATCCGGTCGGCCACCCTGCGGCTCACCGGGCTGGACGCGCCGGCCTGCGGCCCCGAGGTCGGGGAGGGCGTCGAGGTGCGCCGCGTCACCGAACCCTGGTCCGACGACTTCCTCCACTGGGGCAACAAGCCCGCCTCGACCGGCGAAGGCGCCCAGATCGCCACCAAGGGGGTCACCCAGCAGTGCGCGGTCCACCCCGACAAGGTGGAGTGGCCGGTCACGGACATCGTCAACGCCTGGGCCGCCGGAGCGGAGAACCACGGACTGGTGCTCCAGTCCCCGGACGAAAGCACCGACGACGGTCTCTGGACCTTCTCCTCGTGGATCAACCCGCTCGACGTCGTGCCCGTGCTCACGGTCACCATGGACGTGCCCTCGGCTCCGTACACCCGAGCGTCGTCCATCGCGACTCATGAGGACGGCCCCGGCACCTGGGTGGCCGGGCTGACGCCTCGCATCCAGTCGCAGGTGGCCGACCCCGCCGGTGGCAGCCTGACCGCCGAGTTCGAGGTCGAGCACGATCCCGCCGCCCCCGGCCAGGGCGGCGGGCAGATCTGGACCGCCACCTCGGCCCCGGTGTCCAGCTTCGGCAGGCCGTCGGTGGTGGTGCCCTCAGGGCTGCTGGAGGACGGCTGGCGGATCCGCTGGCGGGTCCGCGCCCACAACCTGACGGCGGGCACGGTCTCCGCCTGGTCGGCGTGGAACCCCGGCACCGTGGCCGCCGACGTCCCTCAGATCACCGCCCGCCAGGTCGTCCCGTCGTACGAGAGCGAGTACTCGACGGTGAGCATGGGCCTGACCCCCGAACTGCGGGCCACGGTGACGCACCCGCTCCTCGACTCCACGCGGGTGGTGTTCCAGATGGCCTACGACCCGGACGCGCCGCTGCAGGGAACCGGCCTGATCTGGGAGAAGACCGTCCTGGACGTTCCCTCGGGCGGTCAGGCGGTGGTGACCTTACCTGACGGCCTCGTGGAGGGCGGCCTGCAGGTCCGCTGGCGGGTGGGCGCCTACGGCGGGCCGTTCCAGTCGGGCTGGTCGGACTGGCAGAAGCTCACCCTCGACATGTAGACGGTCCGGAGCCCCGGCGTCGCCCAAGGCCGGGCGACGCCGGGGACCGGCGCGTCAGCGGTCGATGATCTCGTTCTTGCCGATCACCACGACCCCGTCGTTGGTCACCGCGAACCGCTCGCGGTCCTCTTCGAGGTCGAAGCCGATGCGGGCGCCGTCGGGGATGACGACGTTCTTGTCGACGATGGCGCGGCGCACGATCGCGCCCCGGCCCACCTTGACGTTGCCCATCAGCACCGAGTCCTCGACCTGGGCGTGACTGTGCAGGATCACCCCGGGCGACAACACCGAGCGCAGCGCCAGGCCGCCCGAGATGATCACGCCGGCCGAGACCAGCGAGTCGACCGCGCGGCCGACCCGGTCGCCGTCGTTGTGCACGAACTTGGCCGGGGGCAGCGGGTCGTGGCCGGTGTAGATCGGCCACCGGTCGTTGTAGAGGTTGAAGACCGGGTGGGCCGAGATCAGGTCCATGTGGGCGTCGTAGTAGGCGTCGAGCGTCCCCACGTCGCGCCAGTAGCCCCGGTCGCGCTCGGTCGAGCCGGGCACCTTGTTGTCCTTGAAGTCGTACACCTCGGCGCTGCCGGCCTTGACCATCATCGGGATGATGTTGCCGCCCAGGTCGTGCTTGCTGGCGGGGTCGATGGCGTCCTCGCGCAGGGCCTCGATCATGGCCTGGGTGCGGAAGACGTAGTTGCCCATCGAGGCGTAGATCTCGCCGGGGGAGTCGGGCAGGCCGACGGCGTCCTTCGGCTTCTCGCGGAACGCGGTGATGCGGCGGCCGGTCGGGTCGGTCTCGATCACGCCGAACTGGTCGGACAGCGCCAGCGGCTGGCGGATCGCCGCCACGGTCACGTCGGCGCCCGAGTCGATGTGCTGCTCGACCATCTGGCGCGGGTCCATCCGGTAGATGTGGTCGGCGCCGAAGACGATCACGTGGTCGGGCAGCTCGTCGTAGACCAGGTTCAGGTTCTGGAAGAGGGCGTCGGCCGACCCCGAGAACCAGCGCGGTCCGAGCCGCTGCTGGGCGGGCACCGGCGTCACGTAGTTGCCGAGCATCGCCGACAACCGCCAGGTGCGCGAGATGTGCCGGTCCAGACTGTGGTTCTTGTACTGGGTCAAGACCACGATCTGGAGATAGTGCCCGTTGGCCAGGTTCGACAGGACGAAGTCGATCAGCCGGTAGATGCCGCCGAACGGCACCGCCGGTTTGGCCCGGTCCGCGGTCAGCGGCATCAGCCGCTTCCCCTCACCACCGGCGAGCACAATTGCCATGACCCTCATGACGCAGACCTTAACCCGTCAAAACGGTCGCAAACACTAGGCTGCGCATATGCGTGTCGATCTTTTGAGCCGTGAGTTCCCGCCGGACGTTTACGGGGGCGCGGGCGTGCACATCGAATACCTCTCGCGGGAGCTGCGTCGGCTCCTCGACGCGCGGGTCCGCTGCTTCGGCGCGCCCCGCGAGGGCGCCGACGCCTACTCCACCCCACCCGGCCTGACCTCGGCGAACGCCGCGCTCCAGGTGCTCGGGACCGATCTGGAGATGGCGGCGGGCTGCGCCGGGGCCGACCTCGTGCACTCCCACACCTGGTACTCCAACTTCGCGGGCCACGTCGCCAAGATGCTCTACGGCATCCCGCACGTCGCCACCACCCACAGCCTCGAACCGCTCCGCCCCTGGAAGGCCGAGCAGCTCGGCGGCGGCTACGTGTTGTCGTCGTGGGCCGAGCGCACCGCCCTGGCCGCCGCCGACGCGATCATCGCGGTGTCCGGCGGCATGCGCCGCGACGTGCTGACCTGCTACCCGGAGATCGACCCGGACCGGGTCACCGTGATCCACAACGGCATCGACACCGACGAGTACGCCCCCGCCCGGTCGACCGAGGCCCTGACCAGGCACGGCATCGACCCCGGCAAGCCCTACGTCGTCTTCGTCGGCCGGATCACCCGCCAGAAGGGCCTGACCCACCTGCTGCGGGCCGCCCGCGACTTCGACCCGGCCGCCCAGCTCGTGCTCTGCGCGGGGGCGCCCGACACGCCCGAGATCGCCGCCGAGGTCACCGCCCTGGTCGAGGAGCTCCAGGCCACCCGCGAGGGGGTCGTCTGGATCACCGAGATGCGCCCGCGCCCGGAGATCATCGAGATCCTCACCCACGCGAGCGTCTTCGTCTGCCCGTCGGTCTACGAGCCCATGGGCATCGTGAACCTGGAGGCGATGGCCTGCGAGACGGCCGTCGTGGCGACCGCGACCGGCGGCATCCCCGAGGTGGTCGCCCACGACGAGACCGGCCTGCTGGTGCCCATCGAGGCGGGCGAGCACGGCGAGCCGCGCGACCCGGAGGTCTTCGCGCACGCCATCGCCGCCGACGTGAACCGGCTGCTCGCCGACCCCGGCCTCGCCGCCCGCATGGGCCGCGCGGGCCGCGCCCGCGCGGTGGCGGAGTTCTCCTGGCCGGCCATCGCCGAACGGACCAGGGAGCTCTACGAGAGCCTCAGCCGCCGCAGCAGCTGAGCGTTGGCGGCCACCACGACCGTGGAGGCCGACATCAGGATCGCGCCGACCGACATCGGCAGCACGAACCCCCACGGCGCCAGCACCCCGGCCGCCAGGGGGACCGAAACGAGGTTGTAACCCGCCGCCCACCAGAGGTTCTGCTTCATCTTCCGGTAGGTGGCCCGCGACAACTCCATGACCGACGACACGGCCCGGGGGTCGTCTCCGGCGAGGATGACCCCGGCCGACGCGATGGCGACGTCGGTGCCCGCCCCGATGGCGATCCCGACGTCCGCCCGCGCCAGCGCGGGCGCGTCGTTCACCCCGTCGCCGACCATCGCGACGCGCCGTCCCTCGTCCTTCAGTTCCTTTACGGCTCCCGCCTTCTCCTCGGGCCGGACCCCGGCGTAGTAGCGCGCTATCCCCAGCTCCCGGGCGACCGAGGCGGCCACCGTCTCGGCGTCTCCGGTGATCATCACCACCTCGACGCCCCGCGCCTCCAGGTCCCGGACGGCCTGCCGCGACTGCGGCCGGATCTCGTCGGCCAGCGTCAGCGCCCCGGCGACCACGCCGTCGACCACGACGTGCAGGACCGTGGCGCCCTCGGCCTCCCGGACGGGCCGCAGGCCCTCCTGCGACAGCAGGCCGGGCCCGCCGACCCGCACCAGCGCGCCGCCGACCTCGGCCGAGACCCCGACCGCAGGGGAGGAGGCGAAGTCCGAGGCCGCCTCGACGTCGAGCCCGCGTTCCTTGGCCGCCGCCACGATCGCCTTCGCGAGCGGATGCTCGGAGTCGGCCTCGGCCGCCGCCGCCAGGGCCAGCACCTCGTCGGAGGTGACCCAGGTGACCGCCGGCTCGCCCTTGGTCAGGGTGCCGGTCTTGTCGAACAGCACGGTGTCGACGGTCCGCATGCTCTCCAGCGCCAGCCGGTCCTTGACCAGCACGCCCGCGCGGGCGGCCCGCTCGGTCGCGATCGACACCACGAGGGGGATGGCCAGCCCGAGGGCGTGCGGGCAGGCGATCACCAGGACCGTGATGGTCCTGATCACCGCCTCGTCGGGCTGCCCCAGCAGCGTCCACGCCGCCGCTGTGACCAGCCCGGCGCCGAGCGCGAACCAGAACAGCAGCGCCGCCGCCCGGTCGGCGATGCGCTGGGCCCGCGAGGTGGAGTTCTGGGCGGCCTCGACCAGCCGCCGGATGCCCGCCAGCGCGGTGTCCTCGCCGACGGCCCGCACCTCGACCCGCAGGGCGGAGTCGGTCGCGACGGTCCCGGCGACCACCCGGTCGCCCTCCGAGCGGCGGACGGTGGCCGACTCGCCGGTGATCATGGATTCGTCCATCCCGGCCGACCCGGAGACGACCACGCCGTCGGCCGGGATCCGGCCGCCCGGCCGGACCAGCACCACGTCGCCCACCCGCAGCTCCGACGGCGGCACCCGCGTACCGTCGGCGCGCTCGGCCTCATCGGGCAGCAGGGCGGCCAGCGAGTCGAGCGCCGAGGTGGTGCGGGCCAGCGAGCGCATCTCGATCCAGTGGCCCAGCAGCATGATCACGATCAGCAGGGCCAGCTCCCACCAGAAGTCGAGCCCGTGGTCGAGCAGCCCCAGGCTCGCGCCCAGCGACGCCACGAAGGCGACCGTGATGGCCAGGCCGATCAGCAGCATCATCCCGGGCGCGCGGGAGCGCAGCTCGCCGACGGCGCCGGTGAGGAACGGCCGCCCGCCCCAGACGTACATGACGGTGCCGAGCACCGGCGAGACCCAGGGCGGCCCCAGCGGTTCCCAGCCGACGACCATGGCGAACATGCCGGAGGTCAGGACCGTCGGGACGGCCAGCACCAGCATCCACCAGAACAGGCGCCGGTACTGCGCCACATGGTGATCGTGCATGTCGGGATCTCCTTCTCAAAACCCCCGGGGGGTATGCTATCTTCTATACCACTACCCCCTAGGGGTACTATTTAGCAAGGACGAAGGCCCGGGGAGGTCGCGATGCACGGCTACACCGATCGGAAGCAAGACCATCTGAAGCGGCTCCGCCGGATCGAGGGGCAGGTCAGGGGCCTGCAGCGCATGGTCGAAGAAGACAAGTACTGCATCGACGTGCTGACCCAGGTGTCGGCCGCCAACCGCGCGCTGCAGTCGTTCGCCCTCGCGCTCCTCGAAGAGCACCTGGCCCACTGCGTCGCCGAGGCCACCGCCAAGGGCGGCCCCGAGGCCGACGCCAAGATCAAGGAAGCCTCCGACGCGATCGCCCGGCTCGTCCGTTCCTGACGACTCGACCCTGAAAGAGAGACCGCCATGACCGTCACCGCATACACCGTCACCGGCATGACCTGCGGACACTGCGCGAGCTCCGTCTCCGAGGAGGTCGGCGCCATCGCGGGCGTCAACGACGTCAAGGTCGACGTGCCGACCGGCACGGTGACCGTGACCAGCGAGAGCCCGATCGACGAGAGCGCCGTCAAGGCCGCCGTCGAGGAGGCCGGCTACACCTTGGTGGGCCCGGCGTGAACGCCATGACCAGGCTGGGCGTCTTCGCCGCGGGCCTCGCCGTCGTCTTCGGCGGGGCCTACGCGGTCGGCGTCGCCCAGGAGGAGGACCTCCCGCGCCGCTACGCCGACTACACGGCCACCGGCGACCAGGAAGAGCCCGCCCACGGCGGCCACGCCCACGAGGAGACCGGCGAGACCGCCGCGAGCGTGCCGGGTGGCCTGCAGATCTCCCAGGACGGCTACCGCCTCCACCCGGTGACCACCACACTCGAACCGGGCGAACGCCACGACTTCGCCTTCCACGTGGTCGGCCCCGACGGGAAGCCGGTGACCGCCTACCAGGTCGCCCACGAGAAGAGGCTGCACCTGATCGTGGCCCCCCGCGACCTGGGCGGCTTCCAGCACCTGCACCCCGAGCTGGCGCCCGACGGCACCTGGACCACCCCGCTCACCCTCCCGGAGCCCGGCACCTACCGCATGTACGCCGACTTCGCCCCCGAAGGCGGCCCGGCCCTCACCCTCGGCGCCGACCTGACCGCCCCGGGCGACTTCGATCCCGACCCGTTCCCCAAGACGAGCCGGAGGTCCACGGTCGACGGCTACACCGTGACCCTCCAGGGCGAGATGAACCCGGGCCAGCCCTCGCCGCTCTCCCTCGCGGTCACCAAAGACGGCGAGAAGGTCGACCTGGAGCCCTACCTGGGCGCCCAGGGCCATCTGGTGATGCTGCGCGCGGGCGACCTGGCCTACCTCCACGTCCACCCGATGACCGGGCTGGTCTTCATGGCCCAGGCGCCCCGCGAGGGCGGCGCCTACCGGTTGTTCTTCGACTTCAAACACGGCGGCGCCGTCCGCACGGCGTCGTTCACGCTGGAGGGATGACATGTCGAACCTGATCCAGCTCTCCATCGGCGGCATGACCTGCGCCTCGTGCGCCAACCGGATCGAGCGCAAGCTCAACCGGCTCGACGGCGTGACCGCCACGGTCAACTACGCCACCGAGAAGGCCAACGTCGTCTTCGCGCCCGGCGTGTCGGTGCGCGCCCTGGTCGAAGAGGTGGAGAAGGCCGGATACAGCGCGACGCTGCCCGAGGAGACCACGGAGGCCGCCGAGAGCGACCCGCTGCGGAACCGGCTGATCACCGCCGTCGTGCTCGCGGTCCCCGTGATCGCCATGGCCATGATCCCGGCTCTCCAGTTCACCTACTGGCAGTGGCTCTCGCTGACCCTGGCCGCCCCGGTGGTCGTCTACGCCGGGTGGCCCTTCCACAAGGCCGCCTGGACCAACCTCCGCCACGGCGCGGCGACCATGGACACGCTGGTGTCGCTGGGCACCCTGGCCGCCTTCGGCTGGTCGCTCTGGGCGCTGTTCCTCGGCACGGCCGGGGAGCCCGGCATGATCCACCCCTTCTCGTTCGCGATCGAGCGCAGCGACGGCTCGGGCAACATCTACCTGGAGACCGCCGCGGGCGTGACGGCGTTCCTGCTGGCCGGGCGCTACTTCGAGGCCCGCGCCAAGCGCCGCGCCGGAGACGCCCTGCGCAGCCTGATGGAGCTCGGCGCCAAGGACGTCGCGGTGCTGCGCGACGGCAGGGAGACCCGGCTTCCGGCCGAGCTGCTCAAGGCGGGCGACCTGTTCGTGGTCCGGCCCGGCGAGAAGATCGCCACCGACGGCGTCGTCCACGAGGGCGCCTCGGCGGTCGACGCGTCGATGCTGACCGGCGAGTCGATGCCGGTCGAGGTGCGGGCCGGCGACCCGGTCACCGGCGCGACCGTCAACGCCGGCGGGCGGCTGGTCGTGAGGGCCACCCGCGTCGGGGCCGACACCACGCTGGCCCAGATGGCCCGCATGGTCGAGGAGGCCCAGACCGGCAAGGCCCGCGTGCAGCGGCTCGCCGACCGGATCTCCGGCGTGTTCGTGCCGGTCGTGATCGCCCTCGCGGTGGCGACGCTCGGCTTCTGGTTGCCGGTCGCGGGCCCGGTGGCGGCCTTCACCGCCGCCGTCGCGGTGCTGATCATCGCCTGCCCGTGCGCCTTGGGCCTGGCCACCCCGACCGCGCTGCTGGTCGGCACCGGCCGGGGCGCGCAGCTCGGCATCCTGATCAAGGGCCCGGAGGCCCTGGAGTCCACCCGGCGCGTCGACACCGTCGTGCTCGACAAGACGGGCACGGTCACCGAGGGCCGGATGACGCTGGTCGAGGTGCGCGCCGAAGACGGCTTCGACGAGCAGCAGGTCCGCCGCCTGGCCGCCGCCGTCGAGCACGCCTCCGAACACCCCATCGCCCGCGCCCTGGTCAAGGGCCACACCGACCTCCCGCCGGTCACCGATTTCGTCGCGACGGCCGGTGAGGGCGTGCGGGGCGTCGTCGAAGGACACGAGGTCGCCGTCGGCCGGGGCGAGGCGGGCGTCACGGTCACGATCGACGGCGCGCGGGCCGCCGTCATGACGGTCAGCGACGTGCTGAAGCCGTCGTCGGCCGCGGCGATCACCGAGCTGCGCGCCCTCGGGCTGCGGCCGGTGCTGCTGACCGGCGACGACGAGACGGTCGCCCGCGATATCGCCGATCAGGTCGGCATCGACGAGGTCATCGCCGGGGTGCTCCCGGCGGGCAAGGTCGAGGCCGTCAAACGGCTCCAGGCGGAGGGCCGCGTGGTCGCCATGGTGGGCGACGGCGTCAACGACGCCGCCGCGCTGGCCCAGGCCGACCTCGGGCTGGCCATGGGCACCGGCACCGACGCCGCCATCCAGGCCGCCGACCTGACGCTCGTGCGGGGCGACCTGCGGGTGGCCGCCGCGGCGATCCGGTTGTCGCGCCGGACGCTGCGCACGATCAAGGGCAACCTGTTCTGGGCCTTCGCCTACAACGTGGCCGCCCTGCCGCTGGCCGCGCTCGGCCTGCTCAGCCCGATGATCGCCGGGGCCGCGATGGCGTTGTCGTCGGTGTTCGTGGTCACCAACAGCCTGCGGCTGCGGGGCTTCAGGGGCTGATCAGCGTCACACCCGGTTTCCCGCCCTGGACGAGCGCGTCGGCCGCCTCGTCCAGGGAGAGGGTCCGGGTGATCAGCAGTTCGGGCGCCAGTGAGCCGTTCTCGATGAGGGCGAGCATCTCGGGATAGGCGTGGGCGGGCATGCCGTGGCTGCCGAGGAGCTCCAGCTCCCAGGCGATGACCCGGCCCATCGGGAGCTCGGTGTCGCCGGGCAGCAGCCCGATCTGCACGTGCCGCCCCCGCCTGCGCAGGCTGGCGATGGAGTTCCGGCAGGTCGCGGCGCTGCCGAAGGCGTCCATCGACAGGTGCGCGCCGCCGCCGGTGACCTGGTGCAGCCGGTCGAGGCGGCCCGGGGGCAGCGTCTCGGTGGCCCCCGCCGCGGCGGCCAGCGCCAGGGCGTCGGGGTGGACGTCGACCGCGGCCACCCGGGCCCCGGCCGCCGCCGCGATCATCACCGCCGACAGCCCGACCCCGCCGCAACCGTGCACGGCCACCCATTCGCCGGGGCGCACCCGCCCCTGGTGGACGACGGCGCGGAACGCGGTCGCGAACCGGCAGCCGAGCGCGGCGGCGGCCCCGAACGACAGGTCGCCGGGCAGCGCGATGAGGTTCACCGCCGCGTTCCGCACGACGACGTACTCGGCGTAGGAGCCCCAGTGGGAGAAGCCCGGCTGGGTCTGCGCCGGGCAGACCTGCTGGTTGCCCGACCGGCACTCGCCGCACTCGCCGCAGGCCAGGATGAACGGCGCGGTGACCCGGTCGCCCGCCGCCCAGCCGGTGACGCCCGGCCCGACCTCGGCGATCACGCCGGCGAACTCGTGCCCGGGGACGTGCGGGAAGGTCTGGATGTCGGCGTCGTGGCCCTGCCATCCGTGCCAGTCGCTCCGGCACAGGCCGGTGGCCATGACCCGCACGACCACCTCGCCGGGGCCGGCGACCGGGTCGGGCACCTCGCGGACCTGCGGGGCCGCCTTGAAGGCGTCGTACACGACCGCCCTCATGCCAGCGTCCTCTGGTAGAGGGCCGTGTCGACCCAGCGGCCGAGTTTGAACCCCACGTCCCGCAGCCGCCCGGCCTCCGTGAACCCCTCGGCGACGTGCAGGCCCACCGACGCGGGCTGCGCGTCGGCGATCACCGCGATCATCTGTCTGGCCCCCGCTTCCCTCGACCGGACGATCAGCTCGCGCAGCAGCGCCCGCCCGAGCCCCCGTCCGGTGTGCTCGGGGGAAATATAGAGGGAATCCTCCACCGTGTGGCGATAGGCCGGTTTCGGCCGGTACGGCCCCGCGTACCCGAACCCCGCCACGACCCCGCCGACCTCGGCCACCAGGAAGGGCCACCCGGTGCCGGCCTTGGCCTCCCACGCCGCCGCGTCGAGTCCGGCCTCGTCGAAGGTGATGACGGTGGTGAGCGCGTAGTGCTCGTAAATGGCGGCGACCGACGGGAGGTCGTCGGGGCGGACGGCGCGGATGGTCATGCGGTCAGCCTAGGGAAGACGGGCGGCCGTCTCCCTCGTCAGGTCGGCCAGCATCGGCGCCAGGTCGGGCCGGTCGCCGAGCAGCTCGTCGAGGCGGGCCCGCCAGGTGCCGGTCTCGGCGACGGTGAGCTCGTCGTTCTCCATGAGACGCAGCCGCGTCTCGGCCAGCTTCAGCTGGTACATGACGCCTAAGTAGCGGCTGACCATGTCGCTGAGCCACCAGTAGGTCTCCGCCGTCGACGCCTCGACGAGGACACGCGCGGCTTCCCAGGCGACTCGCCGGGCGTTCAGGGCCTTCATAACCGGATCGTAAGCGTCGTGCAAGGCGATTCCGAGATGGTAATACCACAAACAGCGAAAACCCCCCGAAGGGAACCAGCCGTGCGCCTCCTTGGCGGCCTCGTCGCAGCTCTCGCAATCGTCCTCGTCCCCTCCGCCCCCGCCTTCGCCGACAACCCCCCGGTCGCCTCCAAGACCGACCTCGCCCAGCAGGCCCCCGCCAAGAACTTCGAGCGCTACAGCTCGGGCAAGCGGGCCTACACCAAGGGCTCCGTCTCCGGGGTGATCACCAACCCCGGCGCCGTCATCGAGAACGCCGACATCAAGGTCAGCGGCAGGATCAGCGACCTGACCAAGGGCTCCGCCTGCGGTTACGCGGTCTTCCGGATCACCTACCAGAAGGGCGGCACCCAGCCCTTCACGCACAAGACGTTCCGCGACTGCACCTACAAGACGCCGGCGTCCTACAGCTTCACGTACAAGAAGGCCACCCTGGTCGAGCTCAAGGTCTGCTCCGAGGCCAAGCACTCGAAGGTGTCCGACCAGTGCCTCTACGGCGGTGTGTGGAAGGTGGTTTACGCCACGATATGACCCGTTAATCCTAGGGTGCGAAGATCTACCCTGAATCTGTAGATATTTTGCGCTGGGGACATCGATGGGTGAACTGGACCACCGCTACCGGGGCGAACATCCGATCCGGACGCTCGCCTACCTCTATCGCGACCACCGCGCATCGCTCCTGATCGCGGTGGTCGCCTTCGTGTTCAAGCACAGCCCCACGTGGGTGCTGCCGCTGGTCACCGCCAACATCATCGACGTCCTGGTCGACGGGGGACCGGTCTCGGGCATCTGGCTCAACGCCGGGGTGCTCTGCCTGCTGCTCACCCTGAACTACCCCTTCCACCTGCTCTACGTACGCCACCTCAGCGGCACCATCCGCAAGGTGAGCACCGGGTTGCGCTCCTCGCTCTGCGCCCGGATGCAGCAGTTGTCGATCGGCTACCACGCCCGGGTCAGCGCCGGAGTGCTGCAGACCAAGGTCATCCGCGACGTCGAGAGCGTCGAGACGATGTCGCAGCAGGCCGGCGACATCGGCCTGTCGGCGATCGTGATGCTGGCCGGCGGGGTGACCGTCATCGCGGTCAAGGTGCCGCAGGCGCTGCCGGTCTTCCTGGTCGTCGTCCCGGCCGCCGCGATCCTGGTGATGAAGATGCGCGACCGGCTGCGCACCAATAACGAGAACTTCCGCCTGGAGGTCGAGCGGCTGTCGTCCCGGGTGACCGAGATGACGCACCTGATCCCGATCACCCGCGCCCACGGCCTGGAGAAGGACGCCCTGCACCGCGTCGACGGCACCCTGCGCAACGTCCTGCGCACCGGGCTGCGGCTCGACCTCGTCAACGGCAGGTTCGGCTCGCTCGCCTGGATCCTGCTCAACACGCTCGGCGTCGTCTGCCTGGCGGGGGCGGCGCTGGTGTCGTACTACCGCGTGTTCGCGCTGACCCCCGGCGACGTCGTCATGCTCAGCACCTTCTTCACCACCCTGACCACCGCGGTCACCTCGCTGATGAGCCTGACCCCGATCATCAGCAAGGGCCTGGAGTCGGTCCGCTCGATCGGCGAGGTCCTCCAGGCCCCCGACCTGGAGCACAACGACGGCAAGGCCGAGGTCACGAAGGTGACGGGCCGCCTCGACTTCCAGGACGTCGCCTACACCTACGGGGTCAGGGGCGTCTCCCTGTCGGTACGCCCCGGGGAGACCGTGGCCCTCGTCGGCGCCTCCGGCGCGGGCAAGTCCACCGTCCTCAACCTCGTCATCGGCTTCCTCCGCCCCACCGAGGGCCGCATCCTGCTCGACGGCGTCGACATGGAGACCCTCGACCTGCGCACCTACCGGAGGTTCGTGTCGGTCGTGCCGCAGGAGTCGATCCTCTTCGAGGGCAGCGTCAGGGAGAACGTCACCTACGGCCTGGGCGACGTCCCCGGCGAGGTGGTGCGCCGCGCCCTGGAGGACGCCAACGCCGCCGAGTTCGTCGACCGGCTCCCCGACGGCTGGGACACCGTGGTCGGCGAGCGCGGCGCCCGCCTGTCTGGCGGCCAGAAGCAGCGCCTGGCCATCGCCCGCGCCCTGATCAGGGACCCCCGCATCCTGATCCTCGACGAGGCCACCTCGGCCCTCGACACCCGCTCGGAGAAGCTGATCCAGCAGGCCATGGCCCGCCTGGTGGCCGGCCGGACGGTCCTCGTGGTGGCCCACCGGCTGTCCACGATCCGCAACGCCGACCGCATCGTGGTCATGGAGCACGGCCGCGTCGCCGAGACCGGCTCCCACGACGACCTCGTCCGCGCGGGCGGCGCCTACGCCCTGCTCCAGTCGGCGTGATCAAGGCCTGATCAGGCCTGATCACGCGTCTGACACGGGTTTGCAAGGATCCTGCAGGCGGTCCGGTGCATAAGGGAGGGCAACACCCGCGCCCTTCTGGAGCTCCACCGATGATCCTGCGCACCCTCACGGCCGCTGCCCTCCTGCTCGGCGCCACGGCCGCCCCCGCCTCCGCCGCCCCGCAGCTCTGCCGCGAGGGCTTCGTCTTCCGCGCCGCCCGCCCCGCCGACAAGGTCTGCGTGACCCCGGCGACGCGGGCCCGCACCCTGGCCGACAACGCCCTCAAGGCCACCCGCTGGGCCGACGACGACCACGCCTGCGTCGACGGCTACGTCTGGCGCGAGGCCTTCCACGAAGACGACGTCTGCGTCATCCCCTCGGTCCGCGCCCAGGCCAGAGCCGACAACGCGGCGGCCGAGTCGCGCCGCATGCTGGCCAGACTGTGGATCACCACCGAGGGCCACGTGGTCAAGCTGAACGGCTCCCACTACAACGTCGGCCAGGTCAAGCTGTACGTCCGCCGCTCCGGCGGCGACCTGGTCTGGAGCGGCGTGATCGCCGCCGCCGAGTTCCCCGGCTACCCGGGCGGGAGCTGGGGCAAGAAGACCGGCCTGCCGCACTGCTCCGGCGCCCCCGACGCCTACGCCCGCGCCCAGGACGTGACGTCCGGCCGATGGTCGGCGAAGGTGCCGCTGCGCACCGGCTGTTGATGTTCGACGGGCCCTCGCCGGGGTAGCACGGCGGCGCATGACGGAGATGCGCCGATGGTTGCTGGGACCCGACGGCGCCCTGGGCGCGCGGCTGACCGCCGCGACCCTGGCGGCCGCGATCCTCCTGGTCCCGTTCATGTTGCTGCTGGTCCTCGTGAAGAGCGCCTTCCCGCCCCTGAACCGGTTCGACCAGGGGGTGGCCGCCGATCTGCACTCCTACGCCCTGAGCAATCCCGGGTTCGCCCGCGCGATGGAGTTCATCACCGACGCGCTCGCCCCGGAGACCTGGCGGGTGCTGGTCGGCGCGGCGGCCGTCTACACGTTGCTGCGCGGCGCGCCCCGGCTCGCCATCTGGGCGATCACGACCGTGGCCGCGGGCGGGCTGATCGGGCTGGCCGTGAAGATCGCCGTCGAGCGGGCCCGGCCGATGTTGCCCGACCCGGTCTCCTGGGCCCCCGGCTGGTCGTTCCCCTCGGGCCACGCCCTCAACGCGGCGCTGGGGGCGGTCACGCTGGTCCTCCTGCTGCTGCCGGTGCTGCACGGCGTCTGGCGCGTGGTCGCCTGGGTGCTGGCCGCGCTGGCCTCGCTGACGGTCGCGTTCACGCGGGTCGCCCTCGGCGTGCACTGGCTCAGCGACGTCGTGGCCGGGCTGATCCTCGCGCTGGCGGTGGTGGCCGCCACGGCCGCCGGATTCGAGGCGTGGCGGCGGCGGATGGGCCGGCGGCCGGTCGAACCCCACATCGAGGGCGTCGAACCGGAGTTCGCCGCCCCGAACGGCAATGGTGAACCCCGATGACGGCTTCGATGAAAGCCCAAGATTGGAGCCCCCAATGGTGACGACACGTCCCGCCGAGACCCCTGTGGCGGTCCGCGGTCATCAGCGGCCCTGGCAGCGGGTCGACTACAAGGAAGTCGGGCGGCGGGTGCTGCTGCCGCTCCTGGCCCTGCTGATCGCCACGCTCGGCACCGGGCTGCTGCTGGTCAACGTGCTGGGGGACACCTGGCTGATCGAGCGCGACGAGGCGGTCAGCCGGGAGGTCGCGGGGGAGCGCTCGCCGTTCTGGAACGGGGTCACCGACGTCGTGTCGTCGTTCTCGGACACGCCGGTGATCGTCGTCGCCACGGCGATCTTCGCGATCGGGTTCCGGATCGCCTACAAGCGCTGGCGCGAGTCGGTCTTCCTGATCTTCGCCGTGTGGTCGCAGTCGCTGATCTTCCTGGCGTCCACGGTCGTGTCGCAGCGGCCCCGGCCCGAGGTCGCCCACCTCGACCCGGCGCCGCCCACCTCCAGCTGGCCCTCCGGGCACACCAGCGCCGGGGTCGCCTTCTACTTCGGGCTCGCCACCGTGCTCACCCTGCACATGCACCGGCACGCGATCCTGCGCTGGCTGCTGCTGGCGATCGGCCTGGCCGTCCCCCTCGCCATCGCGGGGGCGCGCCTCTACCGGGGAATGCACCACCTGACCGACGTGAGCTGGGGCTTCATGCTCGGCGCGGCCTGTGTGGCGATCCTCGCCGGTGGAGCCCTCTACCGGCCCGCTCTGAAGGCCAGCGGCCGGGTCTCCACCTGACCGTCGCCGACCAGGGCCCTGACCTCGTCGATGGACGAGGTGAGCAGCTCCCGCAGGATCAGGTCGGGATCGTCGACGCAGGCCTGCGAGACGCCCCGTACGGCGAGCTGGACCGTGTTCGGCGCCGCGTAGCGGCGGAAGCCGCGGCGGGACACCTTGACCCCGCTGCGGAAGCCGTAGGCCCAGCGGGCGGCGTCGGGCACCAGGTCGAGCGCCTCCTGGCTGGCCGGTTCGAGGCCGGGTTCGCGGCCTTCGAGGTCGGCCAGGACGTGCTCGGCCGCCAGCACCGAGACCGCGAGGGCCAGTTGCCGTTCGGCCGCGACCACCGGCAGCGCCGTCGTGGCCGCGCGCAGCGCGATCCGGACGTCGGCCCGTGGATCGTTGGTGGTGAGTCCGATCACCGACGGGATCAGCGGCGCGAGCCGCTGCCGGTTGGCGTCGGTCGTGTAGTCGTTGACAAGCCGCGCCATCGCCGCCAGTAGCGGGTGGGTGCAGGCCGGATGGTCGCTCCAGCGCTCACCGGCCAGGTAGGACGCGAACTCCATGAAACACGCACCCTTGCGCGGGTTGCGGTGCTTGCCTCGGGACAGCAGCGGGACCGCCGCCGGAAGGTGACCTTGCACAGCCGCTCCATGCGATTTCGCCCAGGATGTCACTTTCCATAGTGCGCCTGGATCACGCGGATCGGAAGGCCCCCCTCCGACGGCGGCCCCTTTCAGCGGATGTCAGCCCCCGCTTTTACGGCGAAACGAACGTTTGCCGCCGGCGGCCTCATGCGTGCCGTGGATCTTCGACGACCCCCGGGCACCCTTCCCGTTGCGGTCGGACTGCGCCTGGCGCTTACGGTCGAGAGCCTCGCGGAACTTCCGCTTGAGCTCGTCTTCCGCGCTCGCCTCGTCGGCGACCCCGTCGGTCGACTCGTCGGTCGGCTCCGCCTCGACGGCGGATTCGGGTGTGCTGTCAGACATCGGACCTCCTGGGCTGTCACTTTACCGCTCCCGTTCACGCGGTAAGGTCCAGCCGGAAAGGGGCTTTCATGCTGGGATCGGTGCTTCCTCCGGGTGTCGTGTGGCACGAGAGCTTCGGCGACCCGCCCGGCGTGCGGCCCCTCCCCGAGGAGGAGTCTCTGGTCGCCCGCGCCGTGCCGCGCCGCCGCGCCGAGTTCGCGACCGCCCGCTGGTGCGCCCGCCAGGCGCTCTCGTCCTTCGGGCACGCCGACACGCCCATCCTGTCCGGCCCGAAGCGCGAACCCCTGTGGCCCGAGGGCATCGTGGGCAGCATGACCCACTGCGACGGCTACCGGGCCGCCGCCGTGGCCTCCGGCGACGTGGTCGTCTCGATCGGCATCGACGCCGAGCCCGACCAGCCCGTGCCCGACGGGGTGCTCGGCGCCGTCGCCTCGCCCGAGGAGCAGCTGGCGGTCGGGCGGCTGCTGGCCGAGCGTCCGGTGGTGGCCTGGGACCGGCTGCTGTTCTCGGCGAAGGAGTCGGTGTACAAGGCGTGGTTCCCGATCACCGGGCGCTGGCTGGGGTTCGAGGACGCGCATGTGACCTTTGGGGACGGTGTGTTCAGCGCCCGGATCCTCGTCGACTCGCCGTTACCGGTGTTCGAGGGCCGCTGGGCGGCCGAGGGCGGACTCGTCGTCACCTCTGTGGTCGTGCAGGCGTAATGTCGGTTATGTGCGCGTGATCGTGTTCGGGGCGACCGGGATGATCGGGCAGGGCGTCCTGCGGGAGTGCCTGCTCGCCCCCGACGTGTCCGAGGTGCTCGTCGTCGGGCGCACGCCCACCGGCGTCACCGACCCCAAGCTCACCGAGGTGATCGCCGACCTCGGGCAACCGGCCGAGTACACCGCGTTCCTCCAGGGCTTCGACGCGTGCTTCTTCTGCGTCGGGGTCAGCTCGGCCGGGATGTCGGAGGCCGACTACCGGAGGGTGACGTACACGATGACCATGGACGTCGCCCGCACGCTGCGGCGCGACGTGACGTTCGTGTACGTCTCGGGCCAGGGCGCCGACGCCAGGGGTCGCCGGATGTGGGCCCGGGTCAAGGGCGAGACCGAGAACGCGCTGTTCGAGCGGTTCGACCGGGCCTTCGCGCTGCGCCCCGGCTTCATCCGGGCCATGCACGGCGCGACCAGCAAGACCCGGTCCTACCGGGTGCTCTACATGATCGGCACGCCGATCTGGCCGGTCTTCACGCGGCTGTTCCCCCGGATGGTCACCACCACCGAGGCGATCGGCCGGGCCATGCTCGCCCTCGCGCGCGGAGCAAAAGCCCCGAAAATCCTGTATGCGACCGGTATCAACCGGCTCGCCCGGATGTGAAAGGCTTCCGTGCCATGGAACGCATCTGTGTCACCGGCGCCGCCGGGAAGGCCGGCCGGGCCGTCGTCGCCGACCTGCGGGAACACGGCTACGACGTGGTCGCCACCGACCTCGGCGGGCCCGGCGTGCTGGCCGCCGACCTGACCGACCACGGCCAGGCGATCGAGGTCCTCGACGGCTGCTCGGCCGTCGTCCACCTGGCCAACATCCCCGCCCCCGGCCTGGCCACCCCGGCGGTCACCTTCCAGCGCAACGTGACCATGAACGCCAACGTGTTCCTGGCCGCGGCCACCCTGAAGTTGCGCCGCGTCGTCTGGGCCTCCAGCGAGACCACCCTGGGCCTGCCCTTCGACGACGCCCCCCGCTACGCCCCTGTCGACGAGGCCCACTACCCGGTGCCGACCTCGACCTACGCCCTGTCGAAGGTCGTCACCGAGACGACCGCCGAGCACGTCGCCGCGTGGTCGGGCATCCCGTTCGTGGCCCTGCGCCTGTCCAACATCCACCTGCCCGAGGACTACGCGAACGTCCCGTCGTACTGGGCCGACGCCGCCTCGCGGCGCTGGAACCTGTGGGGCTACGTCGACGTGCGCGACGTCGCCCAGAGCTGCCGCCTGGGCCTGACCGCCGAGGTCACCGGGGCCGAGAGCTTCGTGATCGCGGCGGCCGACACCATCATGAACCGGCCCTCAGCCGACCTGCTGCGCGAGGAGTTCCCCGGCGTCGAGCTCACCCACGACGTGGGGGAGTTCGGCACGCTGCTGTCGATCGACAAGGCCAGGAAGGTGCTGGGCTACGACCCTCAGCACTCCTGGCGCGATCACGTGGGCTGAGAGGCCGACCGGAAGGCCTTCTCCGCGCTCTGCTCGATCGCCGGCAGCAGCAGGAAGATGTCGAGGATCCGGGTCAGCCGGGCCACCTCGATCCGGTGGAAGGCGGGCCCCTCGACCCGGGCCAGCACCAGCGTCAGCGCCAGCGGCGGCAGCGGCGCGTTGACGACGTGGACACCCGACTCCAGCGTCGCGGCCACCGGCCGGGCCGGCACGAGGTCGGGGAACCTGATCGACTCGGGCGCCCGCCAGCTCGCGCAGACCACGTCGTGGCTGCCGTCGGCCGCGCAGGCGGCCCAGTCGGCGCTGAAGATCACCGGCATCGCGTCGACGAGGGTCGCCAGCGCGCGGTCTCCGGCGGTGGTCAGGAACTTGAGCACCTCCAGCTCCGGGTAGGTGCCCGGCGCCTCCCGGGTCGCCCAGACCCCCTCGACCTTGATGTCGGGGATCTCGTCGAGCGTGCGGAGGAGATGCTCGCGTGGCGCGGCGTCGGGCCAGGAGACGGTGAAGTCGTCGACCGCGCGCTCCTCGCCCCGGTCGAGCACGACGACCTGGATGATGTCGGCCCCCGCGACACCGAGGGCCTGCGTGACGGCCCCCAGGGCGCCGGGACGGTCGGGCAGCGCGATCCGCAACCGCAGCAGCATGCGACCAGGCTAGTGCACCGGTCACTCCCGGCCGTGGACGACAATGAGTGGATGAAAATCGGGTCGCTCGACGTCTGGCCCCCCGTGGTGCTCGCCCCGATGGCCGGCATCACCAACCGCGCCTACCGCACGCTCTGCCGCGAGCAGGGCGGCGGGTTGTTCGTGTGCGAGATGATCACCTCGCGGGCGCTGGTCGAACGCAACCCGCTCACCTACGAGATGATCCGCTTCGGGCCGACCGAGTCGCCGCGCAGCATCCAGCTCTACGGTGTCGACCCGGTGGTCATGGGCCGCGCGGCGAAGATCATCGCTGACGAGGACCTGGCCGACCACATCGACCTCAACTTCGGCTGCCCGGTGCCCAAGGTGACCCGGCGCGGCGGGGGAGCGGCGGTGCCCTACAAGCGGCGGCTGCTCCGGTCGATCATCCGCGAGGTCGTGGCCAACGCGGGCGCCCTGCCGGTGACCGTGAAGATGCGCAAGGGCATCGACGACGACCACCTGACCTACCTCGACGCCGGCCTGATCGCCGCCGAGGAGGGCGTGCAGGCCGTGGCCCTCCACGCCCGCACCGCCATCCAGCACTACGGCGGCTTCGCCGACTGGGACGCCATCGCCCGCCTGCGCGACGCGGTGCCCGACTCGGTGCCGGTCCTGGGCAACGGCGACATCTGGACCGCCGACGACGCCCTGCGCATGGTCGCCCAGACGGGCTGCGACGGCGTGGTGATCGGGCGCGGTTGCCTCGGCCGCCCGTGGTTGTTCCGCGACCTGGAGAACGCCTTCAACGGCTCGCCCGAGCGCGCCGAGCCCCGCCTCGGCGAGGTGGTGACCATGTTGCTGCGCCACGCCGAGCTCCTGGTCGAGGTGATGGGCGACGAGAAACACGGCGTCTCCGACTTCCGCAAGCACGTCGGGTGGTATCTGAAGGCGTTCTCGGTCGGCGCAGAGACCCGGCGGCTGACCGCCCAGGCCGCCTCGCTCGACGAACTGCGCGAGCGCCTGTCGGGCCTCGACCTCGACCAGCCCTGGCCCGGCGAGGCCGCCGACGGCCCGCGCGGCAAGAGCGGCGAACGGCAGAAGGTGCTGCTGCCGCACGGCTGGCTCGACGACCCCGACGACTTCGCCGTCCCCGAGGTCGAAGACGCGCTTTCCGGCGGTTGACGGGCACTTTATGGATTCGTGACTTATCGTGCTTGCATGCGTCGCAGATCGGCTGTCGCCGCCGTCTTCACGGTGGCCCTGTTCGCGGCGCCCGCGAGCGCGGCGGCGGGCGGCCCGGTGACGACCCTGACCCCGACCGGCGGACAGGCGATCCACGACCAGAACGTGCTCGACGTGTGGGACACCGAGGCCGACGGCCAGGCGGTCCGGACCTACATCGGCGTCGGCGGCGTCGGCCAGGGCTACGACGAGAACACCGGCGGCGCCGGCACCGTGGTCAGGCACTACCTGACGGTCCCCGAAGTGGCCCTCCAGACCTGCCGCCGCCAGGGCTCCCTCGTGTCCGACTGCGGCGCGGTAGGGGGCTGATCGTGCGCGTCCTGCTCGCCGCCCTCGCCCTCACCGGCACCCTGAACGGCACCACGCTCGTCGAACGCCCCCCGCTCGTGCAGAACCTCTGGCCACAGGCCGTCCACGTCATCCCCGCCGTGCTCCCCGACGGCCGCACGATCACCCCGCGCCTGTTCCTCGACGACGACACCCTCCTGGCGACCGCGGCCAAGGGCTTCGAGCGGTCGGAGGCGCTGGTGTCGTACCGGCTGGCGAACGGGGAGACCACCGAACTGGCCGAGCTCCCCCTGCCGCCCCGGACCGTGGTCCACCCTTCGGACGTGGCCGCCGGGTCGGGCCACGTCGTGTGGTGGACGGCCCGCCGCGACGGCGCCGGACGCGTCGGCGAGATCTGGACCGTCCCCGTGGAGGGCGGCGACCCGGTCGCCGTCGCCGCCTTCGCGCTGACCGGGACGGTCACCGGCCTGGAGCCGACCCCACAGGGGGTCGTGTGGTCGACCGACACCGGAGGCGTGTGGCGGGTCCCCTACGCGGGCGGCAGGCCGTCCGAGGTGCCCGGGACGCAGGGACAGCACGTGCTGAAGTGGCCGTGGGTGGGCTCGCCCGCCCGCGCCTTCACCACGGCCGTCAACGCCGAGACGGGCGAGCGGCGGGAGACCCGTCCCGGCTCGTTGTGCGGGGTGAACCTCTGCGTGTCGGCCGACCGGCTGGCGTCGGCGCGGTCAGGGGCCGGGCTGCGGGCGACCAAGCTGACCGACCCGCCGGTGTCCCGCCCCGCCCGCGACCGCTTCGTCACCTCCAGCACCCTGGCGGGACCGGGGGAGCTGTGGGCGGGGCTCTACGACCTCGTGTCGGGGCAGGTGGCCGACCTGGGGGTGAAGCCGCTGCCGGCCAAGGGGGTGCAGGCCGGGGGGATCGCGATCCCGGTGCCCGCCTCCGACGACCGGCTGCTGAGCTACCAGCAGGACGGCAGGCACGTCATCGTCGACCTGGCCAAGGCCGGTGCCTAGAGGCGGTTGATGCCCACCACGTGGAGCACCGCCGTGCCCTCCTCGTCGGACGCCGCCAGGTCGACATCCGCCGACACCCCCCAGTCGCCGTCGCCGGCCGGGTCTTCGATGACCTGCCGGACCCGCCACACCCCCGGCTCCTCCTCGATCCGCAGGAACGCCGGCCCGCGCGCGGAAGGCCCGGTCCCGATCGTGTCGTGCTCGTCGTAGTAGGCGTCGAGCCCCGCCGCCCAGTCGACGTCGGGGTAGAGCTCCTCCAGCTCCTCCTGCTGGTCGAGCGCGGCCAACTCCACCATCCGGAACATCGCGTTGCGGACCAGCACGCGGAAGGCGCGGGTGTTCGCGGTGACCGGGCGGAGCTTCGACTCCAGTTCGTCGCGGTGTTCCAAAGCCTCCGACGGGTTGGCGAGCTTCTCCCACTCGTCGATCAGGCTGGAGTCGACCTGGCGGATCAGTTCGCCGAGCCATTCGATCAGGTCGATCAGGTCGTCGGTCTTCATGTGTTCCGGGACCGTCCGGGACAGGGCGCGGTAGGCGTCGGCCAGGTAGCGCAGGACGGTGCCCTCCGACCGGGCCAGTTCGTAGAACTGGATGTAGTCGGTGAAGGTCATCGCGCGTTCGTACATGTCGCGGATGATGGACTTCGGGCTGACCGTGTGGTCGCCGACCCAGGGGTGGCCCTGGCGGTAGGTCTCGTAGGCGCCGAAGAGCAGGGCCTCCAGCGGCATCGGGTAGGTGACCTCCTGGAGGAGCTCCATCCGCTCCTCGTATTCGATGCCGTCGGCCTTCATCTGGGCGACCGCCTCGCCGCGGGCCTTGTTGAGCTGGGCGTGCAGGATCTGCCGGGGGTCGTCGAGGGTCGACTCGACGACGCTGACCACGTCGAGGGCGTAGGTGGGGCTGTCGGGGGCCAGGAGTTCGAAGGTGGCGAGGGCGAAGGTCGACAGGGCCTGGTTGAGGGCGAAGTCCTGCTGGAGGTCGACCGTCAGGCGGGCGTAGCGGCCCTGGTCGTCGGGTTCCTTCAGGGTCTCGACGATGCCGCCGGCCAGCAGCGAGCGGTAGATCGCGATGGCGTGGCTGATGTGGCGGCGCTGGTTCTTGCGCTCCTCGTGGTTGTCGGTGAGCAGGCTCTTCATCGCCTGGAAGCAGTTGCCGGGGCGGTTGATGACCGCCAGCAGCATCGCGTTGGAGACCTTGAACCGGCTGGTCAGCGGCTCGGGCTCGGCCGTCTGGAGCTTTTCGAAGGTCTCTTCGTTCCAGTTGACGAAGCCCTCCGGCGGCTTCTTGCGGGCGTAGCCCCTTCTGCGCTTGGGGTCGTCGCCGATCTTCGCCAGGGCGCGTTCGTTCTCGATCACGTGGTCGGGGGCCTGGCAGGCGACGTAGCCGATGGTGTCGAAGCCGGCCCGGCCGGCGCGGCCGGCGATCTGGTGGAACTCGCGGGCGCGCAGGCGGCGCACGCGGTTGCCGTCGTACTTGGTGAGCGCGGTGAACAGCACCGTGCGGATCGGGACGTTGACGCCGACGCCGAGGGTGTCGGTGCCGCAGATGACCTTCAGGAGGCCGGCCTGGGCGAGCTTCTCGACGAGCCGGCGGTATTTGGGCAGCATGCCCGCGTGGTGGACGCCGATCCCGTGGCGGACCAGCCGGGACAGGGCGCGGCCGAACTTGGTGGTGAAGCGGAAGTTGCCGATCAGGGCCGCGATGGCCTCCTTCTCGGCCTTGCTGCACATGTTGATGCTCATCAGCGCCTGCGCGCGCTCCATCGCGGCGGCCTGGGTGAAGTGGACCACGTAGACGGGGGCCTGCCCGGTCGACAGGAACTCCTCCAGCGTCTCGTGCAGCGGGGTCATTCTGTACGAGTAGACCAGCGGCACCGGGCGCTCGGAGTGTTTGACCACGGCCGTCGGACGGCCGGTGCGCCGCGTGAGGTCCTTCTCGAAGCGGGTGACGTCGCCCAGGGTCGCCGACATCAGCACGAACTGGGCCTGCGGGAGCTCCAGCAGCGGGACCTGCCAGGCCCAGCCGCGGTCGGGTTCGGCGTAGAAGTGGAACTCGTCCATGATCACCATGCCGACGTCGGCCTGGCGGCCCTCGGCCAGGGCGACCTGGGCGAGGATCTCGGCGGTGCAGCAGATGATCGGGGCGTCGGCGTTGACCGAGGCGTCGCCGGTCATCATGCCGACGTTCTCGGTGCCGAAGATCGCGCACAGGTCGAAGAACTTCTCCGAGACCAGCGCCTTGATGGGGGCGGTGTAGAACGAGACCTGGTCGTTGGCGAGCGCCGCGAAGTGGGCCCCGGCCGCGACCAGCGACTTGCCCGAGCCGGTGGGGGTGGAGAGGATCAGGTTGCTGCCCGTCACCACCTCCATCAGCGCCTCCTCCTGGGCCGGATAGAGCGTCAGCCCACGCTCCTCGTTCCAGGCGGCGAACGCCTCGAAGAGGGAATCCGGGTCGGGGGTCTGCGGCAGGCGCTCGATCAGGCTCACCGCTCTATCCTGCCCCGAAGCGCGGGCGGAGCGGAAACGCGTGTTCGTACAAGATCGGGAAAGTCCGCGTGTCAGAGGGCCCGCGGGGCCGCCGCGGAGCCGACATTGGCGGGATGCGGGAGACGATCGACCGGTGGCGGGAGCGCTGGGCTTCCCTCGACCCCGGACGGCGGGACAGGATCGTCGACCTCGCCCTCGCCGCCACAGTGCTCGTCTACACGCTGCCGCAGGCGCTCGTCGACCCCTACGACTCCTCGATCGTGGTGCCGGTCTGGGTGGCCACCGCGAGCGCCGTCGTCGCCTCGCTGACCATGCTCGTCAGGCGCCGGTGGGCCGGGCCGTCGCTGGTGTTCTCGCTGGTCTGCTACCTGTTCACCGCACAGTCGATCCCGGTGTCGATCGCCGCCTACTCGATGACGGCGCACCGGACCGTGCGGTGGTGGCAGGCCGTGGCGGCCGTGCTGACCGTCGGGTTCGCGATCGGCTACCACTACCAGCCCAACATGAGCCCCAACATCGGCATCGACGCCGTGCGGGCGATCACGACCGTGTACGTTGCCGCCGTGGTCGGCACCTGGGTGCGCGGCTACCGCGACATGATCCAGACGCTGACGGACGACGTCCACATCAGGGAGGAGAACGCCGCCGCGCGCGAGCGCAGGCGGATCGCGGCCGAGCTGCACGACACCGTGACCCACGCCGTGACCGTGATGGTGCTCAAGGCCGGGATGATCCAGGAGGACACCGACCAGGAGGACAACCCGGCCCTGGCCAGGGACATCGAGGACCAGGGGGTACGCGCCCTCACGGAACTCCGCGAGCTGCTCACCGTGTTGCGGGCCGGGGACCTGCCCGACTCGGCCCAGGGCATCGACGCCATCCCGAGGCTCGTGGCCGACAGCAACACGATCGGTCAGCGGGTCGACCTGGACTTCGCGGTCGACGGGACGCACCTGTCGCGCAGCGTCGAGCACGCCGCCTACCGGGTGGTCCAGGAGGGGCTGAACAACGCCCGCAAGCACGCGCCCGGGGCCACGGTCACCGTCACCGGGCGCATCGCCGACGACGAGCTCGTCGTCGTCGTCCACAACGCCGCCGGGCCGCCGCGCGGGCGGGTCTTCGGCGAGTCGGGCTACGGCCTGGCGGGCCTGCGGGAGCGGATCATGCTGGTCGGCGGCACCCTCCAGGCGGGCGCCTCCGCCGGGGGGTTCACCCTGACCGCGCGTATCCCGGTCGATCCAGTAGTTCCCGGACCCTCCTGAGGGCCTCCTGCGCGCCGGTGCCGGGGATCGGGACGTAGGTGATCAGGCGCTGGCCCGAGTCGGGGATGGCGAGGATCTGCCGCCGTACGTCGATCTCGCCGACGGCCTCGTGCAGCAGCTGTTTGCGCAGCTCGCGACGGATCTCCACGTCATGGGCGGCCCAGAGCTCGGTGAACAGGGGGCTGCGCGCGCCCAGTTCGGCGACCAGGTCGGTCAGCTCCGGCCGGGTCGCCGACGCCGCCCTGAGCTCGCGGACCGCCGCCGCGGCGAACGACTCGGCGTGGCGGCAGACCTCGCGGTGCACCGGACCGGCGAAGATGCCGCGCATCTCGTTCCCGCCGACCGTCAGGTAGGGGATCAGGTGCAGGGCCATCGGGTTGGCGGCCAGCACGTCGAACCCGTCGTCGAGGACGTAGGCCGGGACGTCGGTCAGCGTCGCCAGGAGCTCCAGCACGCCCTGCGGCACCGTGGGGGAGACGCCGGGCCGGGCGGGCGCCTCCCCGGCCAGGTTGTAGAGGTGGGCACGCTCGTCGGCGTTCAGCATCAGGGCCCTGGCCAGCGCGTTGAGGATCTGCCGTGAGGGATGCGGGCCGCGCCCCTGCTCCAGCCGGATGTAGTAGTCGACCGACATCCCGGCCAGCTCGGCGACCTCCTGCCGGCGCAGCCCCTGGGTCCGCCGCCGCGCGCCGTCGGGCAACCCGACGTCGCGGGGCTTCAACCGGGCGCGGCGGGTGCGGAGGAAGTCGGCCAGCCCGTTCCTGTCCATGAGCCGATTTTCCCCCCTGTCCGGGGCGCGTGGGTGGTACCGCCGATCCCAGCATCGGCCGGTCTCTCGTGCGCCGGCCCGGCCCCGCGCACCCTTGAGGCCATGACGACAGCACTCATCACCGGCGCGAACAAGGGAATCGGCTTCGAGACGGCCCGCCTGCTGGCGGAGCGGGGCGTGGACGTGGTCGTCGGCGCCCGGGACCCCGGCAGGGGAGCGGAGGCCGCCGCGCGCCTCGGCGCCGCCTGGGTCGAGCTCGACGTGACCTCGCCCGACACGATCACGGCCGCCGCCGCGTTCATCGGGGAGCGCTTCGGCTCTCTCGACATCCTGGTCAACAACGCCGGCATCGCCCAGGGCGGCCCGCCCACCGCGACCCCGCTCGACCTGATGCGCGGCGTCTACGAGGTGAACGTCTTCGGCGTCGTCGCGGTCACCAACACGATGGTCCCGCTCCTGCTCAAGTCGCCCGCCGGCCGGATCGTCATGGTCTCCAGCGAGGTCGGCAGCCTCACGGTCACGACCGACCCGGCCAACCCGTGGGGCGAGCTGAACAGCCTGGCCTACCAGTCGTCCAAGACGGCCCTCAACATGGTCACCGCCCTGTACGCCAAGGAACTGGCCGGCACCCCGATCAAGGTGAACGCGATCTCGCCCGGCTACTGCGCCACCGACCTCAACGGCTTCCAGGGAGACCGGACGGCCGCCCAGGGCGCGGCCGTGTCGGTGTCGATGGCCCTGCTCGGCGACGACGGCCCGACGAGCACGTTCGTCAACGAGGAGGGCGTGGTCGCCTGGTGAGCTAGAGGCGTTCGATGACGACGACCGGGATCTCGCGGTCGGTCTTCTTCGTGTACTCGTCGTAGTCGGGCCACGCGGCCACCATCACCCGCCACATGTCGGGCTTCTCCTCCGGGGTGGCGGTCCGGGCGCGGGCGCGGAACTTGTCGCCCAAGACCTGGAACCCCACCTCGGGGTTGGCCTGGAGGTTCAGGTACCACTCGGGTGGGGCGTCCGCGCCGCCCTTGGAGGCGACCAGCAGATAGGCGTCGCCGTATTTCTGGTAGATCAGCGGGGTCGTGTGCTCCTTGCCGGTGCGGCGGCCCTTCGTGGTGAGCAGGGCCGCCGTCGTGCCCTGCCACTCGTGACCCTCGGCGCCGTCGGTGGCCTGATAACGCTCGACGTGTTCCTTACCGAAAAGCATGGGTTTCACCTACCCTTTCGGGCGGATCAACTCCCGGTCGCCTCGATCAATTCCAGGGCAACCTTCAGTGAGGCCTCATACCTCTCGTTCTCGTCGATCTTCGGGTCGGGCAGCATGAAGCCGACCGCGTGGATGGCGAACAGGGCCAGGCCGTGCTTGAGCCGGAGCGTCAGCGGCTGGTCGTGGTCGATCAGCAGCTCGCTGAGCTCGATCACCTTCTCGCGCATGCGCAGCATCACCGGGTGGTGCTTCATCGCGGTCGGGTTGCGCTCCATGAAGCGGGTGATCGCGCGGCCCTCGTAGGCGCCCTCGGCGTAGCGGACGATCGCCGCGCGGCGGACCTCGGGCGTGACGGCGTCGTGGGCGCGCAGCTCGTCGATGATCACGTCGAGCTTCGCGATGCGGTCGATGATCATGCCCGCGACGATGTCTTCCTTGGTCTTGAAGTGGTAGTAGAGGGCCGCCTTGGTCACCCCCAGCGCCTCGGCGATCTCGCGGAGCGAGGTCGCCTCATAGCCCTGCTCGGTGAACAGTTCGAGCGCGATCTCCTGGATGCGCGCACGGGTGTCTCGGGTCTCCCGAGGGGCGAACGCACGTTCGCTCATGGCGTTTGGTCGTCCTTTTAATTCAACTTGACGGGCGGCTAGTACGGACCTTACCTTAACTCCGGCCACTTGCCGGTCGGCAAGTAAGTTCATGGGTTAACAAGGGGGCCCCGTAATGTCGGAAACCGCCGCCAGTCCACCTCCGGCGCGGTCCAGAGAAGTCATGATCATCCTGCCGGGACTGCTCCTGGCCATGATGCTCGCCTTCCTCGACAACATGATCGTCGGCACCGCGATGCCCCGCATCGTCGGCGAGCTGAACGGTCTCGAATACTTCACGTGGGTCACCACCGCCTACATCCTGGGCACGACGGTGTCCACGCCCATCTGGGGCAAGCTGGGCGACCTCTACGGCCGCAAGACCGTCTTCCTCACCTCGATCGTCATCTTCCTGGTCGGCTCGGCCCTGTGCGGCATGGCCGGCTCGTCGTTCTTCGGCGGCGTCGACAACGGCATGACCGAGCTGATCGCCTTCCGCGCGATCCAGGGCCTCGGCGCGGGCGGCCTCATCGTCGGCGTGATGGCCATCATCGGCGACCTGGTGCCGCCGCGTGAGCGCGGTCAGTACCAGGGCATCATGGCCGCGATCATGTCGCTCGCCATGATCGCCGGCCCCCTCGCCGGCGGCTTCATCACCGACCACCTCGACTGGCGCTGGGCCTTCTACGTGAACCTGCCGCTCGGCGGCGTCTCGCTGGTGTGGCTCTGGCTCAAGCTCGACCTGCCCAAGAAGCGCACCGAGCACCGCATCGACTGGTTCGGCGCGATCATCCTCACGGTCGGGATCACCGCTTTGGTCCTGATCACCTCATGGGGCGGCCAGAGCCATGGCTACCCGTGGGGATCGTGGCAGATCATCGGCCTGGGCGTGCTGGCCGTCGTGTCGTTCGCGGCGTTCATCCCGGTCGAGCGGCGCGCCCCCGAGCCGATCATGCCCCTGCACGTGTTCAAGGACCGCAACTTCAACCTGATCTCGGGCGTGGGCTTCCTGCTCGGCTTCGCGATGTTCGGCGCGATCTCGTTCCTGCCGCTGTTCCAGCAGCTCGTGCAGGGCGCGACCGCGACCAACTCCGGCCTGCTCCTGCTGCCGATGATGGCGGCCTCCATGGTCGTCTCGCTCTACGTCGGCAAGCGCATCACCGCGACCGGCAAGTACAAGGCGTTCCCCGTCATCGGCGGCGTCGTCATGGCCATCGGCATGGGCCTGCTCACGCTGATGGACGTCAGCACCCCGCTCTGGCAGACCGGCGTCTTCATCGCCGTCCTCGGCCTCGGCATGGGCTTCCTGATGCAGACCACCATGCTGATCGCGCAGAACAGCGTGGAGCAGAAGGACCTGGGCGTGGCCTCCAGCGCCTCGACCTTCTTCCGCTCGATCGGCGGCTCGTTCGGCGTGGCCCTGTTCGGCGCGGTGTTCAACAACCACCTCGCCGACAGCCTGCGCGAGAAGTTCGGCGAGCGGTCGGCCGACATGGTCGCCAGCGGCGGCCAGATGAGCCCGGCGGCCCTGGCGCAGCTCCCCCCGCAGATCAAGACCGGCTTCCTGGAGTCGCTCGCGGGCGCGATCAGCGGCGTGTTCCTCTGGGCGATCGTCTTCGCGGTGGTGGTCCCGATCCTGGCGGCCTTCATCAAGGAGGTCCCGCTGCGGGGCGGCCCCGAGCAGCTCAGCAAGGAGGAGCCGGTGGCGGCTCTCTAGACCCCGTTTCCGGTACGGCCCCCGCCCAGGCGGGGGCCGTATTCGTTTTGAACCCCGGGCCGGTGTCAGGCGTCATGGGATCATGAAGCGTTCGATGCCGCCGGCGATCCTCCTGCTGATCGCGGCCTGTACGCCCGCTCCAGTTCCGCTACGCCGACGGTCCGGGAGTGGGGGTGTCGGTGCGGGTGGGCTGCCGCCCGCCGGTCCACAACGGCAGCCTCGACGGGACCGGGGAGTTCCCCCAGTTGAGGGCGCTGTCCCAGGGCGGATGACGGGAGCCCCGGCCGATGGCGCAGTTCAGGTTGACGAAGCCGGCCGGCCGCTGCTGAAGGTCAGGTGAGGCGCGCTGGGCGAGGCCTGGCGGCGGGCGCTGCCCGCCGGACTCGTCATACGAGAGTCGACATGGCGGCCCATCCGAACGGACGATCTCTCCCTCCCAAAAGGAGGATGGCCGGGCGGCGCCGGGTGCGTCAGCGTTGAACACATGAATCGACTACGGGGAAGTCTGGCCGCGCTCCTGGTCTTGGTGGTGACGGCGGCCTGCGGAACGCAGAACGCGGCGGCGCCGCCGCCCGCCGCCACGCCGAAACACGGTCACGCGGCCTCCACGGCGCCCGCGCAGCCGCTGCGCGACGGCGAGCGGTTCGTCACGCTGACGATGCCGGAGCCGTACACCCCCAAAGGGCCCAACGGCGCGTCCGACGACTACCGGTGTTTCCTCATCGACCCCGGTACGCAGGGCACCGGCTTCCTGACCGGCGCCCAGTTCCAGCCGCTCAACCTGGCCATCGTCCATCACGCGATCTTCTTCCGGCTGGCACCGGAACAGGTCGCCGAGGCGAAGAGGATGGACGCCGCCGCCCCCGGCCAGGGCTGGAGCTGCTTCGCCGACGCGGGCGTCAGGGAGGCCGGATGGGTGGCCCACTGGGCGCCGGGCGACCGCGAGACGCTGCTCGACCCGAAGTACGGCCACCCGATCCCGCCGGGCAGCCAGCTCGTCATGCAGGTCCACTACAACACCCGCGCGGGCGACGGGGCCGACCAGTCGGCGATCCGGCTGCGGGTCAGCGACAAGCAGCTTGAGCCCCTCGGCACCGCCCTGTTCCCGGCCGCCGTCGAACTGCCCTGCGCCCCCGGGGAGTCGGGGCCGCTCTGCGACCGGAAGGCCGCCGTGGAGGACATCGGCCGCCGGTTCGGGGCCGAGTCGGCGCGCATGCAGGGATTCCTGACCGAGATGTGCGGTCCGGCCGAGCCGGGACCCACGCAGCACTGCGACATCCCCGTGCCGCGGGAGGGCCTGATGCACGCCCTGGCCGGCCACATGCACCTGCTCGGCCGGTCGATCAAGATCGAGCTCAACCCCGGCAAGCCGGACGCGCGGACCCTGCTCGACGTGCCCGAATACAACTTCGACGACCAGGCGCTGCGCCCGCTCCCCGCGCCGGTGAAGGTCGGCGAGGGCGACGTGGTGCGGGTGACCTGCACCCACGACGCGAAGTTGCGGGGCATGCTGCCGCAGCTGGCGAACGACCCGGCCCGCTACGTCGTGTGGGGCGAGGGGACCGCCGACGAGATGTGTCTGGGGGTCGCCATCATGTCGGCCTGAGCTACTGTTCCTCGCCATGGGGCACTCGCACGGGCCGGTCGCGCCCGCCGACCGCACAACCGTCCTGGCCGTGCTGGCCGTGATCCTGCCGCTGGCGGCCGCGACGCTCGTGGCGCTGGTCTTCTTATGGCCGGGCGACGTGAAGAAGGCGGAGGAGCCGCAGATCCCCGAGCTCATCGGAGTGATCACCTCGGTCTCGGGCGAGAAGGCGATCGTCGAGTTCTCGGTGTTCCACCAGGTCACCGCGATGTTGCCGACCGCGCCGGGGTCGGCGACCTTCGCCGAGGGCGACAAGGTGGTCGTGCTCGACCTGCAGGACGGCACCTACGCCGTCTCCGACCACGACCGCTCGTCGTCGTTGTGGTTGTTCGGCGTGGCCTTCGCGCTGGCGGTGATCGCCTTCGGGCGGTGGAAGGGGATCACCGCGCTGGTCGGCCTCGCGATCACCTTCGGGCTGCTGCTCACGTTCGTGCTCCCGGCCATCCTGGCCGGGCAACCGCCGTTGCTGGTCGCCGTCGTCGGCGCCGCGGCGATCATGTTGATCGTCCTGTACGTCACCCACGGCGTCACCGTGCCCACCTCGGTGGCCGTGATCGGCACCCTGGTCAGCCTGGCCCTCACGGGCCTGCTGTCGCTGCTGGCCATCGACTGGGCCCACCTGACCGGCGTGACCGACGACAGCAGTTTTCTGCTCGGCACTAGCCACCAGATCAACACCCAGGGCCTGCTGCTGGCGAGCATCATCATCGGCTCGCTCGGCGTGCTCGACGACGTCACGGTCACCCAGGCCGCCACGGTCGCCGAACTCGCCCACGCCAACCCGGGATACACCGCCCGGCAGCTCTACCGGGCCGCCACCCGGGTCGGGCGGGCGCACATCGCCTCGGTCATCAACACGATCGTGCTCGCGTACGCCGGAGCGTCGCTCCCGCTGCTGCTGCTCATCAGCGTCGGGAACGAGCCCCTGGGTGAGGTGCTGGCCGGGCCGGTGGTGGCCCAGGAGCTGGTCCGGAGCATCGTGGGCACGATCGGGCTGGTCGCGGCGGTGCCCATCACGACGGCGCTCGCCGCGCTGACCTGCAGGAGGCGGACCCGTTCGGCCGGGGACGTACCCGAACGGGCCCACGACCTGGTGACCGGTTAGGCGCGGCGCAGGTAGTAGCCGTACGACCAGCCGGTCGTGCCCCTCTTCGTGGTCACCTTGACCCAGCCCCTCTCACGGACCGGGGACCCCTGGACGGTCGCCCGCCACTTCAGCTTGCCGACCACCCGATGGCCCAGGCCCGGCCCCGACCGGACGTTGAGGTGGCTGCCCTTGCGGACGTGCTGGACCCGGTACTTCACCGAGGTCCCGGCTGCCACGACCGTCAGGTAGCCGAACGCGGTCGGGTAGGTCTGGCCCTGGCAGGCGACGGAGACCGAGTAGGTGCCCGGCTTCGTGCCCGACCACACGGTGGCCCTCCCGGTGGCCCGCACGCCGTTGGGCAGCAGCGTGACGCTGCGGCCCCACGCCGGCGAGTAGGCGTAACCCGGCCGGTTGGGGCACGCCTTGGTGCGGAGCCGGACGGTCTGGCCGGCGTGGACGGTGGAGGGGGCGGCGTTCACGGCCAGGCCGGAGGACGCGGCGGAGGCCGTGGCGGGGAGCGCGGTGCTCGCGCCGGCCGGGAGGGCCAGGCAGAGCACGGTCGCTGTGGCGAGGACGGCGGGCTTGACGAGATCCATGATCTCACTCCTTACGTACCAGGCAGGCTTTTGACCTGCTGTTACTACCAAGAGTAATCGCATGATTACTTATTGTGAATACCTTGGCGCAGATCTGGTTGCCAACCGCCGGTGAGCTCCCCGTAGCGTGGGAAGTGCCGGGACGTTGAAGGAGGACCCATTCCATACTAAGTTTGTAGGAAAAGTGGAGGTTAGTGTGACTCTGCCCGGCTTCCTGGTCATCGGGGCCCCGAAGGCCGCCACGACCGCCCTGCACGCCGCGCTCAGCGCGCACCCGGACCTGTACCTGTCCGCGGTGAAGGAGCCGAAGTTCTTCCTCTCCGACGGCCCGCCGCCCGACAGGGGCGGGCCCGGCGACGCGGAGACCTACCGCGAGCACGTGTGGCGCCGCGACGACTACGAGGCCCTGTTCCGGCCGGGCTACCTGAACGGCGAGTCGACGCCGTTCTACCTGTACGACCGGGCCGCCCACCGGCGCATCAAGGCCCTCATCCCGGAGGTCCGGCTCATCGTGGTCGTGCGCGACCCGGTCGAGCGGGCCCACTCGAACTGGACCCACCTGTGGTCGGCCGGGCTGGAGCCCGTCGGCGACGTCGTCGAGGCCTGTGCCCGCGAGCCCGAGCGGATCAGGGCCGGGTGGGCCCCGTTCTGGCATTACGTCGGCCTGGGCAAGTACGGCGAGCAGCTCCGTGACCTCTACGACCTGTTCACCGAGGAGCAGGTGCTGGTCTTCCGCTACCGGGACCTGCTCGACCGGCCGGCCGAGACCCTCGACCGCATCTGCGGGCATCTCGGCGTGCGTACCGGGGTGATCTCCGAGGTGCCCCGCGAGAACGTGACCGTGCACCCCCACGAGACGGTGCTCCACCAGGTGTTGTCGCAGGTGGTGCGGGTGGGCGACCGGCTGGGCGGGCAGGCGCTGACCGCGCCGCTGGCCCGGGTGCTCCAGCGTGACGGCAAGGCGCGGCGGCCCCTCACGTGGGAGCAGCGGCAGGAGCTGATCCCCTACTTCACCGACGACATCAAGCTGCTGGAAGAGGTGACGGGGGAGGACTTCTCCGACTGGGTCCGGCCCCGCGACCGTTCGGGCGGCCAGGTCGGCCACCGCCCGACCGGTCAGGGCCAGGCGCGCAACGGGCGGCCCCGGTAGCCGCCTGACCGGCCACGGACGACTCGTCGCGGCGGGTCGGGGGAGCGGTGGCCGGCGCCGGGTGCGGCGCCTGGGCGGGGCGGGCGTCGGCGCCGGGCGGGCGGAGCCGTAACGGAGAAAGGGTTTCGACCCGCGCCGGTGGCCGGTGAGGCGGCGGCGCGGGTTCCGTCAGATGAGTTCGGTGCGCAGGTCGTGGGCGCCGTCGGGGCGGGTCCACTCGTAGAAGATGCGCCGGCCGCCGCCCGGCAGGTCGAGGATGTCGAGGTAGCGCAGGCCGCCGTGGGGCGACTCGGCGTGCGGGTGGTCGCCCACGGCCGTCAGGGTCGAGGGGTCGGGGCCGGTCGCGACGCCGGTGCGCTCCTCGTAGTTCTCGGCCGCGCTGGCCCGGCCGTCGTAGTAGGCCAGCACCCCGTCGTCGGTGAACCGGACCGCCGAGATGCGCACGCCGCGGGAGTCCCAGGCGCCGGGGCGGCGGTCGAGGGCGGTGCCGTGCCACGACCAGTCGCGCCCGTCGGGGCTGGTCGCGTAGTCGGTGACCATCTGGTCGGCCTCTTCGGGGACCTCCAGCGGGTGGCAGGACGCCCACAGGTGCCACTGGCCGCCGTGGTGGATGATCACCGGATCCTTCACGCCCGTCTTGAGGTCGCCGGGCAGCACGACGCGGGCGGTCTCCGGGTCGAAGTCCTCGGGGCGGGCGGCCTCCAGCAGCTCGACCCGCCAGTGCTTGGTGCCGTAGGTCGCGCAGCTCAGGTAGAGGCGCCAGCCGCCCTCGGGGGTCAGCACGAGGGTGGGCCGCTCCAGCGACTCGGTCCGCATCTGGTCTTTGGTGATCGTCAGCACCGGCTCGTAACGTTCGCCGTCGTCGGAGCGGGCGATCTGGATCGCGTAGCCGCGGCCCTCGCCGATGGGACGGCGCAGGCGGTAGGCCAGGTAGATCGTGCCGTCGGGCGTCGCCACGGCGCTCGGCGCGCCGGCCCAGAAGCCGGGGCCGTCTCCCGGCGGGGGGATCGCCACGACGGAGCGCTGAGGCTGGGGGAGGAACATTCCGGAGTCTCCAAGGATCACACGTCGACGATAGACAGCGAGGTGGAGGGGTCAAAGGGGCTTTGCCGGTCGTTGACTCGGCAAACCCTACCCTTTTACTAGGTTTTCAGCCGGTGAACCCTCCCGGGAAGCGCCGCGTATCTCCGCCCGTAAGGGAGCTTCGCGAACCTCCGCACCTTAGGTCATGAACCGAGAAGGCCCCTCGAAGGAGACCACCAGATGCGTTCACGCGTCGCCGTGCTCACCGCCGGGACGCTCGTTCTGAGCACCCCCCTGAGCATTCCCGCAAGCGCCCAGACGGCCCCACAGGCCAAGCCCGCCACCGTCAAGGTTACCAAGACGACCACGTCGACCAACCGGTTCGCCCAGGTCAACCTGGTCTCGGACGTGCCCGGCAAGGCCCCCGTCACCGATCCCAAGCTGGTCAACCCCTGGGGTCTGGCGATGGGCAAGACGTTGTGGGTCTCGGGCGCCGGCGCCGGTGTCGCGACCGTCTACTCCGGCAACGCCAAGAAGGAGCAGACCGAGGTCGCCATTCCGGGCGGCACGCCGACCGGACAGGTCGTCAACACGTCGCAGGACGACTTCCTGATCAAGGACAAGCCCGCGACCTTCATCTTCGCCAGCCCCTCGGGGGCGATCACGGCGTGGAACGCCGAGGTCAACCCCAAGAACGCGGTCATCGCGGCGTTCACGAAGAACGCCGACTACAAGGGCCTGGCGGTGATGAACACCAACCGGGGCGCCTTCCTGCTGGCCCCCTCATTCTCGCACGGCAAGATCCACGTCTACGACTCGGAGTTCGACCGGGTGCGGCTGTCCCGCTCGCAGTTCCGCGACCCGCGCATGCCCGCCGACTACGCCCCCTTCAACGTCGAGGTCGTCGGCAACGTGATCATGGTCGCGTACGCCAAGCGCGACGCCGCCACCGGCAAGGCCGTGCCCGGCCGGGGCAACGGGTTCGTCTCCCGGTTCTCCGCCAACGGCCGCTTCCTCGGCCGCTTCGCCAATCGCGGCGCGCTGAACGCGCCGTGGGCGATGATCCGCGCGCCGCGTGGATTCGGCGCCTTGGCCGGGGCCGTTCTGGTGGGTAACTTCGGAGATGGGCTGGTCAACGCCTATAGCGCCCGCACCGGCCGGTACCTCGGCCCGCTGCGGCAGACCAACGGACAGGCGATCCAGCTTGAGGGTCTGTGGGATCTGGAGCCGGGCACTGCGACGAACGGCGGAGAGAACTCTGTATGGTTCGCGGCGGGTATCGACAAGGCGCAGCACGGCCTCCTGGGCGTGCTGAGGCCGTCTGACGCCGGGCCGCTGCCCGGCGCGGCGTCGACGCCGGCGCCTTCGGCGTCCGCGTCGGCGACGCCCAAGCCGTCGGCGGCCACCACGCCGACGTCGTCAGCGGGCGGCATGTACGGTTACTGAGCTGCCCGGAAGGATAGGAGCGGCGCATGGACAAGAACGTTTTGGGCACGGCGGACATCGGGGTGACAGGCCTTGCGGTGATGGGCCGGAACCTCGCCAGGAACCTGGCCCACCACGGATACGTCGTCGCGGTGCACAACCGCACCGAGAGCAAGACGCAGGAGCTCGTCGAGAACCACGCCGGAGAGGGCGCGTTCGTCGCGACGGGCACGACGGCGGAGTTCGTGGCGTCGCTCACGAAACCCCGCAAGGCGATCATCATGGTGAAGGCCGGTCCGTCCACCGACGCCGTGATCGAGGACCTGGCGGCCCACATGGAGCCCGGCGACATGATCGTCGACGGTGGGAACGCCCTGTTCACCGACACCCGGCGGCGTGAGGCGGCGCTGAAGGAGCGCGGCATCCTGTTCGTCGGCACCGGCATCTCCGGTGGTGAGGAAGGCGCCCTCAACGGGCCCAGCATCATGCCGGGCGGCTCGCCGGAGGCCTACAAGTCCCTCGGGCCGATCCTGGAGGACATCTCGGCCAAGGTCGACGGGGTGCCCTGCTGCACCCACGTCGGCGCCGACGGCGCGGGCCACTTCGTGAAGATGGTCCACAACGGCATCGAATACTCCGACATGCAGCTCATCGCGGAGGCCTACGACCTGCTCCGGCAGGCCCTCGGCCGCACCCCGGGCGAGCTGGCGGAGATCTTCACCGAGTGGAACCGGGGCGACCTCGAGTCCTACCTGATCGAGATCACCGCCGAGGTGCTCGGCCACGTCGACGCCGAGACGGGCCGTCCGTTCGTGGACGTCGTCGCCGACCGCGCCGAGCAGAAGGGCACCGGCCGCTGGACCGTCCAGAACGCCCTCGAACTCGGCGTGCCGGTCACCGGCATCGCCGAGGCGGTGTTCGCCCGCGGCCTCTCGGGTGACGTCACCCGCCGCCAGGCCGCCCGCGACCTGGAGGGCCCGATCGGGTCGGCGCCCAACTACTCCCTGGTCGACGACGTCCGGCAGGCCCTGCTCGCGTCGAAGATCGTGGCGTACGCCCAGGGCTTCGACCAGATGGCCGCCGCCTCCAAGGAGTTCGGCTGGAACATCAACCTCGGTGACATGGCGACGATCTGGCGCGGCGGCTGCATCATCCGGGCCCGGTTCCTCGACCGGATCCGCGACGCCTACGCCAAGGACCCGGGGCTGCCGACGCTGCTGGCCTCGCCGTCCTTCAGCGAGGCGCTGGCCGAGGCGCAGGGCGCCTGGCGCAGGGTCGTCTCCACGGCCGCCTCGATCGGGGTCCCGACGCCCGGGTTCTCCTCGGCGCTGGCCTACTACGACGGCCTGCGCCGCGACCGCCTGCCGGCGGCCCTGATCCAGGGCCTGCGCGACTACTTCGGCGCCCACACCTACAACCGTGTGGACCGCGAAGGGGTCTTCCACACCGACTGGAGCGGCGACCGCGCCGAGCACCAGGAGAAGTAGGACCACGCGGGGCGCCGGTGTCCTGACCACCGGCCCCTCGCACCCCCGTCCCGGACCGGGGTGGCCCTCGGGCGGCGCGCGCCCGCGGCAACCGCGATCCGGGCGACGGCGTGGGGGCCGGTGCACCATTCCCACCGGCCCCCACACGCCCGCGCCTCATTCAGGCTCTGAAGACTGTGCCGGTAAGTGAGACGGCGCTACCGCCGCGCACGTCCGGCGTGATCCAATGCGCGGGTGCCGGGCCCGTCATCGAAGTTCTTCCAGCAAGTCCCGGAAGACGACGGGCAGCTCCTTGACCTGACCTGCGGAGAATCGGTCAAGCTTGCCCGTGAAGGCGAGCTCGTAGTCGTCGCCCCGAGGGGTCGCGGTCAGCATCAGGTCGAGCGCGGCGTCGTCGACCTCGTGGTCCCAGACGCGTGCCTCCAGGCCCTCCCACGTGGGCGGGGGCTTCGGGTCGTCGCGGTGGATGAACGAGGTCTGGAACACCGGATGCACGCCCGGGATCCGGGCCACGCCCGCCCGCGAGACCAGGGTGTCGAAGGGGATCTCGTTGGCCAGCGCCCCCGCCGCGGCCTCCCTGACCTTGGTGAGCAGCGCGGGGAACCCCTGCCCGGCGGGCAGCGCGACGCGCAGCGGCACCATGTTCACGAACGTGCCGACGACCGGTTCGAGCTCCCGGCGGGTGCGCGAGGCCGAGACGATGCCGGTGACCAGGTCCCGCCGGCCGGTCATGCGCTGGAGCAGCGTCAGGTAGGCCGCGCAGAGCGCCACGAACGGCGTCGTCGGCCCCTCGCCCAGCCGCCGCAGCCGGTCGACGGTCTCCCGCCGGACCCTGATCGCGGCGGTCGCCCCCGAACGGCCCGCCCTGGCGTGGGCGGTCACGCCCTCGAAGAGCGGGGCCGGGGCGCCGCTCAGGAGGTCCCGCCAATAGGGGAGGCGTTCGGCGATCCTCGTCTCGGCGCGCTGGACCGACCAGGCGGCGTAGTCGGCGTACTGGATCGGGAGCTCCGGCCGGGGCAGGCCCGAGTAGAGCGCGGCCAGGTCGTCGGCGACGACGCCCAGCGAGCCGCCGTCGGCGGCGATGTGGTGGCAGACCAGGAACAGCCGGTGCTCGTCCGGGCCGACCCGGAACACGGTCAGCCGCAGCAGCGGGCCCTGCCCGACCGGGAACCGTTCGCCGCTCCGCGCGAGCGCCAGGTCGAGCGCGGCCCGCGAGGGGTCGGGCATGTCGCTCACGTCGAGGTACTCCAGGGGCGCGGGCAGCGCGCCGTGCACCACCTGCTCCGGGGTCTCCGTGTACGTCGTCCGGAACACCTCGTGCCGCCTGATCAGGGCGGCGAACGCCTCGGCCAGCCGCAGGAGGTCCAGCCGCCCCGAGAGGGCCACGCCCAGCGTCACGTTGGGCGCGGCGGCCGGGTCGGACTGCTGGGCGAGCCAGATGCGGCGCTGCTCGTGGGAGCACGGGAGCGGGCCGCCGTCCCGCGGAACCGGGGTGACCCCCTGCGGGGCGGCCTTGCGCGCCAGCAGCTTCGCCACCAGAGCGCGGCGCTTGTCGGCCTGTTCGGGCACTGTCATCCCGCGATTGTCGCCGAAGTCCTTGATCGCGGAGAAGTCCTGTTTCATCCCTGGGAGATGGCTGCATGATCGAAACCACCCTGACGAACGTCCCGGCCTTCCTGGACCTCTTCGAGGCCCACGCGGAAGCGTCGCCCGGCCGGGTCGCGGTGGTGTGCGGGGACCGCACGCTGACCTACGGCGACCTCGACGCCGCCGCCCGAGGCGTGGCCCGCCGGCTCGCCGACGCCGGAGTCGGGCCCGGCGACCTCGTCGCCCTCTATGTCGACAGATCGGCGGAGATGGTCGCCGCGTTACTCGGCGTCCTGAAAGCCGGAGCGGCCTACTTACCCCTCGATCCGGGCTACCCCGCCGCCCGGATCGCGATGGTCCTGGAGGACTCCGGGGCTGCGGCCGCCTTGACCAGGCCGCATCTCCGCGACAGCCTCCCGGCCTTCCGGGGCCCGGTCGTCGACGTCGACGGCGCGACCGGCGACCTCGGCGGACGACGGGACGCCCGCGCCTACGTGCTCTACACCTCCGGGTCGACCGGCCGCCCCAAGGGCGTCGTCATCTCCCACCGGGCGCTGCTCAACTTCCTGACCGGCATGCGCGAGCTCCTCGGCGCCGGACCGGACGACGTCTGGCTGGCCCTCACGTCACTCTCGTTCGACATCTCGGGCCTGGAGCTCTACCTGCCGCTGGTGACCGGCGGCCGGATGGTGATCGCCGACGCCGAGACCGCCCGCGACGGCACGCGCCTGCGCGACCTCGTCGAGCGGGAGGGCGTCACGCACGTCCAGGCGACCCCCTCGGGCTGGCGGGTGCTGCTCGACGCCGGGTTCGCCGGGAACGTCACCGGCCTGGTCGGCGGCGAGGCCCTGCCGCTCGGCCTGGCTCGGCGGCTCGCCGACCGCTGCGCCCGGCTGGTCAACGTCTACGGCCCGACCGAGACGACCATCTGGTCGACCGCGTGGGACGTGCCGAAGAACCCCGCCTCGGTCAGCATCGGCACCCCGATCCTGAACACGACCGTGCACGTCCTGGACGACGACGGGCGGCCGGTGGAGGAGGGCGAGCTCTACATCGGAGGGCTCGGCGTCGCCGACGGCTACCTCAACCGGCCCGCGCTGACCGCCGAGCGATTCCTGCCCGCCCCCGGGGGCGAGCGCCTCTACCGGACCGGTGACCTGGTCCGCCGCCGGGCCGACGGCGGCCTCGACTTCCTCGGCCGCGCCGACACCCAGGTCAAGCTCCGCGGCCACCGCATCGAGCTGGGCGAGATCGAGACCGTGCTGGAGGAGCTCGACGGCGTCGCCCAGGCGGTGGTGGCGGTGCACGACGAGGTCCTGGTGGCCTACGTCGTCGGCGACCACGGCGACCTTTTGAGCACGCTGAGAGAGCGTTTGCCGGCATACATGGTCCCGTCGACCGTGATCTCCCTCGACGCGCTGCCGCTCACCCCCAACGGCAAGGTCGACCGGCTGGCCCTTCCGGCGCCCGCGAGGAGCGCGGGGGAGACCGCCCCTCGTACCCCCACCGAGCGTGTCGTCGCCGAGGCGTTCGCCGAGGTGCTCGGGCTCGACCGGGTCGGCGCGGAGGCCGACTTCTTCGCCGTCGGCGGGCACTCCCTGCTGGCGACCAAGGTCACCGCGCGGCTGACGCGGCGGCTCGGAGTGGAGATCCCCGTGCGCGAGCTGTTCGGGGCGCCGACGGTCGAGGCGCTGGCGGCGGTGCTCGACGGGCTCGACACGGTGTCGGTGCCGCTGGAGCCCCGGCCCGCCGGGTCGCCGGTGCTGCTGTCGCCCGCGCAGGAGCGGCTGTGGTTCCTGCACCGCTTCGACCCCGGCGACGCGTCGTGGAACCTGCACCTGACCCGCCGCCTGCGCGGCCCGCTCGACGCCGACGCGCTCGGACACGCCCTCCAGAGGGCCGTCGACCGGCACGAGGCGCTGCGCACCCGCTTCCCCGACGCCGACGGGCGGCCGGTCGCGGTCGTCGAGGACCACTTCCCGCTCCTGCTCGAACGGCTGACCGCCGACACCGAGGAGGAGGCCAGGGCGCTGCTGTCGGCGCGGGTCAACGCCCCGTTCGACCTGGCCGCCGCGCCGCCCATGCGGGCCGCGCTGGTGCGGGTCGGCGGCGACCACGTGCTGTGCGTGGTCTTCCACGGTATCGCCGGGGACGAGTGGTCACTCGACGTCCTGGCCGAGGACCTCGCCGGAGACCGCGAGCCCGTGAAGATCCAGCACGGCGACGTGGTGGCCTGGCAGCGTGGCCGTGAGGCGGCCGGGCTGGGCGCCGACGCGCTCGCCCGCTGGCGCGAGCGGCTCGCCGACCTGCCGGTGCTCAACCTGCCCGCCGACCGCCCCCGCCCCGCCGTCGCGGCGCGCAGAGGCGCTCTCGTACGGACCGAGCTGGCGGTCCCCCCGCTCGAATCCCTCGCCCAGAGCCAGGGCACCACCCTGTTCACCCTGCTCCTGGCCGCCTACCAGGCCGTGTTGTCGGCCGAGACCGGCCTGCACGACTTCGCCGTCGGCGCCCCGACCGCCGGGCGCGGCCGGGTCGAGCTGGAGCCCGTGTTCGGCCGTCTCGGCAACGTGCTGGTGCTGCGCGCCGACCTGTCGGGCGACCCGACGTTCGCCGGGCTGCTCGCTCGGGCGCGGGCGACCGTGCTGGCCGCGATGGCCGACGAGGAGGTGCCGGTCGAACGCCTGCTCACCGAGCTCGACCTCGGCCGCGACCTCGGCCAGGCGCCGCTCTTCCAGACCGTGCTCAACCTCGACACCCTGCCCGGCACGTTCGGCGAGGTGTTCCCGCTCGACCACGTCCCGGCCCGCTACGACCTCACGGTCGACGCCTGGCGCTCCGGCGACACCCTGGCCCTCGATCTCACCTACGACTCGGCCCTGTTCGACGCGGCCCGCGTCGAGGCGCTGGCCGCCCGGTTCACCACCCTGCTGGCCGCCGTCGCCGAGACGCCCGACCGGCCCCTGTCGGAGTTGCTGTTCCCCGGCGTGACGCTGGGCGGGGCGGCCTGGCGGGCGGAGGGCCTGGCGACCGCGCCGAGGGTCGAGGCCGTGCCGGTGACCCGCACCCACCGCGCCCCCGAGACGCCCGCCGAACGCCGGATCGCCCGCGTGTTCGGCGAGGTCGTCGGCGTCGGCGACGTCGGTGCCGACGACGACTTCTTCGCCCTCGGCGGCCGGTCGCTGCTGGCTCCGCGCGCGGCGGCGTTGTTGTCGAAGGCGTTCGGCGTGCCGGTCCCGGTGCGGGCGCTGTTCGCCCATCCGACCGTCGCCGGTCTGGCCGCCGCCATCGGCGCCGACCCCGGCGTCGTCCCGCTGGAACCCCGCGAGCCCGGCACCCCCGTGCCGCTGTCGGCGGCCCAGGAGCGCCTGTGGTTCATGGACCACTTCGACCCCGGCGACGCCTCCAGCAACATGTACCTGGCCCGCCGCCTCCACGGCCCGCTCGACCCGGCCCGGTTCGCCGACGCCTACCGCGCCCTGGTCGACCGGCACGAGTCGCTGCGCACCCGCTTCCCGGCCGACGACGGCCGCCCCACGCTGGTCATCGACCCGCCCGGCGGCGGCACGATCGAGTGGGTCGCCCTCCCCGAGGACGCCGTCGCCGACTTCTGCGCCGAACTCGTGAACACCCCGTTCGACCTGGCGGCGGCTCCCCCCGTCCGGGCGACGCTGGTGCAGATCAGCCCCGACGACCACGTGCTCTGCGTCGCGATGCACCACATCGTCGCCGACGGCTACTCGGTCAACGTGATGATCACCGAACTCGCCGCCCTGTACGACGGCGCCGACCTCCCCCCGCTGCCGGTCCAGGCCGGCGACGTGTCCCTGTGGCAGCTCCGGCGGGAGGCCCTCGACGAGGGCGCGGCGGCGCTGGCGCACTGGAAGGAGAAACTGGCCGGCGTACCGGCCCTGGAACTGCCTCTCGACCGCCCGCGCCCCCTCGACGGCGCCCGGGTCGGCGCGGAGCTGAGCGTCCAGGCCCCCGCCGCCCTCGTCGCCCGGCTGGAGTCGATCGCCCGCGACAGCGGCACGACGCTGTTCATGGTCCTGCTCGCCGCCTACCAGGCGGTCCTGTCGCGGCACACCGGCCAGCACGACTTCGCGGTCGGCTCCCCGACGGCCGCCCGCGAACGCGTCGAACTGGAGTCGGTGATCGGCTACCTGGCGCACACGCTGGTCCTGCGGGCCGACCTGAGCGGCGACCCCGGCTTCGACGAACTGCTCCGCCGGACGTGGGCGACCCTCGTCGACGCCCTGGCCCACCAGGACGTGCCGGTCGAACGCCTCAAGTCGGTGCTGGGCGTGCGCCGCGACCTCGGCCAGTCGGCCCTCTTCCAGACCATGCTGATCCTGCACAGCCACACCTCGGAGGGCAACCTCCCGGAGACCTTCGGCGGCCTCCGGCACGAGCCCTACGACGCCGGTGCGATCAAGACGGCCTTCGACCTGACCCTCACGGTCTGGCCGGTGGCCGAGGGCCTGAACCTGGTCTTCGACTACGACCTGGCCCTCTTCGACACCTCGACGGTCGAGCGCTTCGCCGCCAGGCTCCTCTCCTGCCTGTACGAGATCGCCGCCGACCCGACCACCCCGCTGTCGGCCCTCACGATGCGCACCCCCGAGGACGAGGCGGCCCTGGCGGAGTGGGGCAGCGGCCCCGACCTCCCCCTCCCCGAGGGCACCCTCCTCGACCTGATCACCCCCAGCGACCGCATCGCGGTCGACGACCTCACCTACCGCGACCTGCTGACGGCGGCCGACGGCCTGGCCGCGCGCTTGACGGCACTCGGAGTGGGGCGTGGCGACATCGTCGCCATCCTCGCCGAACGATCCGTTCAGGCGCTGACGGGCATGCTCGCGGCCATGAAGGCGGGCGCGGCCTACCTGCCCCTCGACCCGGCCTACCCGGAGGCCCGCATCGCCTTCGTCCTGGACGACGCCCGGCCGAAGGTGCTCCTGGCGGACCGCGAGCCATGGGGGAGCGGAGACCTCCCCGTCATCCGCCTCGACACCCCGATCCCTGACTCCACCCCACGTCCCGAAATTTCGGGCGGCGCGAACGAAAGCGGGAACTCCGCCGGGCTGCGCACCACCGCTCCGCCAAGTGCCGAAATTTCGGGCGGCGCGAACGATGGCGGGATTTTCGCCGGGCCGGACACCCCCTCCTCCCCAAGTCACGGTGGGCCGCTGCCCGAGGATCCCGCCTATGTCCTCTACACCTCGGGCTCGACGGGGAAGCCCAAGGGAGTGGTGGTCCCGCATCGGGCGCTGCTCAACTTCCTCGTCTCGATGCGGGAGTTGCTCGGGTCGACGCCCGACGACGTCTGGCTGGCGCTCACCTCGCTCTCGTTCGACATCTCCGGGCTGGAGCTCTACCTGCCGCTCGTGACCGGCGGCCGGGTCGTGATCGCCGATCCCGGGATCGCGCTCGACGGGCCGGCGCTCGCGCGGCGGATCACCGAGGGCGGGGTCACGCACGTCCAGGCCACGCCCTCCGGCTGGCGGGTGCTGCTCGAAGGGGACATCCCGCGGGTCACGGCCCTGGTCGGCGGGGAGGCGCTGCCTCCCGGGCTCGCGAAGGAGCTGAAGGCCAGGACCGGCAGGCTCGTGAACGTCTACGGCCCGACCGAGACCACCATCTGGTCGACCGCCTGGGAGGTGCCCGACGATCCGGGGGAGATATCGATCGGACGGCCCATCGGCAACACCACCGTCGCGGTCGTCGACGCCCACCTGAACCCGGTGCCGCCGCGCGCCCCCGGCGAGCTGGTCATCGGCGGGCTCGGGCTGGCCGACGGCTATCTGCGGCGGCCCGAGCTGACGGCCGAGCGGTTCGTCGGCGGGGTCTACCGCACCGGTGACCTGGTCCGCTGGAACTGGGACGGCACGCTGGAGTTCCTGGGCCGCAACGACGACCAGGTCAAGCTGCGCGGCCACCGGATCGAGCTCGGCGAGGTCGAGTCGGCGCTCGAAGCGCTCGACGGCGTCTCCCGGGCCGCCGTGGCGGTCAGGGGCGACGTGCTGGTCGCCTACGTCGTGGGGGACACCACGGGTCTGCGGGAGCGGCTGGTCGAGCGGCTGCCGGCCGGTTACGTGCCGAACGTGTTCGTCGCGCTCGACGCGCTGCCGCTGACCCCGAACGGCAAGCTCGACCGGCTCGCGCTGCCCGAACCCGAACCGCGCCGGCAGGAGACGTTCGTCGCGCCCCGCTCGGACGCCGAGGCGCTGGTCGCCGACGTCTGGAGCGAGCTGCTGGGCGTCGAGGGCATCGGCGCGTTCGACGACTTCTTCCAGCTCGGCGGGCACTCGCTGCTGGCCGTCCGGGTCGCGGCGCGCATGGAGAGCACGGTCGGCGTCTCGGTGCCGATCCGGACCCTGTTCACGCACACCACCGTCGAGACCCTCGGTCAGGCGGTCGAAGACCTGCTCTTCGCCGAACTCGGCGACCTGTCCGACGAAGAGGCGCTCGCCCTGCTGGAGGAGTCATGACCCAGGACATCTCCGCCGCCAAGCGGGCCCTCATCCAGCAGCGGCTCCGCCGCCGCACCGCCAAGGCCGTCATCACCCCGCGCGAACCGGGTGTGGTGCCGCCGCTGTCGCACGCGCAGGAACGGCTCTGGTTCCTGGAGCAGTACCGGCCCGGCACGACCGCCTACACGGTCCCGTTCGCGGTCTGGCTGGAGGGCGGGCTCTCCGCCGACGCCCTGCGCGACGCGCTCACGAAGGTGACCGCCCGGCACGAGACCCTGCGCACCCGCTTCACCACCACCGAGGACGGCCTGCCGGAACTCGTCATCGACGACGAGGCCGCCGTCGAGCTGACCGTGCACGAGGCCGCCAGCGCCGAGGAGGCCCGGCGGCTGATCTCGGCCGACCTGGCCCGGCCGTTCGACCTGGCCGCCGGGCCGCTGCTGCGGGCCACGCTCGTCCGGATCGCGGACGACCAGCACGTGCTCCAGCTCGCCGCCCACCACGCCGTCACCGACGGCTGGTCGGGCGACGTGCTGCTGGGCGACATCCTGACCCTGCTGGCCGGCCGGGAGCCCGCGCCGCTGCCGGTCCAGTACGGCGACTACGCCCTCTGGCAGCGCGGCCGGGTCTTCCAGTCGGACGTCGACTACTGGCGCGACCGGCTCGCCCACCTGCCGCCGCTCGACCTGCCCACCGACCTGCCCCGCCCGCCGGAGCAGAGCGCCAAGGGGGCCGAGCACGCGTTCCGGCTCGACGGGGACCTCGTCGCCGCGCTGACCGAGCTGGGCAACGCGCGCGGGGCGACGCCGTACATGACCTTCCTGGCGGCGCTGCAGGTCCTGCTCGGCCGCTGGTCGGGGCAGGACGACTTCGCCGTCGGCACCCCCGTCAGCGGGCGCGGCCAGCCCGAGCTCGACGGGCTGGTCGGCATGTTCGTCAACACCCTCGCCATGCGGGCCGACCTCGACGGCGACCCGGCCTTCACCGACCTGCTCGACCGGGTGAAGGACGGCGCGCTCGACGCCTTCTCCCACCAGGAGCTCCCGTTCGACCAGCTCGTCAACGAGCTGAACGTCGAACGCGACGTCAGCCGCACGCCGATCTTCCAGGTGCTGTTCGCGCTGCAGAACTACCAGACCGGACCGGCGGGCGCCGACGTCGTCAAGGTCACCGGCTTCTCGGCCGAGGTGACCGCCGCCCGGTTCGACCTGGCGCTCTACCTGTACGAGGGCCCGGAGGGCATGGGCGCCTCGTTCATCTACTGCACCGACCTGTTCCAGCCCTCGACCGTGCGGCGACTGGCCGAGTCGTTCGAGACGCTGCTGCGGTCGATCGCGGCCGACCCGTCGGCCCGGATCTCCACCCTCGACCTGCTGCCCGCGCACGAGGCGGCCACGACGCTGGCGTTCGGCGAGTCGGCGGAGCCGCGGCGCCTCGACGCCACGCTGCTGCACCACACGGTGCGGGTGTCGGACGCCCCGGCCGTGGTCTTCGGCGACGACACGCTGACCTACCGGGAGCTCGACCAGCGGGCCAACCACCTGGCCGCCCGGCTCGTCGGGGAGGGGGTGCGGCCCGGTGACCGGGTCGCGGTCTGCCTGGAGCAGTCGGCCGACATCGCCGTGGCGATCCTGGGCGTGCTCAAGTCGGGGGCCGCCTATGTGCCGCTGGACCCGGAGCTGCCGGCGGCGCGGCTGACGTACATGATCGAGGACGCCGGCATCGCCCTCGCGGTGACCACCCCCGAGCTGGGGCCCGACGGGGTGACCGGGATCTTCCTCGACGGCGGGACGGCGGCGCGGGCTCCCGAGGTCGGCGTCACCCCCGACGACCTGGCCTACGTCATCTACACCTCCGGCACGACCGGGCGGCCGAAGGGCGTGGCGGTGCAGCACCGGGAGGTGCTGAATTACCTGGCCGGGGTGCACGAGCGGTTCGCGGTCGAGCCCGGGTCGGAGTTCGCGCTGCTCCAGTCGCTCGCCTTCGACTTCGGCATCACCGTCTTCTACCTGTCGCTGATGACGGGCGGCTGCCTGCACCTGCTGCCGCCGAAGACGGCCGCGCCCGATCTGGCGGCCTACTTCCGGCTCTACCCGCCCGACTACCTCAAGATCACGCCCTCGCACCTGGCCGCGCTGCTGGCCGAGGCCGACCCCGCCGAGCTGCTGCCCCGCAAGCTGCTCGTCCTGGGCGGCGAGGCCGCGCCGGCCGAGTGGGCCGCCGAGCTGGCCGCCCGGGTCAGGGTCGTCAACCACTACGGGCCGACCGAGGCCACCGTGGGCGTCACGACCCACGAGGTCGGCGCCGAGAAGGGCCTGCTGCCCATCGGCCGGCCGCTGCCCGGCGCGACGGTCCGGCTGCTGGACGCCAACGGCCGTCCGGTCCCGATCGGCATGCCCGGGGAGATCCACCTCGGTGGCGCGCGCCTGGCGCGCGGCTACCTCGGGCGCCCGGCGCTGACCGCCGAGAAGTTCGTGCCCGATCCGTACGGCCCCCCGGGAGCCCGCCTCTACCGGACCGGCGACCTGGGGCGCTGGCTGGAGTCGGGCGAGCTCCAGTTCCTCGGCCGCCGTGACCTCCAGGTCAAGGTGCGCGGCTACCGGGTGGAACTGGGCGAGATCGAGACCCTCCTCGGCACCTACGAAGGGGTCGCGCAGGCCGTGGTCGAACTCCGCGACCAGCGTCTCGTGGCCTACCTGGCCGGGGTCGGCGACAGCGGCGCGCTGCGCGCCTGGCTGAAGGAGCGCCTGCCCGACTACATGGTCCCGGCCCGGTACGTCTGGCTCGACCGCCTCCCGCTGAAGTCCCACGGCAAGGTCGACCGGGCCGCGCTGCCCGACCCGGCGGCGGTGGCCGAGCCGACGGCCGAGTTCACCGACCCGGAGACCGAGCTGGAGGAGCTCGTCGCCGGGGTCTGGGCCGCCGTGCTGGGCCTGGAGCGGATCAGCGTCACCGACGACTTCTTCGACCTCGGCGGCCACTCGCTGCTGGCCATGCAGGTCGTCGCCCGGCTGCGCAAGGCCGGGCACGTCGCCACCCTGCTCGACCTGTTCAAGCACCCGACCGTCCGCGACCTGGCCCGCCTGCTCGACCCGTCGACGGAGAAGGCGGCGGGCGGCCTGCTGCACCGCCTGACCCCGTCGCGGCCGGCCCGCGCCACGGTCGTCTGCGCCCCCTACGGCGGCGGCAGCGCCGTCATCTACAAGCCGCTGGCCGACGCCCTGCCGGCCGACTGGGCGTTGTACTCCCTGGCCGTACCGGGCAACGAACTCGGCGAAGAGCCCCGCCCCATGAACGAGGTCGCCAAGGAGTACGCCGACGAGATCCTCGCCAAGGTCACCGGCCCGATCGTGCTGTACGGCCACTGCGGCCTCGGCGGCATGATCAGCATCGAGGCGGCCCGCCACCTGGAGGCGGCCGGACGTGCCCCCGAGGCCGTCTACCTGGGCGGCGCCTTCCCGTTCGCCCGCCCGAAGGGCGTGTTCTCCCGGATCGGCACCTGGCTGGAGGAGCTGGGCGGCGACCAGGGCCGCATCAACGCCCTCAGCGCCGCCGGCCTGGACGTCACGGAGTTCGACCAGGAGGAGCTCAAGCTCATCGTGGCCAACCGCAGGACCGGCACCCGGGAGGCCGAGGAGTACTTCACCGAGGTCTTCGAGAAGGAGCTGCCCCCGCTGTCGGCCCCGGTCATCGCGGTGGTGGGGGAGCGCGACCCCGCGATGGAGTACTACCAGGAGCGGTTCCGCGAATGGCACTGCGTGGCCGACACCACCGCCTGCGTCGTGCTCGACGAGGCGGCCCACTACTTCGTGAAGTACCGCAACGAAGAGCTGGCCACCATCGTCACCCACACCCACCGGGCCATCGCCGAGGGTTCCACCGCGACCCTGGAGAAGTCGACGGGCGAGGAGACCTGGTGGCTGGAGGGCCTGTCCGTGCGCGGCACGCCCGAAGGCGGCGGGCCCGGCCCGGAGATCCACGTCGGGCCGAAGCCGGGCATGAAGCGCTTCGCCGCGCTGGCCGCCGGGCAGCTCGTCTCCATCGCAGGGACGGCGCTGACCGAGTTCGCGCTGCCGCTGTGGATCTACATGACCACCGGCTCGCTGGTGAACTTCGCGCTGTTCTCGGTGCTGGCGCTGGTGCCCGGCATGCTCGCCGCACCGCTCGCGGGCGCCGTCGTCGACCGGTTCGACCGGCGGAAGGTCATCCTGGCCGGTGACGTGGCCGCGGGCGGCACCCAGCTAGCGCTGGGCGTGCTCGTGTGGACCGGGAACCTGATGGTGTGGCAGGTCTATCCGCTGCTGGTGCTGCTCTCGCTCGCGCTCACCTTCCAGCGGGTCGCCTGGGCGGCGGCGGTCCCGCAGATCGTGCCGAAACGGTTCCTGGGGCACGCCAACGGGCTCATGGGCATGGTCGGCGGCCTGGCCAACCTGGTGCCGCCGCTGGCGGCGGCCGGGCTCATGTCGGTCGTCGGGCTCGGCGGCATCCTGGTCATCGACGTCGTCAGCTACACGGTGGCGATCATCACGGTGCTGCTGGTCAGGTTCCCGAAGACGATGGGCTGGCGGCGCCGCGAGCCGCTGCTCACCGAGCTGGTCAACGGGCTGAAGTTCACGTGGGGCAACCGCGGCATCCGGAGCATGTTGTTGTTCTTCGCCGTGGTGAACCTGTTCATGTCGCCGCTGTTCCTGCTCGTCTCGCCGCTCGTGCTGAGCTTCGGCGACCTCCAGGACGTCGGCCGGGTCACCTTCGCCGGCGGCCTGGGCGTGTTCGTCGGCGGACTGCTGATGACCATCTGGGGCGGCCCGCGGCGTCGCCGCCTGCGCGGTCAGCTCTGGTCGACGGTGGCGCTGTCGGCGGGCGCGGTCGTGGTGGGGGCGCAGGAGAACCTGGTCGTCATCGCCGCCGGGGTGTTCGGCATGTTCTTCTCGCTGACCGTGCTCAACGGCATCTACAACACGATCATCCAGGTCAAGGTCCCGCAGCGGTTCCACGGCCGGGTGTTCGCGCTGAACCAGCTCGTCGCCTTCTCCACCCTGCCGATCGGCTACGGCCTGGTCGCCCCCTACGGCACCGCCCTCTTCGAACCGCTCATGGTCGAGGGCGGCCTGCTGGCCGGGTCGGTCGGGCTCGTCATCGGCACCGGCGAGGGGCGCGGGATCGCCCTCATGTACGTGCTGTTCGCGATCGTCATGGCGACGGCCGTCCTGGTGGCCCGGTTCATCAGGGGCCTGTGGCACTTCGACGACCGGGTCCCCGACGCGCTCCCCGACGACCTGATCGGCCAGGAGATGCTGAAGGGGGCCGGGCGGACCGGCCCCCTCGCGGTCAGGGGTCAGCAGTAGCCGAGCATCGAGTTCAGGGCCGTCTTCTCCGACGACTGGAGCTTCAGTGAGTACTTGTACTTCACGGCGATCCACGACTTGGCGTAGGTGCAGTAGAAGGCGGTCCTGGACGGCTTCCACGACGCCGGGTCCTGGTCGCCCTTCGACTGGTTGACGTTGTCGGTCACGGCCCACAGCTGCGGGCTCGACAGGTCGTTGGCGAACTGCTCCCGGCGGCTGGTGGTCCAGGCGTTCGCGCCCGACTTCCACGCCTCCGACAGCGGGACCATGTGGTCGATGTCGACGTCGGAGGCGGCGGTCCAGGTGGCGCCGTCGTAGGGCGAGTACCAGCTGCCGGAGGTCGCCGCGCAGGAGGAGTTGACCACGACGCCGGTGCCGTCGCGCTTGAGCACCTGCTCCCGGGTGTTGCACGCCCCGGAGACGGTGCTCCAGTGCGGGAACAGGTCGCGGTTGTACGAACCGGCGTTGGCCTCGGCGGCCACGGTCAGCGCGTTGAGCTGACTGACGGCGGTGGAGTAGGAGGGGATGCCGGGAGGGGTGGCGGAGGCGGGGGTGGCGAGCAGGGCGAGGGTGGCGATCGAGGCCACGCCTAAGGAGAGGGCACGCCGCACGGGAGCTCCTTGTGGGGTTGTGAACCGTGTCAAGGGTGACTCTCACATCGCTGACAAAATGGTAAAATATCAGGCTTTGACTACCGGCGACACCCGTCTTCGTGGGAACGCGCTGGGGACAAGCCGGACATAAACCCCAGTTCACCGCCCGTCCGCCGGGAGGTCACCGCAACACCCGCAGATCCACCGGCCGGGTGTCCCGGTAGGCCGACTCGACGACGAGCTCCTCGACCCCGCGCATCAGCGTCACCATCCGGTCGCGCGGGAACCGGCACGTGTCGGCCGTCAGGCCGATCGCGAGCGTCCCGGCCTGCCGGGTGACCACGAAGCAGAAGTCGCAGTTGAAGTGCTCCACGCCCGGCAGCCACTCCACCTCGGCCGGGCACGGGCCGTCGGTCGCCACCTGCGTGGCCGTGCGCTGCTCCACCGGCCGGACGTCGTTGAAGCAGCACGACGGGTAGACGCGCACGTTCCGGTCGGCGCTCACCTTCTCCACCATCGCGTCCCAGGCGCGCTGGTCGTACTGGGCGTGGCGGTAGGAGCGCATCGCGTCGGAGTGGGTCTGCTCCAGCGTCTTGGCCAGGGGCGCGAGGGGGTCGCTCCGCATGGTGAACAGGCCGAGCTGGGTGAGCGTGGCCACCAGGTCGCGGGTGGCGGGCCGGTAGCGGTTGTGCACGATCGGGGTGATCGCGCAGACGTCGTGCCCCAGCAGCGGGCCGAGCAGCGTGGTCACCGCCGTCATCAGCACCGTCCCGGTGCTGACGTGGTGGCGGGCGGCCACGACCGCGACCGCGTCCTCCAGGGCGTGCGACTCCAGGACGGCCCGGCTCCAGCGCGGCTCGGCCGGCGGGCCGACGACCGTGGGGAACATCGTGGGCGGGATGCGCCGGTAGCCCTTCTCCCAGTGGGCCAGCGCGGCCTCCGAGCGGTAGCGGCCGACGCCCGACTCCTCCTCGGTCACCAGGTCGAGCAGCTGCTGCGACGGCTGCACCGGGAACCCGCCGCGCAGCAGCAGGTTGCGCAGTTCGCGGGCCACCAGGTCGGCGGCGTAGTCGTCGGCGGCCAGATGGCACAACACGAACGCCACGTGCCGGACCCTGCCCTCCACGACGACCAGGCCGAACCTGGCCGGCCACTCGTCGCCCGGCGCGAACGCCGTGCGGGCCAGCTCGGCCAGCAGCACCTCGGCGACCTCGTCGGCCTCGTCGTCGGCGCACTCGGCCAGCCGGATCGGCAGCGCCCCCTCGCCGTGGACGACCTGGAAGGGCTCGCCGTCCTCGTCGACGTAGGTCCTGGCCCTGAGGGCCTCGTGCCGGAGGATCAGCGCGGCCACGGCGGCGACCACGTCGTCGAGCGGGAAGGGGCCGCGCCCCCGGGCGAAGGCGATCAGCCGGGCGATGTTGAAGAAGTGGGCGTTGGCCGGTCCGGCCTGCTGGATCGCGTCCCAGATGGCGCGCTGCCCCCAGGCCAGCCGGGCCCTCCCTTCGCGGCCCCCGGCGAATTGTGCATACACGGCATACTCCAGTGAAGCCGGCGCGGGCCTGCCAGGGCCCGCGCCGGTCGGATCGTCAGCCCGCCGGGAACAGCGTGCCGTAGTCGGCGAAGGCCATGGCGATGTCCGCCTGGGCCCAGAACCGGTGGTAGGTGAACGTCGGCACCGGACCGCCGTCCAGGTAGGCCTGGACCTTGGGCCATTCCGGGTCCTGCAGGTAGAAGGACCGGATGCCGAGGAACGACTTGCCCGGGACGATCGTGTCGCCGTTGGGCATGACGCCGCTGAAGCCGGAGGGGATGTAGACCCCCTGGCCGGTCGAGGCGTTGTAGACGTCGTCGAACCGCTGGTAGTCGGCGCGCGGCTCGGGGATCGCGATGCCCTTGCTGGTCTTGGACAGCAGCAGGCGGTCGATCAGGCCCTTGGCCGTGGCCTTCGCCTGGTTGCCCAGGGTCGAGCCGTTCTCCTTGGCCGCGTACCAGATCAGCGTCCTGGCCAGCGAGGCCGCGACGCCGACGTCGGTGCCGGTGTTGCGGATCGTCACGTGCAGGCCGGGGTTGTCGGCCGGGGTGCACGTCGCGCAGTTGAAGTTGGCCACCGGGGCGCCCGACCAGTCCATCTCGTTGGGGATGGCGAAGGTCGCGCCGCTGCCCAGGGTCGTGTTGGCGATCGCCCACGCGACCCACTTGTCGAGCACCGACTTGGCCATCGTGTTGCCGGTCACGTAGTAGAGCTCAGCCAGGCGCTGCATGCCCCAGGCCTGGAAGCCGAACCACTGGTTCGAGGGCGGGTCGTGGTAGACGGGGTCGACGTCGTAGGTCTGGCCGAAGAACTGCGGCAGGCCGCTCGGCCGGGAGGCGTAGGCGCCGTCCCACGAGTTGGTCGCGCCGCCGGCGATGCCGCCCTCGGCGGACTGGAGCCACTTGTAGAACTGCACCTGGCGGGTGAGCGAGGTGTTCCAGTCGGTCGCCGCCGTCGGCGACTGCGGGCGCAGCGCCGTCGGACCGGCCGAGCTGAGCACCCAGGCCGCCAGCGGGTTCTGGTAGCCGCCGTGGTTGTGGCTGGAGCCGATCCGCCACGCCCACGTGCCGTCGAGGGCGCCGCCCCAGGCGAAGTACCAGTTCAGCAGGTACGCCGAGCTGCTCTTGCCCGATCCGGCGGTGCACGTCGGCGACGCGCAGCCGGGGTTCTTGAAGTACTTGTCGTACATCGCGTAGCGCAGGTAGTCGCCCAGCTTGCCGGCCTTGGTGAGGGTCGAGCTGATCTGCGACAGGTTGCCCTGCTCGCCGGCCCAGATGTAGGCCCAGTAGGCGGCCTGGACGGCGCGGGCGTCGGCGTCCGGGGCGTTGGTGTAGCGCCACTGCGGGGCCGCGGTGCCCTGGATGAACAGCGGCTGGAAGCCGCCGCCGGTCTGGCCGTACCGCTGGGTCTCGCACGACGGGTGCGGGATGGTCTCGAACACCGACTCCTGCGGGCCGCGCTGGTAGGTGTTGATGTAGGTGACCCGCTTGGTGTTGTCGCCGCACTCGGTCAGGCTGCTGCCCCGGCCCGTGCCGAAGCCGTAGACGTCGTCGACGTCGAGCAGCCAGTGCATGGCGTACATGGTCCGGTTGCCGTAGGTCGACTGGAGCTCGTTCGCCAGCGGGTCCTGGCCCGCGACGACGCTCGTGGAGAGCGGCGACGGGTACTGGTTCGGCTGGTTGAACTCGGGCGCGTAGTCGGCCGGGTCACTCGGGTTGTACGCCGTCTGCCCGCCCGGCTGCCCGGCCGTCGACGGGATGATGTACTGCTCCATCAGCGACCACGAGGCGTTGAACGGCGCCCAGTTGCGGGTGATGCGGCCGTACTGCGCCTCCAGCCAGATCAGGTAGGAGAACGCCTCCGAGGTGGTCTCGTGCCCGTGGTCGGGCGCCTCGACGAGCAGGGTCTCCACCGAGTGGTAGGGGATGCCCTCGGGCGACAGGTAGCCCGAGGCGCTGGCCTTGAGCTTGTTGTACTGCGTCTGGAACTCGGTGATGTAGGCGTTGCTCGTGTTCTCGTCGTCGGCCTCGGTCGCCGTGACCGCCACCGAGGTCAGGCCGGTGGACGCCACGCTGAAGGTGCGCGAGCCGTTCGTGCTGTCGCTGTCCTGCGCCGCGCTCAGGGTCACGTTCTGCACGGTCGCGTAGTTCGACGGCGTGAACGTCAGCGAGGCGCCGGCGGTCGCGGTCAGGTCGGAATCGCCCGAGCCGGCCGTGGTGGTGACGGTGACGTTCGAGGTGGGCGCGATCGCCAGCCGTACGCCGAAGATGGCGGTGTTGCCCTCGGGGACCGTCACCGCGGTCGGCGAGACGACCAGCGACTGGGTGGTGCCCGGGTCGTCGTCGGCCTCGTTCGCGGTGACGTTCACGCTGGTCAGGCCGCTGGAGGCGACCGTGATCGTGCGGGAGCCGTTCGTGCTGTCGGAGTCCTGCGCGGCGGCCAGCGTCACGTTCTGCGGGGTGGCCCAGTTCGCGGAGGTGAACGTCAGGCTGCCGCCCGAGCTCACGGTCAGGTTGGTGTCACCCGAACCGGCCGTCGAGGTCACCGTGACGTTCGACGTGGGCTGCGCCTGGAGCCGGACCGAGTAGGTGGCCGTGCCGCCCTCGGGCACGCTCACCGTGGTCGGCGTCACGACGAGCGCCTGCGGGGTGGGCGAGGGGGAGGGCGACGGCGACGGGCTCGGGCCGTTGCAGACCGTGCCGTTCAGCGAGAACGAGGCCGGGTTGGTGTTGGTGCCGCTGTACTGGCCGTTGAAGCCGATGCCGACGTTCGCGCCGGAGGCCAGGTTCTGCGCCCACGACGGCGCGACGACCGTCACGTTCGCGCCCGACTGCGACCAGGTGCCGTTCCAGCCCTGCTGCACGGTCTGGTTGCCCGGCCACGTGTAGGTCAGCCGCCACGGGCTGACCGCGTCGCCGAGGTTCTGGATGGAGATGTTCGCGCCGAAGCCGGAGCCGTTGTCCCACTGCTTGGCGTAGGTCACCTGGCACGCGATGGCGGCGTTGGCGGGGAGAGTCGGGAACGTGGCGAGCGCGACGGCCGCCGCCACTGCGGCGAACACGGCCGTGGCGCGGAACCGCCACGACCGCGGCCGGAGTCTGGGTGGGGGTCTCATGAGCAGGTCGTCTCCAGGGCGGGGGGGTGGGCGGCTCTCAATGTGGGCGCGTTTCCGCCCGGCGTACAGAGTGTTTCGGGAACGTGACGAGGCGGGGTCTGCCGACGTGGGACGGCGTACGGAGTGTGGTGAAACGTTCAGGAACACGGCTTGTGCGCACCCGGACACGGGGTTATGCTCACCCTTAGAAATACTCAGTTTGAGAAAGACGGTGCGATGGAAGAGGCGGAATGGCTGAACACCTATGAGCCGCGTGCCTACCCGCCTGTGGGCGTGACGGTCGACCTCGTCATCCTGACGATCCGCGACAAGGAGCTCCACGTCCTGCTCGTCGAACGCGGCGAGCCGCCGTTCATGGGCGAGTGGGCGCTCCCGGGCGGGTTCGTCCAGCCTGACGAGGACCTGCACGAGGCCGCAGTCCGTGAGCTGAAGGAGGAGACCGGCCTTCGGCAGTCCGACCTCGACCGCGTCTACCTGGAGCAGTTGAAGACCTTCGGCAAGCCCGGCCGCGACCCGCGCCCCCTGCGCGTGTTCACCGTGGCCTACCTGGCCTTCGCCCCCCAGGTCCCCGAGCCCGTCGCCGGCACCGACGCCAAGAACGCCGCGTGGATCTCCCTGGCTGCCACCAGGGACATGAAGCTCGCCTTCGACCACGCCGCGATCCTGGACGAGGGCGTCGAGCGGGCCCGCAACAAGCTGGAGTACAGCTCGCTGGCCACCTCGTTCGTCGGGCCGGAGTTCACGATCTCCGAACTGCGCAACGTCTACGAGGTGGTGTGGGGCGAGCAGCTCCACCCCGGCAACTTCCACCGGAAGGTGATGTCGGTCGACGGCTACGTCGAGGAGACCGGCCGCACCACCGAGCGCGGGGGAGAACGTGGGGGCCCCCGTGCCCGGCTCTACCGGTGGGGCGGCGCGACGCAGCTCCATCCGGCGCTGCTGCGCCCGTCCGAGACGACCTGAAGCCACCGAACACTCGAAGCCACCGATGAGGAGTCACCGCACATGGGATGGGGCCACTGGTCCGACGATGAATTCGAGGCCGCGCAGACCTACCGCGAGCAGCGCGGACTGGCCGCGTTCGGCCACTCCGAGGCGATGCGCAACCAGCCCCGCCACACCTGGCGGGTGCACCAGGCGCTCGACCCCTACAACGTGAAGGTCAGGGAGGCGCGCGACTCCCAGGAACACCCCGAGAGCGTCGCCGTCGCCGTCTTCTTCGACGTCACCGGCTCCATGCAGCGGGTCCCCCGGGAGTTACAGGTCCGCCTGCCGAGCCTGCTCTCCACGGTCACCGCACTGATCCCCGACGCCCAGATCCTCTTCGGCGCCGTCGGCGACGCGACGTGCGACCGCGCGCCCCTGCAGATCGGCCAGTTCGAATCCGACAACCGCATGGACGAGGACCTGCGCCGCATCCTCCTGGAGGGCGGCGGAGGCGGCGGCATGCGGGAGAGCTACGAACTGGCCCTCTACTTCCTCGCCCGGCACACCGCGCTCGACTGCCACGAGAAGCGCGGCGTGAAGGGGGTCGCCTTCGTCATCGGCGACGAGATGCCCTACCCGTCGGTGTCCGGCCACGAGGTCGCCGCCCTGTTCGGCGAGTCCATGGTCAAGGACGTCCGCACCGAGACCGTCATCAAGGAGGCCTCCCGCACCTGGGACATCAACATGATCATCCCGGGCGGCACCTCCCACGCGGGCGACCAGCAGGTCAGCGGCCTGTGGCGCACGCTACTCGGCGACCGCGTGATCGAGCTCGACGACGTCTCGTCGATCTGCGACACGATCGCGCTCACCGTGGTCGACCGTGTCATGTCCCAGAAGGCCCACTAGCGAGAGTGGAGGCCACCATGGAAGACCACGTGATCGTCGCCGACCTCGGATACGGCGACGCGGGCAAGGGCACCGTCGTCGACTACCTGTGCTCCCGGCACCCCGACATCAGGGCCGTCGTCCGCTACAACGGCGGCGGCCAGGCCGGCCACAACGTCGTCACCCCCGACGGCCGCCACCACACCTTCGCCCAGTTCGGCGCGGGCACCTTCTGGGGCGTGCCGACCTTCCTGTCGCGCTACATGATGGTCGACCCGATGCGGCTGGCCAGCGAGGCCAACCACCTGCGCTCTCTCGGTGTGCACCGGCCGTTCGACCTGCTCACCGTCGACCCCGACGCGCTGGTCACCACCCCGTTCCACATGCGCGTCAACCAGTTCCGGGAACGTTCCCGGGGCGAGCGCCGCCACGGGTCGTGCGGCATGGGCGTCGGCGAGACGGCGTCCTACGCCCTCGACAACCCCGCGTCGGCGATCCGGGTCGCCGACTGCGGCAACCCCCGGGCGCTGCGGCCGCTGCTGCGGCGGCTGCGCGACTGGGCCTCCGCCGAGATCGGCCGGCCGATCAGGATGCCGTCGGTCGACGACGTCACCGAGGCCTACCGCCAGTTCGCCGCGACCGTCCACACCGGCCGGCTGCCCTCGGGCGGGCCGCTCGTCTTCGAGGGCGCGCAGGGCGTGCTCCTCGACGAGTGGTACGGCTTCCACCCCTACACGACCTGGTCGACCACCACGTTCACCAACGCGTTCGAGCTGCTCGGCGAGGCCGGCCTCGACGACGCGAAGCGGCTCGGCGTGGTCCGCACCTACATGACCCGGCACGGCAACGGCCCGTTCGTGACCGAAGACCCCACCCTCCACCTGCCCGAACGCCACAACATGACCGGCGAGTGGCAGGGCCCGTTCCGCACCGGCCACCTCGACCTCGTCGCGCTCCGCTACGCCGCGCGCGTCTGCGGCGGCGTCGACGAGATCGCGCTCACCCACCTCGACGTCGCCGACGAGCACCCCGAGCTCAAGGTCTGCCGCGAGTACGCCGACGGCCTGACCCTGGTGCCCGGCGGCGGCCTGGAGTTGCGGGCGCAGGTGTCCGAACGCCTGCTCACCGCCCGCCCGATCCTGTCCTCCGCGCCCGACTCGTGGGCGGGGCTCGTCGCCCAGGAACTCGACGCCCCGGTCACGATCCGGTCCAGCGGGCCGACCTGGCTCGACAAGAAGGTCCGCCGGTCGGCCGCGGCCCGCCGCTGACCCGCCTCGGGGAAGGGCGACCGCCACGAGTTCCCCGCCGACCCGTTCACCGGCGCCCGGCAGGGCGAGGTCGACTGAGCCACGGGGGCGTCCGTCGACGTACACGTCGACCCGGTCGAGGCCGAGGGTGGCGAAGTGGGCGACGAGCGCGTCACCGCCCGGGACGACGCGCACCTTCAGGCGCCGCCGCCGACCGGGGTGGCAGGGGCTGTTCGGCCAGGATGCGATCCGGGGCGGGTGCCGCACCGCTACCGGCTGCGATCGCCCGGGCGTAGTCCGTTGAGGGCCGTCTCGACCACGGTGTCGGCGAAGGCGGTGGTCAGCGGGCCCTCGCGGTAGAGCCAGCGGGTGCGGAGCGGGCCCCAGATCAGGTCGACGGCCACGTCGAGGTCGGCGTCGGCGGCGAGTTGCCCGGCGGCCTGGGCACGGCGGAGCCGACGGCGCTTGAGCTCCCTGACCGGTTCGTCGAGCCGCTCGGCGAAGTCGGCCGCGAGGGCCGGGTCGAGCAGGATCTCGACGGCCAGGGCGCGCATCGGCTCGCTGTAGCGCGGGTCGTTCAGCTCGTCGACGGTGGCACGCAGCACCGTCTTCAGATCGGCCTCCAGGTCGCCGGTGTCGGGCAGGTCGGCGGGCTGGTCGCCCTGGCCCTCCGACAGCATCAGCAGCGCGTCGAACAACACCGCGCCCTTCGACGGCCACCAGCGGTAGATCGTCTGCTTGCCCGCCCCGGCCCTGGCGGCGATGCCCTCGATGCTCAGCCGGGCGTAGCCGACCTCTCCGGCCAGGTCGAGCGCGGCGGTGAGGATGGCCCGGCGGGCGGCCTCGTTGCGCCGGGCGGCGTCGGGCGCCTTGCGCTGCGTCGTCATGCGGCCATCCTAAGACGAGACGGACCGTCTTGCATCTGTGCGGGAGGTGTGCGTACAGTGTGGGAGCAAGCCGAGACGGTTCGTCTCGCCAGGAAGAGGAGTCCCTGAATGACCGTTGATCGTGTGTGGTTCGTCACCGGAGCGAGCCGGGGCCTCGGCCGGGCCTTCACCGAGGCCGCGCTGGCGGCGGGCGACCGGGTGGTGGGGGTGGCCCGGTCCGTCGCCCCGCTGGAGCCGCTGGCCGCCGAGCACGGCGACCGCCTGCTCGCGCTTCCCCTGGACGTCACCGACCGCGCGGCCGTCCGGGCCGCCGTCGACGAGGCGGTGCGCCGGATGGGCCGCCTCGACGTCGTCGTCAACAACGCCGGCTACCTCGCCATGGGCATGGTCGAGGAGTTCGGCGAGAGCGAGGCCCGCGCCCAGATGGAGACGAACTTCTTCGGCCCCCTCTGGGTCGCCCAGGCCGTGCTGCCGCACCTTCGCGCCCAGGGGAGCGGGCACATCCTGCAGATCTCCAGCATCGGCGCGCTGGGCGGCTTCCCCCTCACGGGGATGTACAGCGCGAGCAAGTTCGCCCTCGAAGGGATGAGCGAGGCGCTGGCGGCGGAGGCCGAGGGCTTCGGCGTCAAGGTCACCATCGTCGAGCCCGGCGGATACTGGACCGGCCTCTACACCACGGGCCTGGTCACCACCGAACCGCTTGAGGTCTACGCGCCGCTGCGGGCCGAAATGGAGCGGCGGTTCGCCGACGGGTCGGTCGACAGCCTGCCGCACCTGGCCGCCGAGGCCGTCATGAAGCTCGTCGACGCCGACGACCCGCCGCTGCGCCTGCTGCTGGGCAGCGCCGTCTACGACCTGGCCTTCGACGTCTCCCGGAAGAAGATGGAGACCTGGGCGGCGTGGGAGGAGGTCAGCCGCGCCGCCGAGAAGGCCGTTCCGGCTCCCCGGTGACCGCCGTCTTCTGCTACGCATACGGCATGCAGCGACTGAAGCCTCTCATCGGCGAATGGGCCGTCACGACCGCGCTCCCCGGCGGCCAGGTGCTCGGCCGGGTCCGGTCGACGTTCGCCTGGCTCGACGACCGGTTCGTCGTCCAGCGCACCGACGTCTTCCCCGGCGACCAGGGCATGCCCGAACTGTTCCCCGCCGTCTGCGTCTACGGCTCCGACGACGGCACCGGCCGGTTCACCCAGCTCTACTCCGACGGCCGGGGCGTGCACCGGGTCTACCAGTGCACGTTCGACGACGGCGTCTGGACGATGTGGCGCGACCAGCCCGGCTTCGCGCAGCGTTTCACCGCCACCGTCGGGGCCGACGTCATCGACGGCGGGTGGGAACTGGCCGAGGAGGAGGGCGTCTGGAAACCCGACCTGTCGGTCAGGTACGAGAGAGCCGGTCGGCCAGCCTGATCGGCTCGGGCAGCCGGAACTCCGGGGCCAGGCGCAGCACCTGGGCGCACGCGTTGCCGAGGCTCATCCGGTGGCCCTGCGACACGTACACCGGCTTCACCCCGGTCCGAGTGCGCAGGGCGCGGCCCACCGTCTCGCCGTCGAGGACGATCGGCGTCCACGAGCCGCGCTCGTCGGCGGGGGGCTCGTGTGTGCCCACGAACGCCGTCTTGGCCACGCCGATCGCCGGCAGGCCGGTCAGCACGCCCAGATGGCACGCCAGCCCGAACCGGCGGGGATGCGCCACCCCGTAGCCGTCGCAGACCAGCAGGTCGGGGGTGACCGACAGGCGGGACAGCGCGGTCAGCAGGGGCGGGATCTCCCGGAACGCGAACAGCCCCGGCACGTAGGGGAACCGGGCCTTCTCCCGCGCCACCGCCTGGTCGACGACCTTGAGCGAGGCGTCGAGCACGACGACGGCTCCGGTCACCGTGTCGTCGGCCGCGTAGCCCACGTCGAGGCCGGCCGTGAGGCCGATCTCGGCGGGGCCCTCCGAGGTCAGGTCGGCGAGCGGGCGGAGCCGCGACTGGATCGCCGTCGCCTCGTCGACGGTGGCCGGTTCGTCCCAGGTCATCCTCACCAGGCCCACCGTAGACTGCCGGAATGACACGAGCGGGAGGTACGCGTGCCGCGCTGCTCGACGCAGCGCTCGCGGTGTTCAACGAGCGTACCTATGGCGACACCCCGGTGGCCGAGGTGGCCGAGCGGGCGGGGGTGTCGGTGGGCACCCTCTACCGCTATTTCCCCAGCAAGGAGGCGTTGGGCAACGCCGTCTACCGGCTCTGGAAGCAGCGGCTCGGCGAGCGGCTCGCGGCCGAGCGGTCGGCCGACGCGTCCTACGCGAGCACGTTCGCGGCGATGTTCCGCACGTTCGTCGGGTTCGCGGCCGACCATCCGGAGGCGTTCGCGTTCCTCGAACTCCAGCAGCACGAGGGTTACCTCGACGTCGACAGCCGGACCGCCTCGACGTCCATCGACCAGACGGCGGTCGACTTCGTCTCCGAGGGGCAGAAGGCGGGGGAGATCCGGGCCGGTGACCCGCAGATGCTGGTCGCGCTCGTCTACGGCGCGCTGGTCGGGCTGGTGAAGGCGCGGCGGACGGGGCTGACGCTCACGGATGAGGATCTGGCGGCGGCGCAGGCGGCCACTTGGGCGCTGCTTGACGTACGATCCCAAGCGGAGTGAACATTCACTCCGGATAACCGGCCGAAGGGAAGCCTCCGATGCGCCTGACGTTCAACGGCGGTCCACGCGAGCACGACCCCGGTCCCGACGACACCGCCGCCGACGTGATCCGGACGGTGTTCGGGGCCACCGGCACCAAGGTCGCCTGCGGCGCCGGGGTCTGCGGGGCCTGCACGATCCTCGTCGACGGCGAGCCGAAGGTGTCCTGCCTGCTGCCGGCCGCCCATCTGGACGGCGCCGAGGTCACCACCGTCGAGGGGGTCGGTGGTGACCATCCCGTCCAGCGGGCGTTCGTCGAGTGCGACGCGCTCCAGTGCGGGTTCTGCACGCCGGGCTTCGTGACCGAGGCCGTCGCCTTCCACGACCGGTGGCGCAAGGACCACGAGGGCACGCCCTCCCGCGAGGAGGTCGCCGCCGCGCTGACCGGCCACCTGTGCCGGTGCGGGGCCTACGAGAACATCGTCGCCGCCGTCCGGCAGGCCTGCGCGGGCGTGTTCGACGACCGCGAGCCGGTGCCCGCCCGGATGGAGGCCCCGGCCAAGGTCGCCGGCACGGCCGAGTACACGGTCGACGTGACCCTCCCGGGCATGCTTCACGGGGTGATCGTGCGTTCGCGGCTCCCGCACGCGCGAGTCACGGTGAAATCTCCGGAGATGTCCGAAGAAGCGTCTCCGGCCTCCGCGGCCGGTCGTCCGGTGGCGGGATTCGTCCGCCTCCTGCAAGGCGACGTCGTCCGCTACACCGGTCAGCCGATCGCGGCCGTGGCCGCGGAGACACCCGCCCTCGCCAGGGAACTGGCCGAGCGGGTGACGGTCGACTACGAGGCGCTGCCCTCGGTCGTCGATCCCGCGGAAGCCCGGCGCGACGGCGCCCCGGTGATCTTCGCCGACGCCGCCGCCCAGAAGGCCGCGCCCTCCAGTGCCGAAGGCGCCGGGTTCCCCGGGCGGTGGCGGGGCAACGTCCGGTCGGGTTACGCCTCCGCTTGGCGCGGGCGCGCCGCCCGGCGAAGGCTCGACGCCGCCGAGGAGCGGAACGCGCCCGGCTACTTCGCCGCCACGTTCACCACCTCCGGTCAGTCGCACACCGCGCTCGAACCGCACGCCTCGGTGGCCGACTGGCGGCCCGACGGGCTGACGCTCCACGTCTCCACCCAGGCGCTGCCGCACGTCAAGGCGGCCGCCGCCAAACGCTGGAACCCGCCGAAGGTCGAGGTCGTCGCCCAGCACGTCGGCGGCGGGTTCGGCTCGAAGCTCGGTCTCAGCACCGACGTGGTCGCCGCCGTCGAGCTCTCCCGCACGCTGGGCCGCCCGGTCAGGGTCGCGATGTCGCGGGCCGAGGAGCTCACCGACACCGGCTACCGCCCCGGCACCCGCTCGGAGCTGCGCATGCTCGGTACCCCCACCGGCGGGCTGGCCGCGATCTCGCTCGACGTCTCCGGCCACGGCGGCGTCTCGACCGGCTCCATGGTCGCCACCCTGGGCCTGCTCATGTACGGCCGGGGCCCCCGCCACTTCCGCGACCGCGACGTCATCGGCAACGCGCCCCCGGCCAGCCCCTTCCGGGGACCGGGCGGCCCGCCGTTCGCGTGGGCGGTCGAGCAGGGCGTCGACGAGATCGCCCACCGGCTCGGCGCCGACCCGCTGAAGCTGCGCCGCACCTGGGACGGCAACCGCCGCCGCCGCGCCCTCTACGAGATCGCCGCCGAGCTCCCGCTGTGGCGCGACCGCCCCGCGACGCCCCAGACGGGCCGCTACCGGCGGGGCGTCGGGGCCGCCGCGGCCAACTGGATCTACACCGCCGACGTCGACACCAAGATCGAACTGACGGTGCGCGACGGCCGGATCGTCGCCCGGACCGCCACCCAGGACATCGGCACCGGCGTCCGGACCGTCATCCGCAACGCCGTCAGGGAGGTCTTCCCCGACGCCGACGTCGTCGTCGAGGTCGGCCACTCCGACGCGCCCCACGGCCCGGTCGCCGGCGGCAGCCGGTCGACCGCCTCGGTCGGCCCGGCCGCCCGCGACGCGGCCGGGAAACTCGCCGCGCACCTCGGCGGCAAGCCGGTCGGCGCGGCCGAGGGCGTGACCGTGCTCGGCGAACGGCCCAAGGACCGGCGCGGTTCGGCGGTCCCGGTTTCGATGGACCATCTGCGCGTCGGCCGGGGATTGGCGGGGGCCGTCCACATCACCGAGGTGGAGGTCGACACCCTGCTCGGCCACACGCGGGTCACGCGGGTGTGGGGCGGCATCGCCGCCGGCACGATCTACAACCGGACGGCCGCCCGCAACCAGTGCGAGGGCGGCATCGTGCAGGGCATCGGCTACGCCCTCTACGAGGAGCGGATCACCGACCCGCGCACCGGCGTGGTCCTGTCGGCGAACCTGGAGGACTACCGCCTGCCCGGCGTCAACGACACCCCCGAGATGACCATCCACTTCCACGAGGACGGCTGGGACCACGTCCCGGGCGGCGGCGTCGGGCTCGGCGAGGTGTGCACCGTCTCGGTCGCCGCCTCGGTGGGCAACGCGGTCTTCAACGCGACCGGCTTCCGCCCGCTCGACCTGCCCATCCGCCCCGACCGCCTGCTCGAAGGGATGCCCCGATGACCGAATACCGGGCCGGCGGCACTGATCTGATGGAACGCCGCGCGTCGGGCCGCTCGACCGGCCCGATCGTCGATCTGCGCGACCGGGGCCTCCGGTCGATCGAGACCACCGAGGAGGGCGGCGTCCGGATCGGGGCGATGGTCACCGTCGACACCCTGGCGACCGACCCCGCCCTGTCCGCCGCCTATCCCGCGCTCGCGCTGACGGCCGGCGCGCTGGCGACGCCGCAGATCAGGCGGGCCGCCACGCTCGGCGGGGTGCTGCTCCAGCGCACCCGCTGCCGCTACTACCGCAACGAGCACTACGAGTGCCTGAAGACCGGCGGCGAGGGCTGCCCGGCGCGCGGCAACCCGGGCGAGCGCGCCGTCGTGCTCGACGTCGGCCCGTGCGTCGCGCCGCACCCCTCGTCGGTGGCCATGGCGCTGCTCACCTACGACGCCGTCGCCGAGATCGAGGACGGCCCGCGCCGGCCGGTCGCCGGCCTCTACGGCGACGGCGCCCGCGACCACCTGCTCGACCCGTCCGACCTGCTCACCGCGGTCGTCCTGCCGCCCCCGATCGACGGCGAACGCGCCGGGTACAAGCGCGCCACCGGCCGCGCCTCGGCCGAGTGGCCGCTGGCCGAGGCCGTCGCCCACCTGACCGTGCGCGACGGCGTGATCGTGCGCGCCGGGGTGGCCGTCGGGGGAGTGGCGGCGGTGCCGCTCCGGCTGCCCGGCGTCGAGGCGGCCCTCACCGGGCACGCGCCGTCGGAGGAGCTGTTCGCGCGGGCGGCCCGGCTCGACTGGACGCCCGCGTTCCCCGAGACGGCGTACAAGATCCCGGTGACGGCGACGCTGATCGGCGACGTGCTGGCTCAGGCCCGGTAGTTCTCCAGGTGGGCCAGGACCGCGTGGTTCGCGGCCCACCCGTCGGGGAACTTGATCGGCACGTTGAGCTGCACCCGCGGGCTCATCGGATGGTGGTCGAGCAGGTCGGCGATGCCCGCGCGGGCCACCACGACGCAGGCGTGCCGGTGCCGCGAGGTCAGCACGCAGAGCCGCCCCGACTCCAGGTGGAACGCGGTCGCGTCGCGCCGTCCCGACAGCGGGTGGAGCACGATCGTGACGTCGTATTCGCGGCCCTGGAGCCGGTTGGCCGTGTCGACGGTGACGCCCTCGGGCGGTCCGGCCAGCTTCACCGCGGCGACCTGGTCGTTGTGGGCGCAGCCGATCGCGATCCGGTCGGGCGTCACCGGGTGGGAGCCGTGCTCGTCGTGGGCGACCGCGCCGCGCTGGACCAGCCGCCGGGCGATCTCGGCGCAGGCCTGCGCGGCCTCCGGGTCGGTGCGGACGGTGTGCCGGTTCGGCAGCTCGTAGAGCGCCCACCCGGTGGCGGCGGCCATCTCGACCGTACGGTCGAACGACGAGCGCAGGCCCGGCACGGTCAGCTCCAGCCGCCGGGTGCCCTCCTCGGTGCCGGCGGTGAAGCCGCCCGCCGGGTAGAAGGCCTCCGACACCATCGGCGCGGCGCTGGCGGGCAGCCGCCACGACACCGGCAGCCGGTGGGTGCGCAGCCCGTTGAGCCGCTGGGTCACCGCGACGGCGCTCTGCAGCGGGTCCCACTTCAGGCCGGTCCACCGCTCGCTGTCGACGACGCTGAACGGGTCGAGCTGGCCCGGGTCGCCCACGAACAGCGCGTGCCCGTCGGCGAACAGCCGCGCCACGCCGAGGAGCTTGTCGGAGCGCATCTGGTAGGCCTCGTCGACGATCGCCCACTTCCAGCTCCGGTCGGCCACGTAGGCCCACTTGTCGGCGGTGGCGGTGACGACCTGGCAGGCGTCGACCTGGGCGATCTTGCTGCCGGTGGTGACGGCGGCGTGGCGGCGCACCCGCTCGGGCGGGTCGAAACCCTCGGCGTGCAGCCGCCCGATCGTCAGCTCGGGCGACCTGCGGGCGAGCCGGTCGACCAGGTCGTCGACCTGCTCGTTGGTCTGGGCCACGATCATCAGCCGCTCGCCCTTGGCGGCGATGGCGGCGGTGGTCTCGACGACCAGCGTGGTCTTCCCGGCGCCCGGGGGCGAGTCGACCACCAGGCCCGGGGAGGCGGCGCTGGTGTAGTCGGCCAGGATCGTCTCGGTGGCCGCCCTGGCGGCCTCGGCGGGGGTCATGACCAGGGCTCCGCTGCGTCGTCGTCGGTCGGCACGTACTCCGGCGGCGGGCCGCCGTGGGTCCACGGTGTCTCCTCGCGCGGGGGCAGGGGCGCGCGGCGCGACTCGCCGGGGTCGAGCTCGGTGTAGCAGATCACGGTCCCGACCGCGGGCACGCTGCCCTCGGCGGGCTGGGAGCCCCGCCCCATGCCGTCGTCGATCTGCACGGTGACCGTCGTCTCGGTGAGATCGGCGATGGTCGCCGACTGGCGTGGACGGGAGGGCGAGCGCACCTTCTTGCCCTTCGCCAGGCGTACCGGATCGGAGGTCTCGATCGTCACCAGGGGACGCGGGACCTCGCGCTTGCCGCCCGGCGGCACGATGCGCCGGGTCAGGTCGACGGCCACCACCTCGCCCGCGAACGCCACCCCGTCGGCCCGGTATTCGGCCATCACGAGGGGGTCGTCGAAGGCGCGGGCCGCCTCGAACGACTGCTGCGCCGCCTCCAGCCGGGCCAGCCGCTTGGCCGCCGCGACCGCGCTGTCGCGTTTGCCCTGCGGCAGGCCGCCGCCGTCGATCCAGGCGCGGTGGAGGGCGACGTGCACACGGTCGCGCTCCCAGCGCGCGGTCGCGCCGGGCGACTCCTTCAGCGCCGCGAGCAGCCCGATCGCCTGCCACACCCGGTCCCACGTCGGCCGCAGCTGGCCGTGCAGCGCCTCCTCGACCTGCGCGGCGGAACCGGTCGCGTCGTAGTGCTCGATCGCCTTCTGGAGCTCCTGCCGGTCGAACTCGGGATGGGTGTCGGGCCCGGCGGGCGGGGTCAGCGGATCGTCGGCCAGCGCCGCCGCCTCGGGGCCGGTCAGGCCCTCGGGCGGGTCGATCCAGCCGAGCAGCGCGGCCAGGTCGGCGTCTTCGGCCGCGCTCTGCCCGGTCACCCAGTGGGCGGTCAGCAGGTCGGTCATCGCCACCATCAGCGACGACCCGGCGAACTCGCTCTGCTCGGCCAGGAAGGTCAGCCACCGGCCCAGCATCGGCACCGCCGGGTCGACCGCGTAGGGGCCGGTCGTGCGCCGGAACCGCGACGAACGCCCCAGCTTGGCGGCGAACTCCACCCCGCCGGGGCTCGGCACGACGATCTGCGGCGCGTCGAGGCACCGCTCGAACGGCGTCCTCGCCTCGACCGTCTCGACCTGCCGGGAGATCCGGTCGATGTACGGCAGCAGCACCGCTCCGAGGTCGGCGAGGAACTGGAACCGCAGGTCGCGGTTGCGCGGCTGCGGCACCACGAGCAGTGTCGGCCGCGCGGGATCGGTGCCGACCATCGCGCCGAGCGGCGCGGCGGCCTCACCGGCCAGCCGGAGCGGCACGAACACCATCGGCGCCTCGGCCAGGTGGACGTGGCGCACGGTGGCGCGCGGCAGCGCCCGCCCCCGCTCCCGCGCCTTCACCTTCACGTAGGAGTGGAGCAGGCTCACGCGACCGCCTCGTCGTAGAGGCGCGCGACGTGGCGGAGCCGCTCGGCGATCTCGGCCTGGTCGTCGGCCACCGGCTCGCCCGGCGTCGCGACCCGCAGCGCGGTCTGCACCGACTCGATGCCGCCCAGGTCGTCGCGGACGACCCGGCCCAGCGCGTCGAGGTGGCCCAGGTCGTGGGCCTCCCGGCGGCACAGGTGGGACAACTCGCAGGCCGACAGGCACTGCGGGGCGTAGCGGGCCGGGATGGCGGACACGGCGGCCTCGATCTGGGCCGGGGACAGCGCGTCGAGGTCGAGGCTCAGGTTCTCGGGCAGCCGGTCGAGGATCGCCTCGATCCTGGTCAGCCGGGAGAGCTGGCGGGCGAGGGTGACGAGCTGGTGGCGGACGTCGACCGTGGTCGCCGTCGGCTCGTTGGTGAAGTCGCGCGGGCAGACCAGGATCACGTCATGGGAGACCAGGTCGCGGCCGACCAGCTCGCGCAGGGCGTGGACGTAGACCGCCGCCTCGCGCGCCGCCGCCGACACCTTCGGGGTGTCGGCCTGGTCGTCGACGATCGCGAACGACTTGATCGCCACGATGTGGAACCTGCCGCCGAGCTGGAAGGCGATGACGTCGGGCTCCAGGTAGACCTGGGCGCCCGCGACGTCGAGCCGCAGCAGCGGCCGGTCGAGGATCGTCGCCCGGCCCCGGCCCTCGGCGGTCTGCCGGATGATCCGGCGGGTGTGCCCGTGCCGCGCGACCTGGCCCTCGTTCCCCCCGGCGTCTTCGAGGTTGACGTAACCGGCCTCCTCGATCGGCAGGTCGAGCAGCGTGCGCAGCAGCCGCAGCAGGTGGGCCGCGCCGTTGGCCTTCACCAGGTCGGTGAACTGCTGGTTGCGCTGGATCGCGAACGGCGACTGGCCCCACCGGTCGTCGAACCGCAACCGCCGCATCAGCCGGGGCTTGTCGATCGCCGCCGCGTCGAGGATCGCCCGCCGGTCGCACGCCGGGTTCGCCGCCAGGGCCGCGATGCTGCGCGCGTTGTGGTCCTGCCCCGGGGTGGTGCCCCGGATGGCGTCGAGCCGGTTCACGCGGACCTCACCGACTTGATCCCCGAACCGAAGAGCTGCTCGACCGGCCCCAGCCGATCTGCCGCCCGCGCGGCCGCCTCCCGTCTGTCCATCTGATCCCTCTCCTGGTGTACGGCCAGCTCCGCCCCCGCCGCGGCGATCACCTTGGCCGGATCGGCCGGTCCGAAGCCGTCGCCGGCGCCCGGGATGTTCTGCGCGAACTGCCCCAGCAGCCGGAACGCGCCGGGCGAGGCGTCGTCGAGCCGCATCAGGTGCTCGGCGAGCCGGACGGCCGAGGTCAGGAAGTCGGTGCGCGGGCTCAGCGGCCCGATGATCCGCTGCGGCAGCGCCCACGTGCTGAGCGCCAGTAAACCCCGGGCCGGGGACAGCAGTTCGGAGGTCAGCGCCGCGCACAGGTAGTAGGGCCGGGCGCCGGGCGCCGACCGGTAGGACTTCTCCTCGTCCCGCCGGAGGCTGGTGAGCTGGGTGTTGGCCATCTGGCCGCCGAAGAACGACTCGTCGACCGCGACGATCATCCTCGCGGCGGTCGGGGCGCCGAGCAGGGTCAGCGCCCGGTGGACCTGTTCGCGTACCGGAACCAGCGGAGGCTGGGTCGCGGGCTGCTCGACCTCGGCGTCCCACTGACGCTCGGCCTCCCGCAGCCGGGCCCGCAGCGCCCGCGCCTCGGCGTGCCGCCCGGCCGCCGTCGCCTGCCGGATGGCTTTCCTCAGCTTCCCCATCTGTGCTTCCAGCCCGTCCAGATCCACGTTTCCGCACCTTAACAGCGCCCCCAGGGAAAGCCAAGCTATTCCAGTTGCTTCCAGTAATTTCCAGCATTACATTTCCACAACTGAAGACACCCGCGAGAAGAGAGACGACCCATGAGCCGCTGCCGCCCCCCGTTATCCCGGGCCGAACTCGACGCCCGGCTCGACGCCCGCATCGACACCCGCCCCGACGGCGACGCCGTGAGGTGGTCGGTGGTCGTGCCGCCCGCCTGCCGCGCCGCCCACGCGCGGGCCGACCGCTTCCGCGTCAAGGTCGGCAGCGTCTCCGGCTACCGCCCGTCGGTCGACGCCGCCTACGTGCTGCAGCGTGCCCTCCTCCAGCCCGCCGGCCGGCGGGTGGCCGCGCTCCGGTCCGGGATCATCCGCATGTACGCCGGCCGGACGGACATCGGCGGAGCCCGCGTCCCGGCCTGGCTCCAGGCGGTGATGGACGACCGCTGGGCCCTGGTCGACGGCGAGTGGTCCGCGCTCGACCCCGCCCGGCTGGCCGACGCCCTCGACCGGATCCGCCCGCTCTTCACGGCCGACCCCGGCCTGCCCGCCTGGCACGCGGGGGAGTCGCCCCGCGTCTACGCGGCCAACGCCGGGAACCTGCGCCCCGACCTGCTCGCCCTGCCCGGCGGCGACCTCGGCGACCTGCTCACCGCACGCGGCGACCTCGTGTACGTGACCACGGCCGCCGGCCTCGGCCCGGTCGTGACCGCCGCGGTGTCCGCCGCCCGCGGCCGGTTCGCGGGCGGGGCCCGCCCCGACCGGGTGGTCTTCGTCGTGCTGTCGGTCACCCCGGTGCCGCCGGAGCGGCTGTTCCCGCTGGTCCGGCTGTCGCTCGCCGACGCCGCCCGCACGCTCGGCGACCTCGGGGTGGGCGTGGAGGTCGTGATCCACCGTCCGTAAGCAGCGGATATACGCCTCATATACGCGAACGTGCCACTCTGGCCTCTCACCTCTGACGGGGGACCAGATGAGAGAAAGAGCACAAGCGGCCCTGACCGCCGTCGCGCTGACGGTCGGGGCTCTGGGGGCACTCAGCGCGCCCGCCGCCGCGGCCGAGCCGGTCGGCGGGGTCGTCATCATCGGAATCAAGACCGACCCGACCAAGTACAACCACGACCCCATCGCATGCGGGGACAACATGCACTGGGGCAACCCGTACTGCGCCGACGACATCGACGAGACCTCTCATGGGGGCGCCGAGTGAAGCTGAAGACCAGTCAGAAGGCCGTGCTCGTCGCCGCGCTGGCCGTGGGCGCGCTCGGGGTGTTCGGGGCGCCGGCCCTCGCGGCGCCGGGGCCGCTGCCGCCTCCGCCGTGCGACTACGCTGTCGACTCCGACGACTGCGTCGTCCCGCCCGACCCGAACATGCACTGGGGCAACGAACGTCCCAGCGACTGACCCGGCCTGCGCGGGACGGTGTCCCATCCTGACGGGGGATCACCATGAAGAAGAGTGTGAAAGCCGGACTCATCGTCGTCGCGCTGGCCGTCGGCGCACTGGTCGGCCTCGCCGGGCCGGCCGCGGCGGTGCCGTGGAACGAGGTCATCGTCGACCTGTGCCCGGAGAACATGCACTGGGGCAACGGCGAATGCGTCTAGTGACCTCCGCCGGCCACCAGACGGTGGGTGGACGGCGGACGGGACCGGTCTACTCGGAGCGGGGCGCGAGCCTCGCCGCCAGCTTCGCGGCCTCGGGGGAGTCGAGGCCGAGCAGCAGGGAGTGAGCCGTCTCCCACAGGGCCCGCGCGGCCTCCTCGTCGCCCATCCTGCGGAGGGTGACGGCGAGGGCGTCCATTGCGCGGGCCCGCCAGGTCGTGTTGCCCATCTCGGCGAACAACGTCACCGCTCGCTCGAGATGGGGGACCGCCGCGCCGAGGTCATCGCCGGACTCGAAGAGGGAGCCGAGTCCGAGAGACGCGCTGGCCTCGGCGAACTGGTCGCCGACCCGTTGCGCGGCGGCGACGGCGGCCTTCATCGAGGTCTCGGCCGCCCCCCGTTCCCCGGAGGCGAGCTGCGCCTGGCCGAGGCCGCGCAGCAGGTAGGCCTCGCCGACGAGGTCGCCGATGGCGCGCACCAGCGGCAGCGCCTGCGCGAAGGCGTCGCGCGCCGGTTCGGGGCGTTCCCGGCGCAGGTAGGCGTCGCCGAGCCGGAACAGCGCCTGCGCCTGGCCGCGCCGGTTGCCGATGTCCTCGAAGGTGCGCAGCGCGTCGCGCAGCAGCGTCTCCGCCTCGGCGAACACGCCCTCCTCCAGCCGGATCTGGGCCATCCCGATGCCCGAGTGGGCCTGGGCCGCCCGGTCGCCGGCCTCGCTGAGCAGGTCGGCCGCCTCCTTGTAGCGGTGGTGGGCCCGTTCGGGGGTGCCGGTGATGCGGTCGAGCAGCGCCAGGTTGCGCAGCGCCAGCCCCACGCCGTGGTCGGCGCCGAGGGCCTCGAACCGGGCCGCGGAGTCCTCCAGCAGTTCGGCCGCCGTGGCGTACTCCTGCCGGAACAGGGCCAGGCTGCCCAGGCCGTACACCATCGCGGCCTCGCCGAGCGCGTCGCCCGCGGCGCGGGCGGCGGCGAGCGCGACCTCGTGGGTGGACCGCCAGTCGTCGAACAGGCTGCGCGCCTCGAAGAGCGTCACGCACGTCATCGCGAGCTCCCAGGCGAGCGAGGCCAGCCCCAGGTCGGCGGCCTGCGAGACGGCCGCCACCAGCCCGGCCCGCTCGGCGGCCAGCCACTCGATGGGCTCGCCCAGCAGCGCGTCGGCCAGCGCCGGATCGGGCGCCCGGCGCGGCGTGCTCCCGCGCAGCACGGCGAAGTCGCCGCCGTACTCGCGCCGGTGGGCCTCCTGCGCCAGCGACAACCAGAGGGCGAGCGAGCGGCCCATCGCCTCGGCGCGGGCGGCGGCGTCGTCCTCCTCCATGGCTCGTTCGCGGGCGAACAGGCGGACCAGGTCGTGGAAGCGGTAGCGCACCCCGCCCCCGCCCTCCTGCGCCACGACTTCGAGCAGCTGCGCCGCGACGAGCTGCTCGAACAGCTCCCCGAGCGGCTCGCGGCCGATGCCCAGCAGCGGCCCGCCGGCCCATTCGCCGAAGTCGGGCACCCCGAGCAGGCTCAGCCGCCGGAACAGCGTCGCCGCCGCCGGGTCGAGGTCGCGGTAGCTGAGCCCGAAGTTGGCCCGCACCCGCACCCCGCCGTGGCTGAGCTCGCTGAGCCGGTTGCGCTCGTCGGCCAGGTGACCGGCCAGCACACCCGCGGTGAGGCGGGTGCGCCCGGCCAGCCGGGCCCCGGCGATGCGCAGCGCCAGCGGCAACCCGCCGCACAACTCGCTCAGCCGGGCCAGTTCGGGGTCGGCCGGGTCGACCGCGCCCCCGGCCAGGCCCGCCAGCACGGCCACGCCCTCCAGGTCGCCGAGGGTGCCGACCTGGAGGATGTCGGCGCGTTCCTGCGCCACCAGCCCGTCGAGGCCGTCGCGGCTGGTCACCATGACCGCGCACCCGGGGGAGCCGGGCAGCAGCGGCCGGACCTGCCCGGCGTCGCGGGCGTTGTCGAGCACCAGCAGCACCCGCCGCCGCGACAACACGCTGCGCAGCAGCCCGGCCCGCTCGTCGACGTCGTCGGGGATGCGGCTGCCCGGCACGCCGAGCGCCCGCAGGAACCGGTCGACCACCTGCCGGGGCGCCAGCGGCTCGGCGTCCTCCGCGTAGCCGCGCAGGTCGACGTAGAGCTGTCCGTCGGCGAAGCGGCCGGAGACCCGGTGGGCCCAGTGGACGGCCAGGCCGGTCTTGCCGACGCCGCCCATGCCGGTGAGCCCGAGGAAGGCCGGCACGCCCTGGCTCTGCCGCAGGTCGAGCAGCCGGTCGAGCTCGGTGAGCTCCTCGGCCCGGCCGACGAAGTCGGCGACGTCGTGGGGGAGCTGCGCGGGGGTGGGGAACAGGGTCGGCCCGGCCTTGGGCTCGGCCGGGCGCGGCGCGGACGTGCCGGAGTCGCCGCGCAGGATCTCCTCGTGCAGCGCCCGCAGTTCGGCTCCGGGTTCGAGCCCGAGCTCGCCGATGAGGACGCGCCGCCCCTCGCGGAAGGTCTCCAGCGCCTCGGCCCGCCGCCCGGCCCGGTGGAGGGCCAGCATCAGATGGGCCCGCAGCCGCTCGCGGGTCGGGTGTTCGGCCACCAGGCCGGTCAGCTCGCCGATGAGGTCCTCGTGGCGGCCCAGCGCCAGGTCCGCGGTGATCCGCAATTCGGCCGCCCGTAACCGGGCCTCTTCCAGGCGGGTTGCGGCGGGCCAGATCGCGGGGTGGTCGGCGAGGTCGCCGTAGGCCGGGCCGCGCCACATCTCCAGGGCCCTGGCCAGCAGCCGCCGCCCGGTGGCGGGGTCGCCGCCGTTCATCGCCCGCGCGCCCTCGGCCGTGAGGGCCTCGAAGTCGGCCGCGTCGAGTTCGCCGGGGCCGACCGCCAGGGCGTAGCCGGACGGGTGGCGGACCATCCGGTCGCGGTCGCCCAGGGCTTTGCGCAGGTGGTAGACGTACAGGCGGAGATTCTCGTGGGCCGAGGCCGGCGGTTCCTCCCAGAGCGCCCCGATCAGGCGGGAACCCGCCGTGGGAGCGTTGGCGTTGCCGATCAGCACGGCCAGCAGCAGCCGTTGCTTCTCCGACCGCAGCGGCACCTGCGCGCCGTCGATCGTGATGTCGAGGGGACCGAGAACGCGAAGCCTCATCGCCACCTTCGGGGGTGATCTCCGGGAGTGAGATGCACCTTACCGGTCGATCGTTATATGTGCCTTATTCATTATCGGATCTGGTTCAAGAGCCATATATCCCACGAAACTCAACAGGGCTATATACGCCGCTCACATCGCCTATACGGCAAAAATACGCAGCTGCCTCATGGTGTGCCTCAGCCCCAGCCATACCTGAGGAGACATCGTGGTGTCCCGTTCCCGGGCGGCCTCCTTGGCCGTCCTTCTCTCCCTTTCCACGCTCGTGGCCCTCCCCGCTCCGGCGGCGGCCGTGCCCGTGCCGATCCCGACCGCCCCGACGTGCGTCCCGGCCGCCGACGACCCCGACGGCGCCGCCGGCATGGCCGCCCAGTGCGGCACCGAGGTCGAGGTGCTCTCGGAACGCACCGAGACCAGCCAGGTCTTCGCCCAGCCCGACGGCACGCTGGAGTCCGTCACCTCCCTCTTCCCGACCCAGGTCGTCAAGAACGGCGTCTGGACCGACGTGAACACCGACCTGCGTCTGTCGGGCGGCGTGACTCCGGTCGCGACCTCGGCAGACGTGCGCTTCTCCACCGGCGGCGCCGACCCCATGGTGACCCTCACCGAGGGCGCGGCCTCCGTCCGGATCAAGTCGCCGTGGAACCTTCCCACGCCCTCCCTGAACGGCGACACCGCGACCTACGCCGATGTGCTGCCCGGCGTCGACCTGCAGTTGCGGGCCGAACCCGACGGGTTCTCGCAGTACCTCGTGGTGAACACGCCGACGGCCGCCGCCAACTCCGAGCTCGCCCGCATCGCCTTCCCGATCGAGGCGTCCGGCGGGGCGTCGATCCGCGAGAACGAGTCGGCCCTGGAGGTCGTCGACGCCGCCGGGAACGTTCTGTTCGCGTCGGGCTCGGCGCTCATGTGGGACGCCGACGGCGCGGGTGACGAGGGCGCCGACACCGCGCCCGGCCGCACCGCCGAGATGGACGTCGAGGTGTCCGCGCACGAGCTCGTCGTCGTGCCCGACCAGGCCCTGCTGACCGCGCCCGACGCCACCTTCCCCATCTACATCGACCCGGCGTTCAGCAAGCCCAGCATGGGCGGCAACTGGACCCACACGAACAGCTGCTCGCCCGGCACCAGCTTCTACACCAGCTACCGCAGCGAGCTGCGTGTCGGCCGCCAGTGGAACACCTCGTGCAAGTGGCGGGCCTACATGCGGTTCGACACCGCCCAGCTCGCCGGCGCCACGATCCAGGCCGCCGAGTTCGCGGTGACCGCCGACCACGTCGCCGACTGCGCGGGCGCCAACACCAACCTGCTGTTCCGCAACAACATCTCCGCCATGAACACCGCGACCTGGAACAGCACCAGCAGCGGCAACGTGCAGACCATCGGCACCGAGAAGTTCGACGCCAACGAGTCGAGCTGCCCCTCGGGCGACCAGAGGAAGGTCTACGACGACGGCAGCGCCAAGGTGCTGGAAGGCCGGATGCAGAGCCAGGCCAACGCCCGCGCCTCGCAGACCACCTTCGCGCTCATCTCGTCGGACGAGGGCGACCACATGGGGTGGAGCAACTTCATCCCGGGCTCGGTGGCGCTGATCATCACCTACAACCACACCCCGTCGGTGCCGACCTCGCTGAAGATCACCACCGACTGCGGCATCTCCTGCGCCTGGGTGCGCTCGGGCACGCCCACGCTGTCGGCCGTCGCCGCCGACCCCAACGGCGGCACCCTCGCCCGGGTCGAGTTCGAGGTGTACGACCGCGCCCGCGCGAGCCGCAAGGCGGCGTCCGGCTCGGCGGTCTCCAACCGCGCCTCCGGCCAGGCCGCGGCGTGGAAGGTCACGCCGGCGCTGCCCGAAGGGGCCTACTCCTGGCGGGTCCGGGGTTGTGACGCCTATGTCTGCGGCGGCTGGGGCGGCTGGTTCGACTTCACCGTCGACACCACCGCGCCCGCGAACGTCAGCGTGACCTCGGCCGAGTATCCGCCCGCGAGCGCCGGCACCTGGAACGGCGCGGCCGGCCAGGCGGGCACGTTCGCGATCTCCGCGTCCGGCGCGAACCGCTTCGAGCTGACCCTCAACGGCGTGAACAAGGGCTGGGTGAACACCACCGGCGACGTGTGGACCGGCCCGCTCACCCCCGACCGCGACGGGGTCAACCTGCTCACCGCCCGCGCCGCCGACGCGGCCGGCAACGTCGCCGGCAGCCCGTTCACCTACGAGTTCCTGGTCCGCCCCGTCCCGGCCAAGGCGATCGGGTGGGGCTTCAACGAGGCGTCCGGCACCACCGCCGCCTCCGACCCGGCCGGGACCACGCTCGACAGCAAGGCCGGTCCGGCCGCCCGCACCGCCGGGAGGAGCGGCGGCTACGCGCTGGCCCTCGACGGCGCCTCGGCCTGGGCCACCACCCAGCCGGTCGTCGACACCAGGACACCCTTCACGGTGACCGCCCTGGTGAAGCTGAACTCCACCACCGTGAGCGGCCCGATGACCGCCGTCTCCTCCCACGGCGCGACCGGCTCGGGCTTCCGGCTCGGCTACCGCGCCGAGGGCTGGTGCTTCTCCATGTACGCCGCCGACGGCGGCGCCGAGACCAGGGCCTGCTCCACCGAGTCGGTCGGCACCGGCTGGACCCACCTGGCCGGCGTCTACGACGGCACCCGCCTGCGGATCTACGTCAACGGCCTGAACTGGGAGGAGGCCGACCAGGTGCCCTTCACCTCGACGTGGTCGGCGACCCAGGGCTGGTCGGTCGGCCGGGCCAAGGACGCCGGCGCCCTCACGCAGTACTGGACCGGCGCCGTCGACAGGGTCGGCGCCTTCCAGAAGGCACTGACCCAGAGTGAGATCGTCACGGACGGAGCCAAGGGATGAGGAAACCGGCCGCGTTACTGATCGCCCTCGTACTGTCGGGGGCCGGAATCGTCAGCGGGGGGACGGCCAACGCCCTCGCCGACTGGGAGCCCCCGGTCCCGGTCGACGTCACCCCCGTCCCCGTCGAGGACGAGACGCGGCGCACCGTCGTCGAGACGGCCCAGCCGCCCCGGGTCAAGGAACCCTTCACGATCACCTGGCCGGCCGACACCGCCGCGCAGATCACCCCCGGCGCGCGTGCCGTCGCCGGCCAGCCCGTCACGGTCGCCGCGGCGGCCTCGGTGGGCAGGGTCGGGGTCCGGGTGTACGGCCGGGCCGCCGCCGAGACCGCCGGGATCAGCGGCGTCATGATGTCGGTGGCGCGCAGCGACGGCCGGCGGTCGGCCGGCACGGTCGGCGTCAACCTCGACTACTCCAAGTTCGCGGGCGCCTTCGGCGGCGACTGGGCCAGCCGCCTGCGGCTCGTCCGGCTCCCGGCCTGCGCCCTGACCACCCCCGGCGCGAAGGGCTGCGGCCTGGACGCCGCCGTCCCCGTCGACGCGAAGAACGACGCCGCGACGCGGACCCTCACGGCCGACGTCGCCCTCCCGGCGGACGGCGCGCCCCAGTTGCTGGCCGCCGCGGCCGCCCCGGCGGGGCCGAACGGCGACTACAAGGCGACGTCGCTGACCCCGGCCTCGACGTGGCAGGTGTCGCAGCAGACGGGCGCGTTCTCCTGGAAGTACCCGATCAAGAGCCCGTCCGCGGTGGGCGGCCCGGCGCCCTCGCTGGCCTTCTCCTACTCGTCGCAGGCGGTCGACGGCAAGACCTCGGGCCAGAACGGGCAGGGGTCGTGGGTCGGCGACGGCTGGGACATGTGGACCGGGTTCATCGAGCGGACGTACAAGAGTTGTCTCGACGACACCAAGGCGGTCGGCGGGAAGGACCCCAACAACAAGGACAAGAAGACCGGCGACCAGTGCTGGTGGAAGCCCAACGCCACCATGAGCCTCAACGGCAGCTCGACCGAGCTGATCGACCTGGGCGGCGGCAAGTGGAAGGGCACCGGCGACGACGGCTCCCGCGTCGAACTGCTGCCGGACGCCTCCAACGGCGTCTACAACGGTGAGCACTGGAAGGTCACCACGATCGACGGCACCCAGTACTTCTTCGGGCGCCGCACCGACTCGGCCTGGACCACCCAGGTGTACGGCAACCACCCCGGCGACCCCGGCTACGAGTCCGGCGACTTCGCCGGCAGCCGCGAGACCCAGGCCTGGCGCTGGAACCTCGACCACGTCGTCGACTCGCACGGCAACACGATGACGCTGAACTACGGCAAGGAGACCGGCGCCTACGGCCGCGAGTTCGACGCCGACAAGCGCCAGACCTACGACCGCGGCGGCTACCTGACCACCATCGACTACGGCACCCGCACCGACCAGCCGACCGCCTCCGCGCGGATCGCGTTCGAGGTCGCCGACCGCTGCCTGCCCGGCGCGACCTGCTTCGACTCGGGCGGCAAGGCGGTCGCGGCGTCGTGGCCGGACGTGCCGTGGGACCAGTACTGCCGCGACAAGTGCACCGAGCAGATGTCGCCCACCTTCTGGACGCAGAAGCGGCTCGCGGCGGTGCGCGCCCAGGTGCGCGACGGCAGCGGCTTCCGCACCGTGGAGTCGTGGACGCTGAAGCACTCGTGGCTCAACGCCGGGGTGAGCCAGAACGAGGGCGTGCCCATGTGGCTCGACTCGATCACACACTCGGGTTCGGGCATCAAGGGCGGCACGACGGTCACCGACCCGCCGGTGACCTTCTCGCCCGGCGCCGACCCGTTCCCCAACCGGGTCGACGGCGCCGACGACGGCCGGACCGCCCTCAACCGCTTCCGCGTCGTGTCGATCACCACCGAGACCGGCGCCCAGATCGGCGTCACCTACCTGCCGGGCGACTGCACCCGCGCCTCCCTGCCGGCGGTCCACTCCAACGGCAAACGCTGCTTCCCGCAGTGGGCCACCCAGGACGGCACCGATCCGACGCTCGACTGGTTCAACAAGTACGTGGTCAAGCGCATCGACCTGTACGACAACGGCGGCGGCTTCACCCACGAGCAGACCAACTACGACTACCTCGACACCCCGATGTGGAAGTACGACGACAGCGAGCTCGTCGAGGAGAAGAAGCGCACCTGGGGCCAGTGGCGCGGCTACGGCCACGTCCGGGTCAGGGTCGGCCTGGAGACCGGGCCGCAGGCGGTCACCGAGTACCGCTACTTCCGCGGCATGGACGGCGACAGACAGCCCGACGACAAGACCCGTGACGTCTGGGTGAAGGACAGCCTCGACGGCACCGGCGACCCCCACTCCAAGCGCATCGAGGACCACGACGCCTACCAGGGCCAGCTGCGCGAGCAGACCACCTTCGACGGCGTCGGCGGCCAGTGGATCACCGGGAAGCTCACCGAGCCCGGCTTCACCCAGACCGGCGCGTCGGGGTCGCTCAAGGCGTACATGGTGCACACGCCGGTGCAGCTCACCCGCACCCGGCTCGCCGACGGCGGGACCCAGTGGTCGAAGGTGCTGACCAAGGTCAACGCCGAGAACCTGCCGACCGAGGTCAGCGACCTCGGCGACGAGTCCACCCCCGCGGACGACCAGTGCACCAGGACGTCCTACGTCCACAACGGCACCCTGTGGATCAAGGACAAGGTGCTGCAGACCGACCAGTACGGCGTCGCCTGCTCCGCCACCCCGGCGATCCCCGGCGACGTGATCATGCAGGAGCGCAACTACTACGACGACCCCGCCAAGCCGCTCGGCACCGCGCCGACCCGCGGCCTGGTCGTCAAGGAGGAGGAGCTCAAGGGCTGGAACGGCGCCACCCCGCAGTGGTTCGCCGTCACCACCACGACCTACGACGCCAACGGGCGCGCGACCTCGGCCACCGACTCCCTGAACCGGACGACCAAGACCCAGTACATCCCGGACAAGGCCGGCCCGGTCACCGAGCTGAAGACCACCAACGCGCTGAACCACACGGCCTCCTCGCTGATGGAGGCGGCCTGGCAGGTGCCGACGACCGTCACCGACGCGGGCGGGCGCAAGACCGAGCTCGAGTACGACGGCGCGGGCCGGCTGACCAAGGTCTGGCTGCCGGGCCGGGCCAGGAGCGAGGCCGCCAACATCCTGTACGCCTACAAGGTGCGCAACAACGCGCCGTCGGTCACCACCACGAAGAAGCTGCTCCCCGACGGCACCGGGCGCTACCAGACCTCGACCGTGCTGTTCGACGCGCTGCTGCGCCAGCGCCAGGCGCAGAGCCAGGCGGTCGGCGGCGGCCGGGTCATCGCCGACACCGTCTACGACTCGCGCGGCCTGGTCGAATGGACCTCCGAGCCCTACTACCACGACACCGCCGGGCCGGGTGAGGCCATCGCGGTGCCGACCAAGGCGATCCCGTCGGTCACCGCCAACACCTACGACGGCGCGGGCCGGGTCACCAAGGCCGAGTTCAAGGCCTACGGCGTGGCCAAGTGGGCGACCACGACGGCCTACACCGGGACCGGCACGATCGTCACGCCGCCGATCGGCGGGACCAAGACGGAGACCGTCCAGGACGCCCGGGGCCGGACCGTCGAACTGCGCCAGTTCCACTCGTTCACGGCCGCCACCTACGACCGGACGCTGTACACCTACACCGACAGGGGCGACCTGGCGACCATCGTCGACCAGGCCGGGAACGCCTGGCGCACCACCTACGACGTCCGCGGCAACAAGATCAAGATCGAGGACCCCGACAAGGGCGTCAGCGAGCAGACCTTCGACACGACCGGGCAGCTCACCAGCGTCAAGGACGCGCGGGGCGTCGTGCTCGTGTACACCTACGACCCGCTGGGCCGAAAGACCACGCTGCGCGAGGACTCGGCGACGGGCCCGCTGCGCTCGGAGTGGCTGTACGACACCGCCCCCGGCGGCCTCGGCAAGCCCGCCGGCTCGATCAGGTACAACGGGACCGCCAAGTACCCGACCCTGATCAGCGGCTACGACGCCGGCGGCTACGCGACCGGCATGACGGTCACCCTGCCCGCCGAGACGGGCGCGCTGGCGAAGACGTACGAGTACAAGACCACCTACAAGCAGGACGGCCAGCCCGCCACGCTGACCCTGCCGGCCGTCGGCAACCTGCCCGAGGAGAAGCTGGAGTACGGCTACAACGCGGTCGGCAAGCAGTCGTACATCAAGAGCGGCGTGCAGATCTACGTCAACGACACCGTCTACAACCAGATCGGCGGGCGCATCCAGCGCATCCTCGGTCAGGACGACAAGCGGGTCTGGCAGACCGACACCTACGACGAGCCCACCGGCCGCCTGGTGACCAGCTCGACCACGCCGGAGCTGAAGAACCAGACGGTCAACTTCAACTACGAGTACGACCAGATGGGCTCGGTCACCAAGGTCAGCGACCGGCCCAACGGCGGCCAGCAGGCCGACCACCAGTGCTTCACCACCGACCACCTGCGCCGCATGACCGAGGCCTGGACCCCGGCCAACGGCGACTGCAATCCGGCCGCCCGCTCGGCCGGCACGCTCGGCGGCCCGGCGCCCTACTGGCACAGCTACGCCTACACGACCACCGGCAGCCGGGACACCGAGACCTGGCGCACCGCCACCACCACGACGATCCGCGACTTCGTCCAGCCCGCCCAGGGCGGCGCCGCCGGCTCCAAGCCGCACGCCGTCACCCGGGTCGACAAGTCCACCGGCGGCTCCGACGCCTACGGCTACGACCAGGCCGGCAACATGAACAGCCGGACCGTCGACGGCGCCGCCACCACCCTCACCTGGGACGCCGAGGGCGACCTGGCCACCACCGTCCAGAACGGCCAGACCACCTCCTACCTGTACGACACCGAGGGCGCCCGCCTGATCCGCAAGGAGCCCGGCGCGATCACCGCCTACCTGCCCCACGGCCAGGAGGTGAAGGCGGTCGGCGCCACGGTGACCGGCACCCGCTACTACACGCAGGGCGACGACACCGTCGCGGTGCGGACCGGGACCGGGCTCACCGGCCTGGCCTGGCTGGCCCAGGACCACCACAACACGGCCGAGGCGATGATCAAGGCCGCGGACCTGTCGGCCACCCGCAAGCGCAGCCTCCCCTTCGGCGCCCAGCGCGGCGGCAATCCCGCCTTCTGGGCGGGGGAGAAGGGCTTCGTCGGCGGCACGAACGATCCCACGGGCCTGGTCAACATCGGGGCCCGTGACTACGACCCGCTGCTCGGCGCCTTCATCAGCGTCGACCCGGTGATCGACCCGCTCGACCCGCAGCAGATGCACGGCTACAGCTACTCCAACGGCAACCCGCTCACCTTCACCGACCCCGACGGCCTGCTGTTCGGGATCAAGAAGCCGGCCTGGATGGACAAGGTCACCAACGTCGCCAAGGCGGTCGCCGTCACGGCGATCAACCACCAGGTCAACGTGGTCAAGGGCGCCGGGAAGTTCCTCTGGGAGCACTCCGGCAAGATCTCCGCGGTCACCGGGTACGCGGCGATGGCCGCCGCGGTGATCCCCGGCGGCCAGCCGTTCGCGGCGGTGCTCGGCGCGGTCTCCACCGTGACCGGCGTCATCGACACGGTGAAGTCGTGCAAGGAGGGCAAGAAGGTCGACTGCGCCGTGGGCGCGGCCGGGCTCGTGCCCTTCGGCAAGGTGCTGGCCAACGGCCCGGCCAAGAACGCGGCGAAGAAGGCGATCAGAGAGGCGGACAACCGCATCCAGGCCAGGAGACAGGACATCACGATCGACGAGGCCGTCATGGGGCACGCCAAACCCGGCATGAAGGTCGACATCGAGGCCGAGCGGCTCTACCAGAACCGCCTCAAGATGATCCAGGCCCAGAAGGACCGGGAACGCGCGCTGGCCGCCCAGGCCCGGGCCCGCGCCCGCGACCGGGCCTGGGACAACTGGGGCACCGCGCTGAACGTCGAGAACGGCTACAACGAGGCCTGCAAGTACGCCCGCGGCTGCTACGAGCGGGAGGTGTACGTGCCGGTCGTGGTCCGGACGGTGACGGCCCCGGTCCGGCGGTTCCGCATCCCGCCGCAGTTCCTCTGGTAACCGGGAGCCGCCCTACGATCGAGGCATGAGTGCCGAGATCAGCGAAGAAGTGATCCAAAGGTTCCTGGTCGGGGGCCGCCTGGTGCAGATGCCCGCCAAACACGCGGTGCGCCTGGCGGTCCTCGACCGTGTCGCCCAGTCGTTCGAGATCGGGGTGCGCTACTCCGAGAAGGAGGTCAACGAGGTCCTCGTCGGTTTCTTCGACGACTACGCCGCCCTGCGCCGCTACCTCATCGATAATGACCTCTTGTCCAGGGAGGACGGGGTCTACTGGCGCAGTGGCGGCACCGTCTGAAACAGCGCGTCTCGGGTAATAAGGGGCCATGCGGGTGAGTCGATGGAGCGATCTCCGCCTGCGCCGTCCCTGGATCGACCACCACGTCCGCGCGGTCCTGCGGTTCGACCAGGCCGACGGCGGCCGCCTCTCGGCGGGCATGACCTACTACGCCTTCTTCGCGATCTTCGCGCTCGGCCTGCTCGCCTTCGTGATCATGGGCCACGTCTGGGACACCCCCGGCGCGCTGGCCCAGGTCGCCGACTACCTGGCCGACACCTTCCCCCGCCTCGACGTCGCGGCCCTGCGCGACGCCCGCGACACGGCCGGCTGGATCGCCCTGTTCGGCCTCCCGCTGACCGGCCTGTTCTGGGTCGACTCGATGCGGTCGTCCAGCCGCGCGGTGTGGGGCCTCAACGAATACCCCGGCCGCTTCCTCACTCGCTGGCTCATCGACCTGGGCGTGCTGGCGGCGCTGGGCCTGCTGCTCGCGGCGTCGCTGGCACTGTCGTTCGGCGCGCAGTCGGCGCTGCTGTGGGTGACCGGCCACACCGTCGGCCCCGACGCCCCGGTCGCCCGGTTCGCCCTCCAGGCCGCCGCGTTCGGCCTGGGCTTCGCGGTCAACCTGCTGCTGTCGGCCGCGCTGCTGACACTGGCGCCGAGACTGCGCCTGTCGCCGCGCCGCGTGATCGGCCCCGCCCTGATCATCACGGTGGGGCTGGAGGTGCTCAAGACCGCCGGGCAGCTCTACTTCAACCTGAGCTCGTCGAACCCGGCCTACACGGTGGTGGCCGGCGCGGTGGGCATGCTGCTGTTCCTGAAGCTCATGAACGTCCTGATCCTGTACGCCGCCGCCCACGCCGCGACCAGCCGCCACGGCACCGTGGTCGACCTCGCGACGGGCCGGCGCGTCAGGCCAGCCGCATCCAGCCCTGACCACGCTGCACCATCCCAGCCCGATTCGTGCGAATCCCTCTCGACGCCAGCTCAGTGATCAACCGCCCCGGATCCCGGGGCGTGATCGACGGCACGATCCGCGCGCCCACGTCGATCCACAGGGCCATCCGGCGGCGGGGGCGGTCCCGGTCGAGGTTGTACCAGTGCACGAAGTCGCCGGTACCCCACAACCGCCGGCTCCCGTTGGGCAGCGGAACCGCGTTGACCGCCCGGATGGCCCGCAGGGAGATGCTCTTGTCACCACCCCAGAGGTAGTACGTCCTGATGATCAGCTCGGTGTCCGTGCAGATCACCAGTCCGTCGTCATACATAATCCGAACATATACCCAGGTCAACGGGGGGACGCTCAGTCCCCGGGGGGACGACCCCCCGAGCCCCCCGCTGTCAGGGGGCTCCGCCCCCTCACGCTCCCCCCGGCCCGCTTCGCGGTCCCGGCGTCGCTGCGCTCCGGGGTCGCTGCCGCTCCCGCGCGAAGGGCTCCGCCCCTCGCCCTCCCCGGACAGGCCTCGCTCCGCTCGGAAGGCCGCTCGCTTCGCTCGAAACACCCTTCTTCCGTTACGGCTCCGCCTGGCCGGCCACCCGACCCCTGTTGTTCGATCGGGGCGAAGAAAAGGGCGCCCGGATCGCGGGCGCCCTTTTCTTTTTCTGGGTGGACGTTACGAGCGTGACCACTTCTGGTTGGAGGCGCCCGTGCAGTCCCACAGCTGGAGCTGTGCTCCGTTGGCGGTGTTGCGGCCGACGATGTCGACGCATCTGTTGGCGGCGACGTTCACCAGGTCACCCGCGCCCGACAGGGTGAACCGCTGGGCGGCGGTGCCGTTGCAGGTGTAGAGCTGGATCGGGGTGCCGTTCGCGGTGCCGGCCGCGGCGGCGTCCATGCACTTGCCCATCGCGCGGACCGTGCCGTCGGCGTTGATCGACCACTGCTGGGCGGCGGTGCCGTTGCAGTCGTACATCTGGAGCCTGGCGGCGTCGACCGGGTTGGCGGCGGGGATGTCGATGCACTTGCTGTTCAGGGCCGACCGCAGGTTGGCGCCGGTGCCGCCCCCGCCGTCGGGCTGCCAGGCCGAGACGCGGACGTAGTCGATCAGCATCGTCTGCGGGAACTGGGTGGTGCCGTCGGGGTAGCCCGGCCAGTAACCGCCGACCGCCACGTTCAGGATCATGAAGAACGGGTGGTCGAACACCCAGGCGTTGCCGCGCAGGCTGGAGGGCGTGACGCGGAAGTACTCCGAGCCGTCGAGGTACCAGATGATCAGGTTGGGCGACCAGTCGACGCGGTAGGTGTGGAAGGCGTCGGCGAGCGGAGCCCCGATCGAGCGGTTCCCGCCGACCGCGGTGCCGCCGGAGTAACCCGGCCCGTGGACGGTGCCGTAGACCGTGTTGGGCTGGTTGCCCACGTTCTCCATGATGTCGATCTCGCCGCCGTTGGGCCACGTGCCGCCGCCCAGCATCCAGAACGCCGGCCAGATGCCCTGCCCCCTGGGGATCTTGATCCGCGCCTCGAACCGGCCGTACGCCTGCGTGAACCGGTCGGCCGTCAGGATGCGGCCGGAGGTGTACTGGCAGGTCCCGTAGTGACACTGGAGGTTCGACGGGTTCTCCCGCCGGGCCGTGATCGCGAGGTTGCCCGCGCCGTCGTGGTAAACGTTGCGAGTCGAGTTCGTGTAGTACTGCTGCTCGTTGTTGCCCCAGCCGCCGCCGCCGATGTCGAACTTCCACTTGGACCCGTCGATCGACGTGCCCGCCGGGGCGTTGAACTCATCAGACCAGGTCACAGGCCCGATGGCGGCCTGGGCCTGCGGCATGGCCACCAGCCCGCTGACGAGCGTGGCGACTGCGGTTAACAGGGCGAGGAGCAGCATCGGTCGGCGCATGGGAGTCCTCCGGGTGCGCTTTACGGCTTAAATTAAGAGGATGTAACACCCGTGTCATCCACACTGTCAATAGGAAAGTTTACTTATAGAGTTGGGAGATCCCAGAGAAGCCGGTAGTACGCGACCCGCTCCGGGTCGGGGATGACCCCGTAGGCCTCGTAGACGAGCCCGTCATGGCCGGGGCCGAAGTTCCAATCCATGCTCCACGCCGCCACGGCGAGATCGGCCCATCGGTCGGCCACCCCGAGCGAGCCCAGGTCCACGTGGCCGGTGAACGAGCCGTCGGCGCCGATCAGGGTGTTGGGCACGCACGGGTCCCCGTGACAGACGACCAGCCGGTCGATCTCGGGCGGGCTGGAGGGCAGGGAGCGGTTCTCCTCGGTGACCCTGGCGAGGCGGGTGGAGACGCCCCAGTCGAACGGGCACTCCGCCACGGGGAGTGTGTCGTGGAGCGTTCTCAGGCCCTGGCCGACGGCCGCGGCGGCGACCTCCGGCGGGACGGGCCGCCGGGGATCGACGGGAGACAGGCCGGGCAGCGCCTCGGTGACCAGCCACGATCCCTGAGCGTCAGCACCCTGGCCGACGACACGGGGCACGCTCACCCACCGCGACGCCCACGAGAGACGCTCCGCCTCGGCCCGGAGGTCGAGCCCGGAAACGCCGGCCGGGGCCCACTTCACGTAGTGGTCACCGACGTGGAAGGTGAGGCCGCCAAGCCGGTTGCGCCAGACCGGGGTGACCGTCGCGCCCGCGGCGAGGGCTCGTACCGCCTCCGGGACCTCGACCTCGCCGGTCGGCGCCGCAGCGAGCGGCGGGCGGGTCATCCGGCGGACGAGCCGCGGGAGCCGTAGGCCGGGCCGAACACCACCAGGAGGGTCAGGTCTTCGGTCACGTCGGTGAAGCGGTGGTCTTCGCCGGCCGGGACGAAGATGACCGCGCCCGGGCCGACCTCCGCCTCGCCCGTCGGGGTCACGATGCGGGCGCGGCCCGTCGTCACGACGTAGATCTCGTCTTCGGTGTGAGGGCTCTGGTCGTCGACGCCGCCCGCCGGGATGCAGTAGGTGCCCACCGACAGGTCGGGGGTGCGGAGCTGCTCGGTCCAGTCGCCGTCCGCGCCCGCCCACACGCCGGCGCCTTCGATGATCCGCATGTCAGAAGGGGGCTTTCTGGACCTTGGTCCGGAAGTGGATCTCCTCGCCGTCCACGACGAAGCGGGCGTGCGCGACCCTGCCCTTCTTCGGGAACGTCGCCACGAACGACTCGGCCTTGACCAGGCGCTCCTGGCCGACGCTCTTGTCGTCGTCCTTGTCGAGGTAGAGGCGGACCTTGGTCCACGGGCCGGACGAGCCGTTGGCGAGCGAGACCACCACGCCGCCGGCCTCCTCGCGGGCCGACAGGCCGTAGGGGAGGCGCGGGTCGGCGCCGATCGACTCGTCGAGCAGGGCGTTGAGCTCCTCGACCAGCTTCGGGTGGCGGTCGGCCACGTTGTGGCGTTCGCCCCGGTCGCCGCGCAGGTCGTAGAGCTCGTTGCGGCCCTCGGGGCCGGCGCCGGCGATGTTCGGGTCGAAGCGGATCAGCTTCCAGTGGCCGCGCCGGATCGCCTGCATCTTCCGTGGACGGTTCCAGATCAGGAACGGGTGGCCGGCGTAGCGGTCGCCGGTCAGCAGGCCGCGGAAGGAGCGGCCGTCGAGGTGGGCGGGGGCGGGCAGGCCCGCGATGTCGGCCACCGTCGGCAGGATGTCCCACAACGCCACCGGGTCTTCGACGACCTTGGGGCTGAACGACGGGTTGTAGGCGATCATCGGGATGCGGATGCCGCCGTCGTACAGCTGGCGCTTGACGCCGCGGTAGGGGCCGTTGGAGTTGAAGATGTTCGGGTCGACGCCCTTCTCGTGGTGGGGGCCGTTGTCGGCCGTGAAGATCACGATGGTGTCGTCGGCCACGCCCGCCTGGCGCAGGGCCCGCAGGATGTCGCCCACGTGGGCGTCGAGCCGGGTCACCTGGGCGGCGTGGCGGCGGTTGGCCTTGGTCCAGGGCTTGTCGGCGTACTGGCCCGCATCGCCGGGGATCTCGCTCGGCGAGTGGGGCAGGATCGTGGCGAACTGGAGCAGGAACGGCTTGCCGTCCTTGGCCGACTCGTTGATGAACTTGACCGCGCGGTCGCGCAGGAAGTCGGGGCTGTACGTCGCCCCGTCGAAGGCCACCATCTCGCGGTTGTGCCACAGGTACGTCGGCCAGTACTGGTGGGCGTGGATGTGGGTGATGTAGCCGTAGAACTCGTCGTACCCGCGCACGTTCGGGTGGGAGTCCTGGTCGGGCTGCTCGGGCCCGAAGCCCCACTTGCCGATGAGGGCGGTGCGGTAACCGGCCAGCCGCGCGACCTCGGCGAACGTCAGGTCGCCCGGGTTCAGCGCACGCTGCGGGCCCCCTTCGGGGTTCTCCCGGACCGTTCCGTGACCGGTGTGCAGGCCGGTGAGCAGGGAGCAGCGCGAGGGCGCGCAGAGCGAGGAGCCCGCGAAGGCGTTGCGGAAGCGCACGCCCTGGGCCGCCATGCGGTCGAGGTTCGGCGTCGCGATGATCTGCTGGCCGTAGGGGCCGATCTCGCTCACGCCCAGATCGTCGGCGAGGATCAGGACGATGTTGCGCGGAGCGCGGGGACGCGCCTCCGCCGGCTGGGCCATGCTCGCGGAGGCCAGACCGGCGGCGAACACACCGCCGGTGCCCGCGAGGAATCCTCGCCTGGTAGTGGACAGCATTGATCCTTGGCTTCTGGTGAGGGCACGGGGAGCCGGGATTGCGGCCCGCCGTGCTGGAACGTACCGGATCTGATCTTTTCACGCCAGCTGTCGGGAAACCTCTAATCAAACCGGAACGGCGATGGCCGCCGGGTGGGGTTCCCGGCGGCCATCTGGTGACGCGTTATCCGACCTTGACGACCTTCGAGCTGTAGTTGCCCGTGCGGGTGGCGGGGTCGTAGTTCCGCTCCACGTTCCCGGCGATGTCGACCGAGAACCAGTTGACGGTGGTGTCCTTGTCGACGGTGATGTGCGCCGCGCCCTCGCGCATGCCGGCCTGCTCCAGCTTGGTGCTCTGGAGCGTCGGCTTGGCGCCGTCGAGGGTGTAGTACACGTTGGCCGCCTCGTTCACCGAGAAGGTGAAGGTCGCGGTCCCCGGACCGCTCGACACCTTGACCAGGCTGGAGGTGGGCCGCTTGCCGTCGTCGGCGAACTCGCTCGCGACCTTCAGGATGGCGATCTGGCCGTTGGCGAACTCCATGGCCTCCTGGTGCCCTTCGGCGAACGGCGGCTGGAAGCCGACGGGCTCGAAGCGCTTGGTCGTCGGGTTCCAGAGGTCGGCGCCGACCTCGAAGTCCCAGCCGATGATGCCGCGGTTGTACCAGTGCTCGTCGGCGCTGTTGCCGGCGGCCGAGTAGAGCACGTCCGGGACGGGGCCGGTGCGGCCCGGCCAGATGCCCGTGCCACGCCAGGACTGGACGGCCGAAAGGATCTCGGACGAGGCGTCCCAGAAGTAGTTCTCGGTGCCGAAGTCGACGCGCGGCAGCAGCTCACGGCCGGCCGCCTTGTAGGCGCCCGGAGGCCACATGAAGTAGCCGCCGTACGAGTGGGTGTTCATCGCGAACTTGATGTTCGGGAACTGGTGGGTCAGCCAGACCTCGTTCTTGGCCTCCGGCTCCGACAGCTCCGCCGGGCCGGCGAAGGTGTCGCTGGTGCAGGAGGACGAGGCGCCGCTGTAGCCGTCGGTGAGCGAACCGACGGAGAAGTTGCGGTTCAGGTCCACACCCCACGAGTTGCGGCGGCCGGGGTCGCCGTTGTTCTCGGGGCAGTGGTTGGTCATGTTGCGGCGCTGCGAGTTGAAGTCGTAGAAGCTGTAGTGCGCGCCGTCGGGGTTGGTGACCGGCAGGACGAAGATGTCGAGGTCGTCGACCAGGTCCTTGGTCGTGCGGTCGTGCGCGTAGTTGCGCAGCAGCCGCTCGGCGGTCTCCAGGCAGGTGATCGGGGTCACCCACTCGCGGGCGTGCTCCTGGCAGTACAGGAAGACGCCGGTCTTGGAGCCGTCGCGGTCGCGGCCGATCCGGATCGCCTTGGTCTGGAAGGGCTCGCGCGAGATGTTCGCCGGGGCCTTGAGGCCGTCGGTCAGCGCGGTCGTCGCGGCGGTGGGCGCCACGGCGGCGCCGGTGTTGGCGCGGTAGAGGCTGGCCTTCACCAGGGCCGCGGCGGGCGCGCTGGCGTTGACGGCGTCCACGACCTGCTTGGAGGTGCTGTTGACCGCGCCGGCGGCGTCGGTGCCGAGGCTGACCGAGATCGCCTTGCCGTTGACCGCGACGGACAGCGGGCTGCTCGCGCTGCCGGGGTTGGTCAGCGCGAAGGTGATGTCGTTGCCGCCCTCGTGGCCGTACACCTTGGAGCTCACGTAGAACGCGGACGCGCCGGTGCCGCCGAACTGCGCCTGGGCCAGGCGACGGTAGCCGTTGGTCTTGTACGGCAGGTCGACGATCTCGGCGATCTTCGGGAACTCGGCGGCGAGGCCGACGATGCGGTCGGTGATCTCCGTCGGGTCCATGTAGTGGTCGATGAAGTCCGAGACGTAGTGGGGGCTGGGCGCCTTCTGCGGCGCGCCGAGCCACTCCTTCACGTCGACCGTGACGGTGCCGCCGCGGTTGCTGGTGATCGTCACCTTCGAGGGAGCGGTGTTGATCGGCAGCGGCGAGTTGAAGCGGTGGTACATGTACTGGCCGGCGTCGGTGAAGCGGCTCATCGTGGCGGTGCCGCCCGAACCGGGCTCGGTGCCCGGTCCGTTGTCCCAGCTCACAGTGAGCACGGTCTCGGCGTCCACGGCGCTCGACTTGACCTCGACCGACAGGAAGCGCTGGTTGCCGGTGTTGGTGAACCACTCCGAGCGCAGCACGGTCAGCTTGTCGCTGTCGGCGGCCTCCGCCGCCGCGATGCGGGCGAGGGCCTGGCGCCGCTGCGCCTGGTTCTCGGCGACGTCGCTCTGGTCGGAGATGGTGCCGCGCAGGTCGAAGCCCTGGTCGCGGAGCGCCTGGGCCTCCTCCGGGCTGAGCACCGCGTGGACCTCGAGGCCCTCATCGACGGGCTTCTTGTACTCGGCGAGGTCGACGCCCAGCTCGTTCAGGCGGTCGACTCCCGCCTGGTCGGGAACGATGATGCGAATCAGCGCGACACCGTTCTGGTCGCCGGCGGGCTGCCGGTCCGCGGGGACCGCGCTGACCGGTGGCACCGGGTCGGCGAGGCTCGGCAGCGGGCTGAGCACCAGGGCGATGGGGATGGCGAGGCCGACCGCCAATCGGCGGCTCCTCCTTCGGGGAACGATCCTCACTGAAGTTCCTCCAGATGAGCGTGCCTGCCAGGCGAGGTTCTACCGGGCGGGAGAGGGCACGCAGAGTATTTTTGAAGTCTTCGCCCAAAAGATGATCACCGTCAAGCTGTCGAAACAACCGATTTGGGAAGTTTCGATAACTAAATGGTCTATACGGACATTGAGTGACAAATCGCTCAGGTATAGGCTTCGCGTCGTGGTCTTTCGCGTGACGTTCGTCTGCACCGGCAACATCTGCCGCTCCCCGATGGCCGAGCACATCCTCCGCCGCCACCTCGAAGACGCCGCCCTCGACGTCGAGGTCGACAGCTCCGGCACGCAGGGCTGGCACATCGGCAAACCCGCCGACCACCGCACGATCGCGGCCCTGCGCCGGGCGGGGTACACCAGCGCCCACAGCGCCCGCCAGTTCCGCGCCCTGTGGTTCGGCCGGTACGACCTGATCATCGCCCTCGACGGCGGACACCTGCGCGACCTGCGCTCCATGGCCCCGAGTGCGGCCGACCGGGAGAAAGTCCGGCTGCTCCGCGAATTCGACCCCGGCGCCGATTCCCCCGACGTCGCCGACCCCTATTACGGGGGCCGCGCCGACTTCGAGAAAGTGCGCGTCCAGATCGAGGCGGCGGCCCCCGGGCTCATCGCGGAGATAAAAACCCGGCTGACTTCCTAGGCAGTCAGATAGGTCGCCCAAGCCCCATAAAATGCCCGAAATGGGTGGGAGGCGGCTGTGACGTACGTGACCGATGGGGCCAGCGGGGTCGGCCGGAGCGTGCCGCCGCCCGAGCCGGGACGCCGGTCGCGGACCCCGCTGATCATCACCGGCCTGGTCGTCCTGGCGCTGGTCGGGGCCGTCGGCGGCCCGGCCGTGGCGTTCGCCGGGGAGTTGCCCCGCAACACCTTCGTCGCCGGGATCGACATCGGCGGCCTCGACCCGGCCCACGCCGAGGAGAGGCTGGCGGCCGAACTCGCCGCCCGCGCCGACCGGCCGATCACGGTCACGGCCGGCGGCAAGGAGACCGAGGTCAGCCCCGGCGACGCCGGGCTCGCCTTCGACCTCCAGGGCACCGTGGCCGCCGCGCAGGGCGGCGTGGTCGACTCGCTCCAGGCGCTGTTCGGGCGGCGGGAGGTCCCGCTGCGGCTCAAGGTGGACGAGGAGCGCCTGAAGGCCTCCGTCGCCGCCATCGCCGAGGGGGCCGACCGCCCGGCCCGCCAGGGCGGCATCCTCTACCGGGGCCTCACGCCCCGGGTCGTCACCCCCGCAAGCGGACGCGCCGTCGACCAGGCCGACGCCGCCGGGAAGCTCCGGCAGGCCTACCTCGACGGCGCCCAGGCCGTCTCCCTCCCGCTCGGCGTCGTCGAGCCGTACACGACGGCCGACGTGATGCGCCGCTTCGCCGCCTCCACCGCCAAGGAGGCGACCGGTGCGATCACGCTGACCAACGGCCGCCGGTCGGCCGAACTCTCCAGCGCCGTCGTCGCGGCCAACCTCCGCTTCCTGCCCGACGAGCAGGGCGAGTTACGGCCTGCCTTCAACGCCCGCAAGGCCCTGGCGGGGGTCGAGGAACGCCTGGTCGACGCGGCCAAGGCCCCCAAGGACGCCACCTTCAAAATCGTCAAGGGCAAGCCGGTGGTCGTGCCGTCGCAGACCGGCCAGGGGGTCGACGCGGCGGCGCTGAAGACCTCGGTCGAGGCGGTGGTGACGGGAGGCGGCAGCCGTACCGTCGAGGTGTCGTTCACCACCAGCGAGCCGGAACTGACGACGGAGAAGGCCAAGGCGCTCGGCATCAAGGAGAAGGTGTCGACGTACACCACCCATCACCCGTGCTGCGCCCCCCGGGTGACCAACATCCACACCATCGCCGACATCCTCGACCACCACCTGGTGATGCCGGGGGAGACCTTCTCCCTCAACGGCACCGTCGGCAAGCGTGACACCGCGCGCGGCTTCGTCCCGGCCCCCATGATCTCCAGCGGCCGGTTCGTGAACGACGTCGGCGGGGGCATCTCCCAGTTCGTGACGACCATGTTCAACGCGGTCTTCTTCGGCGGCTTCGAGGACGTCCAGCACATGGCGCACCAGTACTACATCTCCCGCTACCCGGCCGGGCGCGAGTCGACGGTGTCGTATCCGCAACCGGACTTCCGCTGGAAGAACGACTCCAAGTACGGGGTGCTGGTGACGACGTCGTACACCTCGACGTCGGTGACGGTGACGTTCTGGAGCACCAAGCGGTGGGACATCGAGGCGGAGAGCTCAGGGCCGTACAACGTGACCACGGCCCCGCCCATCACGGACTCGGGGCCCGACTGCCTGCCGATGGGGGGCGCGCAGGGCTTCTCGATCGACGTGACCCGGGTGTTCAAGAAGGACGGCAAGGAGGTCCGGCGCGAGAAGTTCCACACGGTCTACGACGCCGAACCGGTTCTCACCTGCGAGGACTGACGATCCCCGGACTGGGTTGAATCATTCTGAATCGCTATGCTCCCTGATGTCGCCGGTCAGGGCGTTGACGCCTGTCGTGGCCTCTGATTGAATCCGCATAGATCTGGGAGAAAATGAATCAACAGGATCGTTGGGGAGACGGTGCGGCCGATGCGTTCGAGGGAGACGGGAGCGAATCCCAGACCCGGCGACGCCGGCTCGCCGGCGAACTGCGTGGCCTGCGCGACCTGGCCGGTCTGTCGGGGCGGCAACTCGCCGACCTCATCCAGATCAGTCAGTCGAAGGTGTCGCGTATCGAATCTGGGGCGACGATCCCCTCCCTGCCGGAGGTTCGGCGCTGGGTGGAAGCCGTCCAGGCCCCCGCCGAGACACGCGACCGGCTGGCCGACCTGACCCAGGCCGTTGTGTACGAAGTGCACACCTGGCGCGGGGCGACGCGGGGCAAGGCCCACCTTCAGGACGACGTCCGGAGGCAGGAGTCCGAGGCCACGCTGGTGCGGAACTTCCAGTGCATGGTGGTGCCCGGCCTGCTTCAGACCGCGGCCTACGCGCGAGCGGTGTTCGGTCTGTACGAGCACCCGTACGGCAAGGGCGACCTCGCGGCGGCGACCGCCGGCCGCATACGACGACAGGAGGCGCTCTACGACGTGGACCGGCGCTTCGAGTTCCTGATCACCGAGAGCGCTCTGCGCGCCAGGCCGGGGCCGGCCAGCCTGTTGCCCGCCCAGCTCGACCGGATCGCCTCCGTGAGCACGCTCGAGACGGTCAGGATCGGGGTGATCCCCCAGAACGCCACCGCGTTGGTGATGCCGCTGCACGGGTTCGTCATCTACGGGGGCGATGACGATCCGGACGGCTCCGACGTCTACGTGGAGGTGGAGACCGACCACGCGCGGCTGACGATTTCCGACGCCGATGTCGAGCGCTATCGCAGGCGCTGGTCGCTGCTTGCGGAAATGGCCCTGTTCGGTGACGACGTCCGCGTTTTTCTGGGGAGGCTCGCCGCCGAAATGCAGAACGAAATCCGTAATGCGGAGAACATGGCTTTTTGAGGTAATTGATGGGGGTCCGGAGAGGGGGGCGGGGCCGCGCCTGGGTGGACGCGGCCCCGCGGGGTCCTAGCTGTTCCGCCGGATCCACGGGTACCGGGACCAGGCCGGCCGGACGAAGCCGGCCGCGCGGACGTCGAACTCCCCTCCGCGCACTCCGGCGCAGAAGGCCCGCCACTCGCCGGGGGTGAACGACAGGGCCGGGCCCTGCGGGTCCTTGGTGTCCCGGACCTTGATGACGCTGACCACCTCCACCTCGACGCACTCGCCCACGGGCCCGCTGAAGCTGCTCTTCCGCTTGTTCATGTGTTACCTCCGTCGATCGGCCGGGGCGGGCTTTCCGCCCTCGACACGTCCATCAAAGCGACGGATCCTGGGTGTTGATCTTGGTTTTCTCCGGAGGATCTCCGGACCTTTTCCGGGCGTTTCTCCCGGACTCCCGGGAAACCAAGATTTCCATGGCCTGATGCGCTATATCAGTAAATCGATCGCTAGGGCTGTCAATCATCTGACGAATGGCGAAATCTCATGACAAGTTCTACTCGGGTGGACATATCACTCCTGGGACGGGTGTCTCTGCGGGTCGACGAGCGGGACGTCCCCCTCACCCCCAAGGCGCGCGTCGTCGTGTCCGCTCTGGCGATCGACAAGTCGCTGACCACGGGGCAGATGATCGAGTGGATCTCCGCCACCAGCGACCTGGAGGCCGATCCTGAGGCGGTGCACGAGCACGTGCGCAACCTCCGGGCCGCGATCAGGTCTGTGGCTCCCGAGTCGGAGAACCTCATCCCGCGCAACGCCAAGACCACCTACCGCTTCGACGAGCACGCGGCCACGATCCACATCGACGTCGAGAGATTCGAGCAACTCGCCGAGCAGGCACGTCAGGCCCGCCCGCGTGACCTCGCCCTGTTCGTCCGGTTGTCCCGCGAGGCGATGGCGGTGTGGGGTCCGGGCTACCGGGGACTCTACGGTGGCGAACCCCTCGCCGGACTGGTCGGCCCGAAGGTGGACGAACACCAGAAACGGCTCAGAGGTCTGTTCCGCATGGTCCGGCTCGGCTGCCTCGAGGCCGAACTCGAACTCGGGCGTCATCGGGACGTCCTGCCGGAGCTGCAGGCGATGGTCAACGGACCAGACCTCGACCAGACGGTGGTCTACCTTCTGATGCTCGCCCTCCACCGCGACGGCAGATCCGAAGAGGCGCTGACCGAACTGGAACGTGCCCGCGACCGCGTCATGGAGTACGGCGGTGCGGTCGACCGGCGGCTCAAGACGCTGTTCCAGGACATCAAACGCGACAACCCCGTGCTCGACCTGCCGCTCACGACCGCCCCGGTCGCGATCGCCCGACCTCTCCGAGGAGCTCTCATGACCGAGGAACAGCCCACCCCGCCCGTGCAGCCCTTCCCGCACATTGACCATGTCGAGCTCATGCAGACGGGCGCCAACGCCAAGGCCGTCAAGAACAACTTCGAGATCTCCGGTACGGGCGCGACGATCTACTCGGCCGACGAGATGAAGTTCACCGACGGCGCGGCGGACAGCCCGTGACCGACCAGGACGACGAGCAGCCCGTTCCGGCCGCCGGACCGGCCTCCGAGCCCGAGGAGAAGAAGCACGGCTCGGAGAAGCTCAAGTACGAGGACGACGGCCGGTCCGACGAGGGCGACGGGTTCAGCGAGCGGGAACGGGAACAGCACCGGGAGAACCTCAATCGGCTGCACGGCGACCGCGACCACATCGGCACGAATTTCTCGATGCCGGGCCCCGGCGCACGGGTCTACTCCGCGGACAACATCACCTTCTTCGGCGCCGGCCCCGAGGAGCGCCCGCAGACCATCCTGCTCTCCCCTGAGGAGCTCGACCGACTCGTGTACGTCGCGACCTGCGACACCCTGCACGCTCTCGACGCCGCCTTGGTCCCCGGCGCGGTGCTCGGCACCTTCGGTCCATCGGGGACCGGCCGCAGAACCGTCGCCCTGGCCGGGCTGGCCCGATTCGCCCTGCGCCAAGCCGGCGGGGCGAAGGTCGCGCACCTCATGGCCGCCGACAACCCTCGGCGGCTCCGAGCCGACGACCTGACCCCCGGCACGGCCTATCTGCTGGACGCGGGCGCCGCGGAATGGACCAGGACGCACAACGAGGCGGTCTTCCGCCACCTCGTCTGGCTGGCCGAACAGACCAAGGCCGCCATGGTCGTGGTGCTGAACGAGCGTTCCGTGCTCAGCTCCGAACAGCGGGCGCGGTACATCCACGCGCACGTCGCCCCACCGGCCTTCGACGTCTTCGAACGGTGCCTGGCCTACGGTCTCAGAAAGGTGCCGGCGGACCTCGCCCAGGTCGCATACGGCCTGGCCGCCGATCCGCGGGTGCGGGAGGAACTCGCCACCGCCGCCCGCCCGGGCGACGGCGCGGCGTTGGCGCACGCCCTCGTCCGCCGGTTACGTGACGGTGGAGATCCGGCCGAGGTGCTGGACGAAGTCCTGAACCTGCAACCCCAGCGCCTCAGGGAACAGGCGGCCGAACTGCTGGGCGGCACGATGGCCGAGAAGGAGAGCGAGCCCGCCCATCAGCACCGCCGCACGGTCTACCAGCGCAGCTTCCTGCTGTCCCTGGCCGTGCTCGACGGCAGGCCGCAGACCGTGGTCGACGCGGTGGCGGTGCGGTTGGCCGAGAAGATCGGCGTCCCGGAGCCCGAACGGCTGCCCGAAGGCGACCTCTGGTCCGCCTTCGACCAGTCGGCCCCCGACTGGCTGAAGTACGCGCGCGCCGAGATCGTCTACGGCAGCGGACCGTGGGACCGGCTGGTCCGGTTCCGCGACGCCCGGCTGGGCCCCAAGATCCTCGAGTCGGCGTGGCTGGATCACCCCGTCCTCCGCGGCCCCTTCCTGGATCTGCTCGAAGGACTCTGTGAGGACGCCGACTTCGATGTGCGCATGGCCAGCGCGCAGGCGGTCGGCAAGCTCGCCACCTACGACTTCGCCGCCGTGGACGACCGCTTCCTTGGCCCATGGGTGCGGTCGGACCGGGTGCGGACCCACTGGGCGGCGGCCTGGGCACTGGAATCGGCCGCGTTCGAGCCCTTCTTCACCGAGGAGGTCCGGCGCCGGCTGCTGCGCTGGACACGGGAGTCCCTCGGCCGCCGCTCGGTCGCGGTGCGGGCCTTCGGCTCCACGCTTGGCCTGTGGTACATCGACGACGCACTGCTCGGACTGCGCCGGATCGCCGCTTCGTCGAGAGGCAACTGTCCCGGGCCGTCGTCCAGTCGCTGCACGAACTGTTCGTGGCCGGTGCGCATGTCAGGGTCGTGACCGACCTGTCCTCCTGGACGAAGGCGGCCGACGGGCAACTTTCCCGGACGGCGGCCGACGCGCTCGTCGTGCTGGCGCGGGCCCGGGTCAGCGCTGCGGACGAACGCCCCTTGTTGTCGACGATGCTGGCCGACGGGGAACACCGGATTCCCGTGCTCGACCTGTGGCGGAACGCGCTCGCGGATCGCATGACGCGCGGCCCCGCCTGGAAGGCCCTGTTCCGCTGGGTCACCATCGCCGATCACTATCCCGAGTTGGCCGGCGTCGTCGGCCGTCTCGCCGCCGACCTGGGCGAAGACCCCGAGATTCGGCGTGCGCTGCGGTTCCACCTCAACTGGTGGGGGACACGGGGGATCTCCCGCCAGACCATGCTCACCCTGCTTGCCCACCTGGATGGAAGAGACTCCCGATGACCTCCGAACTGACCCGCCGGCCGGGACGATTCCGGTCGTGGTTCCGGCCGACCGAGGAGGTGATCCAGCCCGTGCGCATCCACCGCATCGACCTGCCCTTCACCTTCCACACACCGGCGCAGACCGATGCCATGCCCTTCTTCGTGACGGCCCGCCTTCAATGGACGGCCTTCGGACCGCAACCGGAATCGGCGTTGGAAAAGGAGATCGGCCGGCACCGTGAGCGCTGGCGGAATTTCGTCGACGACACCATCCGGGGGATCGCCCGCACATATCCGCCTCACCACGCCGAAGAGGCGGAGACCGAGGTCAACCGGCGGTTGAACGGTCTGCGGGTGTTCGAGGGCGGCGTGCAGATCGACTGCACCGCGGTCTGCCGCCTGACCCCGGCGCAGCCCATCCTCGACCAGCGGCAGGCCGCCTGGCTGACGCGCATCCGACTGGAGGACGCCGCCGAGCAGATGCGGCGGGACATCGCCTCGATGCGCGAACTTCGGCGACTCTGGCGCGACTTCCTGAACGAGGGCCTGGACGACTGGCTCACCCCCTACGCCGTCCGCCTGGCGGAGGGGGGCGCGGGGATCGCCGAAACCACCGAGCGGCTGCTCGAGGATCGGAGGTCCGAGGCCGAGCGGCTGCTGGACGTGATCAAGAACATCATCGACGCCCAGCAGGCCGCCGACGTCTACGAGTTCACCGTGCGGAGCGAGACCGTGATGCGCAAGACCCTCGAGATGATGGGCCTGCCGGTCCCGGACCCCGTCCCCGGTTCGATCTTCAACGACCCGGCGAAGGACTGAGGGCCGCCATGACGAGCGTCACGCAGGACTGGCTGTGCGGTCGATGCGGTGTCCCCACCCCTCTGGACCGCTGTCCGATATGCCATGCCGTGCTGGTCGGCGAGGTGCGCCCGGCCGTGAGATACGGGATCGCGCCCGCCCTTCCCGTCATCGTGCTCACGATGATCCTTGCGCTGGTGGGCCTGGCCTGGTGGACGTCGTCGTCCACACCGGCCAGGCCGCAGAGCGCGGCGACGCCCGCCATCGGCGCGGTGCCGCCGGTCACCAGCGCGCTGGCCTCGCCGTCGGAGTCTCCGGCGCCGATTCCGCAGCAGGCCGTGGTCGAGCAGACCGAACTCGATCAGTTCACCGCCATCGACTCGTTGCTTTCTGGCAGCCAGGCGGCACGGCAGAATCTCGGCCCCGCGATCGAGGCCGCACGACGATGCGAGTCCGGGGGCCTGGAGACGATCCAGGCGGTGACGGACGCACGCGAGCGTCAACTGGGCGAGGTGGCGACGCTTGAAGTGAATCTGCTGAGGAACGGGCCGGAGCTCAAGGAGGCCCTCACGGAGGCGGTGCGGGCCTCGTACAACGCCGACCGGGCGTATCTCTCTGCCGCGCGCGCCCACCAGCGACGGGGTTGCACGGGCACCATGAACCTCGACCGGGGCGAGTCCTTCTCGCGGTCCGCTACGGCGGCGAAGAGGAGATTCGTCGAACTGTGGAGCCCTCTTGAGGAGGAGCGCCTCAGATTCCCCAGATCGGCCGACGACATCTGATCGTCTAGGGCAGGATCGCGTCCACGTAGCCGCCGTCCACCCGCAGCGCCCCGCCCGTCGTCGCCGAGGCCTGCCGCGACGACAGGTAGGTCACCATGTTGGCGATCTCCTCCGGTTCGATCAGCCGCTGGATCAGCGAGTGCGGACGGTGCCGGCGCATGAACTCGCGCTGGGCCTCGTCCCACGGCAGGTCCCGGCTGACCAGGCTGTACACGAAGTCTTCCACGCCGCCCGTGTGGGTCGGGCCGGCGATGACGCTGTTGACCGTCACCCCGGTCCCCGCCGCCTCCTTGGCGAAGCCGCGGGAGACGGCCAGCAGGGCCGTCTTCGACATGCCGTAGTGGATCATCTCCTCGGGGGTCACCACGGCCGAGTCGCTGGCGATGTACTGGATCCGGCCCCAGCCGCGCTTCTTCATGCCGGGCAGGTAGGCGCGGGTCAGCCGGACCGCCGACAGGACGTTGGCCTCGAAGTAACGGCGCCACTCCCCGTCGGTGATCTCCAGGGCGGGGCGCGACTCGAAGACGCCGAAGTTGTTGACCAGGATGTCCACCTCGGGCAGGGCCTTGAGCACCTCGTCGGCGCCCTCCACCACGTCGCCGACGACCGGGACGCCGCCCACTTCCGCGGCGGCCTTCTCGACCCGCTCGGGGTTGCGGCCGTTCACGCCGACCCTCGCGCCCGCGCGGGCCAGGCCGGTGGCGATGGCCAGGCCGATGCCCTGCGTCGATCCGGTGACCAGCGCGGTCTTGCCCGTGAGATCGATGTTCATGACTCTCCCCTGCGGTGTTTCGGCCGGTGGCTGGTGTCGCAGATGGGGTAGGTCCGGCTGCGCTTGCAGGCGCACAGGGCGACCATGAAGCGGTCGCTGCGGATCACCCGGCCGTCGTCGAGGGTGATCTCCACCGGGCCCTCCACCAGGATCGGGCCGCCGGTGATCATCCTGATCCGGGTCTCATCGGCCATCGGGGGCCTCCCGCAGCGAGGTGCGGCCCGCGTCCCACGCGGCGAGCACGTGCGCGCCGAAGCGGCTCTCCACCAGGTCGGTGGCCTGGAAACCGAAGACGACGTCGCCCGCCAGCTCCGGTTCCCGCCGGAGCAGGTCGCCGACGACGTCGCGGCGCAGCACCTGTTCGTGGACGGCGTCCGCCTCCACGTGCTCGGTGAAGAACACCGTCTCCGCGACCCCCAGGCGGTCGAGCGCGCGTGCCATCCGGGCCGCGCTCGGCGAGGTGGTGATCTCGGCCGACGCGAAGTGGCCCACCAGGGCGCCCCGGAGCGAACGGTGCAGGCCGAACAGGGACATCATGTTGACCACGGCCAGCATCGGCGCCGGGACGTCGTCGAGCCGGGCCAGGTAGGAGTCGTCGAGGCCGAGGGCGCGCATCAAATCGCAGAACAGCTTGGAGTGCATGCGGGCGTACCGGCCGCCGCCGAACTCGTCGAACTCGACGGCGACCAGTGAGGCCTTGGCCTGGCCGGTCAGGCGGGGGATCGCGAAGGCGTGCGGGTCGGCCTCCTTGTGGTGGTAGATCGACCGGTGGACGACGTACTCGCGCAGGTGCCAGAGCTCGCCCTTGTCCTCCAGGAAGTGGGAGACGCCCCCGGGGGAGTCGATCATGGCCGCGTCGACGGCGGCCTCGACGTCGGCGCCGCCCTCGACGCCGTCGCGCAGCGCCGTCAGGAAGACCCGTTCGAGGTCGCGGCGCAGGCCCAGCAGGCCGGGGTCCCACTCCCAGGCGGGGTCCACGCCGTCGAAGCCCTGGTAGTGGAGTTCGTAGCAGACGTACAGGGACAACTGGAGGTCCTCCCCGAACGGGTCGGGGGCTCCGGCGGGCGGCAGGGGCCCGCCGGACAACGCGGAGATGATCCCCTCGGAGATCGGCCCTCGGGGCCGGGGCAGGTGTCCCATTCGATCCCCATACCCGGCTTGCGAGCCATAACCGCATATGGGGTGTGCGCCGCCGGAAGTGACGAGGCTAACAGCGTGGTCGTTGTAGGAAATCTTCATCCTCTTATACCTTCTTGGAAGGTATTTCCAGGGGGATGCGCTGTGACAGCTTTGATCATCGGAGTCGACGGCGGGGGCACCAGCACCCGATGTGTGGTCGTCGGCCAGGACGGCCGGGTCGCCGGGCGCGGCCTGGCCGCGGGCGCGAACGTGGTCTCGGCCGCCGATCCGGCCGCCAGCCTGCTGGCCGCGCTCCGCGAGGCCATGCGGGGGCTCGACCCCGCGCGGGTCGTCGCCGGCGTGTTCGGCCTGGCGGGCTCGGGTTCCGGGCGGGCCGGGAAGCTCGCGGCGGAGGCCTGGCGGGCGGCCGGGCTCCCCGGGCGCCCGTTCGTCGTGGCCGACGTGCTCGTGGCCTTCGCCGGGGCGACGGCCGAGCCCGACGGCGCCGTCCTGCTCTCGGGCACCGGTTCGGTCGCGGCCCGCATCGCGGGGTGGGACGTGGTCCGGGTCGCCGACGGCCACGGCTGGCTGGTCGGCGACGAGGGCTCCGGCGTCTGGATCGGCCGCGAGGCCGTGACGGCCGCCCTGAAGTCGCTCGACGGCCGCGGCGTGCGCACCGACCTGGTCGACCGGCTCGACCTCGGCCGCTCGCCCGACGAGATCGTCTCCCGCGTGTACGCCCAGGTCGCCGACCAGGGCCCCGCCTCCCTCGGCCGGTTCGCGCCGATCGTCGACGAGGCCGCCCGCTACGGCGACGAGGCGGCCATCGCGATCCTCGTCGACGCCGCCCGCCGGCTCACCGCCACGGCCCGCGCGCTCGGGCCCGGCCCCGGCCCGATGGTCCTCGCCGGGTCGCTGCTCACCCGGCCGACCGAGCTCGCCCGGCTGGTCAGGGCCGAACTCGGCGACGTCGCGACCATCCCGGCCCGCGACAACGCCGCCGGGGCCGCCGCGCTGGCGCTGCGGGTGGCCTTCCCGTCGGCCGACGCGCACCGCCGGGTGATCGGGGACGCGCATGCGGCTTGAGCGGATGGCGATGAGCGTGCTCCAGCCGGGGTTCGACGGCACCGCGCCGCCCGACTGGCTGCGGCGGGCGCTCGGCGACGGCCTCGGCGGGGTCGTGCTGTTCGCCCGCAACCTCTCCGACCAGGTGCGGACCGCCGACCTGGTGGCCGACATCCGGGCCGAGAGCCCCGACGTCGTCGTGGCGGTGGACGAGGAGGGCGGGTCGGTCACCCGGCTGGAGGCGCGGGACGGCAGCTCGTGGCCGGGCAACCGGGCCCTCGGCGTCGCCGACGACCTCCACGTCACCGAACACGTCGCCCGCCGGATCGGGCGGCTCCTCGGCACGACCGGGATCAGCCTCGACTACGCCCCCGTCGCCGACGTGAACGCCAATCCCGACAACCCCGTCATCGGCGTGCGCTCGTTCGGCGCCGACCCGGAGCTGGTCGCCCGGCACACCGCCGCCTGGGTCGGCGGCCTCCAGGGCTCGGGCGTGGCGGCCTGCGCCAAGCACTTCCCCGGCCACGGCGACACGATCGCCGACTCCCATGTGGAGCTCCCGACCGTCCACGTGTCCGCCGACATCCTGGCCGAACGCGACCTGCGCCCCTTCCGGGCCGCGATCGACGCCGGGGTGCGGGCGATCATGGTCGGGCACCTGCTCGTGCCCGCCCTCGACGACGTGCCCGCGACGCTGAGCCGCGCCGTCATGACCGGGCTGCTCCGCGAGACGCTGGGCTTCCGGGGGCTCGCGGTGACCGACGCGATCGAGATGCGGGCGGTCGCCGCCCACTGGCCGCCGGAGGAGATCGCCGTGCGCGCCCTGTCCGTCGGGGCCGACGCGGTCTGCGCGGGCATCTCCTCCGCCGACGGTTCGTCCGTGTACGCCCTCCGCGACGCCATCGTGGCCGCCGTCCGGCTGGGACGGCTCCCGGAGGAACGCCTGGCCGAGGCCTCCCAGCGGGTGCGCGACCTCGTCGGCTGGCACGCGGGCCAGGCCGCCGCCAGGGCCGCCGCCGCGGCCGAGCCCGACGACGATCTGGGCCTCACCGCCGCCTTCGCCGCCCTCCACGTGGTGGGCGAACCCCGCCTCGACCGGGCCCCTCTGGTCGTGGAGGTCACCGCCCGCCCCCACCAGGCCGCCGACAGCGGCACCCCGCCCGGCGTCGCCCGCGCGCTGGCCGAACTCCTCCCCGGCACCCAGGCGGTCTCCGTCACCGTCGGCGACCCCCTCCCCGACCTCGGCGCCGACCGCCCCCTCGTGGTCGTCGTCCAGGACGCCGCCCGGCACGGCTGGATAAGGGAGGTGCTGGGCCGGGCCCTGGAGACCCGGCCCGACGCGATCGTCGTCGAGACCGGCCTGCCCGGCCCCCCGGCCGGGGCCGGCTACGTCGCCACCCACGGCAACTCCCGCGCCTCCGCCAGGGCCGCCGCGCGCCGGCTGGCCCGCCGACCCCCCGAGAAGGAGAGCCCCCCATGAGCGGACCGACAGCCGCGAACCTGGTGGCGAGCGTGCGGGCGGTGCTGCCCTCGCTCACCCCGTCGGTGCGGTCGATCGCCCGGCTGATCCTCGACGATCCCGCGATGGTCGCCAGAAGCACGATCACCGAGCTCAGCGCCGCCTCCGGCGCCAGCCAGGCCACGATCGTGCGGACCGCCCGCGCGCTGGGCTTCTCGGGCTACTCCGAGCTGCGCCTGGCGCTCGCGGCGGCCTCGGCGCAGAGCCAGTCGCAGCGGGCGGCCGACCGGCTGGTGCCGGGCGACCTGGCCCCCTCCGACCCGCTCGCCGACCTGATCGCGAAGGTCACCCGCGCCGAGTCGGACGCCATCGCCGACACCGCCGCCCAGCTCGCCCCCGAACGGCTCGGCGAGGTCGTGGACGTCATCGTCGAGGCCAGGAGGGTCAGCATGCTCGGCGTGGGGGCCTCCGGGCTGGTCGCGGCCGACATGGCGCAGAAGCTGATGCGCATCGGCCGGGCCGGGCACCCGTTCACCGACGTCCACCTCGCCCTGACGGCCGCCGCGCTGGCCACGCCCGGCGACGTCTGGGTGGCGGTGAGCTGCACCGGCGAGACGGCCGACGTCGTCGAGCCGGTCAGGGCCGCCCGCGACGCGGGCGCGACCGTCGTGGCGATCACCAACAACCCGCGCTCCACGCTGGCGGGGCTGGCGGGTCATGTCCTGGTCTCGGCGGGCCGCGAGACCGAGTTCCGGCCGGGCGCGCTCGCCTCCCGGATCAGCCAGCTCCTCATCGTCGACTGCATCTTCGTGGGCGTCGCCCAGCGCACCTTCACCGCCGCCGACGCCGCCCTTCGGGTCACCAAGGACGCTCTCGATCGTTACGCCGAAAAGCGTCATCGCAGCTAGATGGCTGTTGGTAAAAATTAACTCCACATCCGTCGCCACGGGTGAAAAAAATTGACCTCTCCGGAAGCCGCCCGTATCGTCCAGATAAACCGGCAACCAGGAGCAGTTCATGAGACGACTCGCGGCGATCGCAGCCGTGGCGGTGATCGCTACCGCCACGGGCACCGCGTGCAGCGGCGTGGGGGGGTCCGGTGACGCGGGCGTCTACACCACGATCGACGGAGCCAAGCAGATCGACGCCACCGCGCCGATCAACCCGTTCAACCCGCAGGGCAACACGTTCCTCGGCTACGACGCCATGTCGCTGGCCTGGCCCAAGAACGACCCGGTCGACCCCAACCAGTTCTACCCGGGGATCGCCCGGAGCTGGACCACCACGCCCGACCAGAGCGAGGTCGTGGTGCACCTCCAGCCCAACGCCAAGTGGTCCGACGGCAAGCCCGTGACCAGCCAGGACGTGAAGACCTCGATCGGCCTGGCCTACACCCAGGGCGGCACCGCCTACGCGGTCGACCCGAAGGCCGCCGGAGCGGCGGCCGACGTGGTGGTCGTCGACCCCCACACGGTGAAGGTCACCCAGGGCGCCAACAAGAGCAACACGTTCCTGCGCAACGTCCTGTCGACCGTGGTCGTCCCGGCCCACGTGTTCGGCTCGCTGCTGCCGGCCGACTTCTGGACCCAGCTCAAGCTGGCCCGGGGGAGCGGCCCCGCCGCCGAGAAGGCCAAGGCCTCGATCACCGGGCTGGCGCAGAAGGTCATCTCCTTCGCCCCGGCCAAGGACGTCTCGGCCGGGCCGTTCGTGCTGGAGCGGGTGAACCCGGGCGAGGCGCTGCTGGTCAAGAACAAGCACTTCTGGGCCAGTGACAAGATCGCCCCCAACCGGGTGAAGGTGCTGAACTACACCGGCAACCAGCAGATCTGGAACTACCTGATCGCCGGGCGCCTCGACAGCGCGCCCTTCACGGCGGTGCCGAGCGGCGTGCTGAACCGCATCCGGCAGACCGACGGCAACGAGGTCGTCAAGGGCTTCTCGCCGGTCGCCGTGTCGATGGCGTTCAACCAGACGAAGGCGCCGTACGACAACGTGCACGTCCGCAAGGCGCTGGCCTACCTGATCGACCGCTCGCAGGTCACCAAGGTCGCCTCGCCCGAGGGCGGCACCCCGTCGCAGACCACGACCGGCATCCACGCCGAGGCGGCCAAGTCGTGGCTGGGCGACTCGATCAACGGCCTCGACCAGTACAAGCCCGACCCCGCCAAGGCGGAGCAGGAGCTGAAGGCCGCCGGAATGAAGTTCCAGAACGGCAGGTGGACCATGCCCGACGGGTCGCCCTGGGTCGTGGAGCTGCACGTGCCGGCCTCGTTCTCCGACTGGGTCGCGGCGGCCAAGGCGATCACCAGCCAGCTCAACGACCACGGGATCCAGGCGTCGGTGCTGACCTCGGCCGACTACACGCTCTACCTCGACGAGCTGGCGGCCGGGAAGTATGACATCGGCCTGTGGCTGATGGCGCTCGGGCCCGCGCCGTACAACATCTACCAGCGCATCTACGGCGCGGCCAACGGCTGGCAGCTGCTCGCCGGGAACCTCACCCGCGTGCCCCCCGGCAAGGAGGGCAACTGGATGGGCGGCCCCGAGACCCTCGACGGGGTCAACCCGGGCGCGCTCACCAACGAGCTCAACGCCGCCACGCCCGCGCAGCAGAAGCAGATCGTCGGCACCCTGGCCCGGCTGACCAACCAGAACCTGCCGGTGATCCAGCTGTACGACTACGTCAACACCCAGTTCGTCAACGACACCCGCTTCACCGGGTGGCCGCCCAACGACAGCGACGTGCTTCGCCTGCCGGCCGGCGTGTGGATGCAGCTCGGCCTGATCAAGGAACAGGGGACCCGATGAAAACCGTCGTCCGGCGGCTCTCCGGCCACCTGCTTCGCGGCCTGGCCATGATCTGGGTGGTCACCACGCTCAGCTTCGTGATCATCCGCAACATCCCGGGTGACCCCGTCAGGGGCCAGTACGAGAAGCTCATCGAACAGGGCATGTCACCCGACCAGGCGGAACGTTCCACCGCGGCCCTCTACGGCTTCCTGCCGACCGGGAGCCTGTGGGACCAGTACACCGACTATCTGAACGGCCTGCTCCACGGCAACCTCGGCCAGTCGCTCAGCACCCCCGGCACGGGGGTGGCGACGCTGATCGGGTCGGCCGCGAAGTGGACGATCCTGCCGGTGCTCGGCGGCACGCTGCTGAGCTTCCTGCTGGGCGTGACCCTGGGCGTCTACGCGGCGATCAAGCGGTCGGGCAAGCTGGGCGACGCCCTGGCGATCTCCGGCTCGCTGCTGCACGGCATCCCGCAGTACGTCATCGGCCTGCTGGTCGTGGCCGTCTTCTCCACGTTGTGGCCGATCCTGCCCGCCGGCGGCCCGGTCGACATCGACTTCGCCCCGGGCTTCAACGGGCCCTACATCGCCTCGCTGATCCAGCACGCCACCCTTCCGGTGCTGACCTACGCGCTGGCCAGCTACGGCGGGTGGATCCTGGCGATGAAGTCGAGTGTGGCGACCGTGCTCGGCGACGACTTCATCATGGCCGCCGAACTGCGCGGCATGAGCCGGGGCATCCTGTTCCGCTACATCGCCCGCAACGCGATCCTGCCGCTGTTCACGATCCTGGCCCTGTCGCTGGGCCTGCTCTTCGGCGGCGCGATCTTCATCGAGTCGATCTTCAACTACCCGGGTCTGGGCCTGCTGCTGGTCAACAGCATCGGCGCCCGCGACTACGCCCTGATGGGCGGCACGTTCCTGGTGCTCACCGTCGCCATCGTCGTCGCCAACATCGCGGCCGACCTCCTGTACGCCGTCATCGACCCCCGAGTCCGCAAGGGAGCCGAGGCATGACCGTCACGTCCCCGGTGGCGCCCGCGCCCATCTCGCTGCGCCGCAACTTCTGGCGCGGCGTCGGGCGGGTGCTGCGGCGCAAGCCGAGCCGCATGGTCGGCGTCGCCATCGTCGTCCTGTTCGTGTTCATGGGCGTGTTCGGCCCGCTGCTCTACCCGAACCCGCTGCCGCGCGACGACAACGCGCTCTACGCCTCGCCGAGCTGGGCCCACCCGTTCGGCACCGACTTCGAGGGCACCGACGTGCTCGCCCTGGTCGTCACCGGCACCCGTTACGTGCTGCTCGCGGGCCTGGCCACGGCCGTGATCACGGTCGCCCTGGGCACCCTCATCGGCCTGCTGGCCGGGTTCCACCGAGGACGCTGGGACACCGTCCTGATGCGGCTCACCGACCTCCAGCTCACCATCCCCGGCCTGCCGCTGCTGCTGGTGCTCTCGACGGTCTGGAAGTTCACCAGCCCGATCGAGATGGGCGTGGTGCTCGGCCTGCTCGGCTGGGGCGGCATCGCCCGCGCGGTCCGGTCACAGTCGCTCTCGCTGCGGGAGCGCGGCTTCATCGAGGCGGCCAAGGGCCTGGGGCTGCCGACCCGCCACATCGTGGTGCGCGAGTTGCTGCCCTCGATGGCGCCGTACATCGCGATGAACATGCTGATCGCGGTCACCGGCGCGATCTACGCGCAGGTGGGCCTGTTCTTCCTGGGCGTGCTGCCCTTCGACGCCAACAACTGGGGCGTGATGCTCAACCTGTCGGTCTTCGGCGGCGGCGCGTTGTCGAGCACGGCCGCGCTGCCCTACCTGCTGGCGCCGCTGCTGGCGATCCTGCTGCTGACGCTCGGCATCGTGCTGGTCGTCGACGCGATGGACGAGATCTTCAACCCACGTCTGCGTGAGGAGTAGGCCGATATGACCAGGACTTCCGCGCCCGGCGTGCGCGTCAAGGACCTCACCGTCGTCTACAAGACCCCCGCCGGGGAACTGCCCGCGCTCGGGGGCGTGTCCCTGTCGCTGGCGCCCGGCACCATCACCGGCATCGTCGGCGAATCGGGCTCGGGCAAGTCGACCCTGGCGCTCTCGCTGCTCAACGCGGTGCAGCCGCCCGGCCGCATCAAGGAGGGCGTCGTCGAGATCGACGGCCTCGGCGACGTCGTCAAGCTGACCGGCGAGGAGCTGCGGCGGGCCCGCGGCCGCCAGGTCGGATACGTCTTCCAGGCCGCCCAGAACTCCCTCAACCCGTTGAAGACCGTGGGCAAGCAGCTGCTCGACCTGGGCCGCTCCCACGACTTCGACGACCTGCCCGCCCTGCTGAAGGACGCGCGGGCGCTGCTCGGCCGGATGGGGCTCGACGGCGGCCGGGTGCTCGACTCCTACCAGCACGAGTTGTCCGGCGGGATGCGGCAGCGGGTCGGCATCATGTTCGCGCTGGTCCTCAACGCCCATCTGGTGGTCCTGGACGAGCCCACGACCGCCCTCGACATGATCACTCAGGCGGCGATCCTGAAGATCGTCCGGGACGTCCACCACGAGCGCGGCCTGACCACGCTGATCATCACCCACGACATGGGGGTCGCCGCCGAGGTCACCGACAGCCTCGCGGTCATGTACGGCGGCCGCGTCGTCGAACACGGCCCGACCACCGAGGTGCTGGGGTCGCCCCGGCATCCGTACACGAAGGGCCTGATCCGGGCGATCCCCCGGCTCTCGGGCGACATCGACGAGGCGCGGGCGCTGCCCGGACGGCCTCCCACTCTGGGCACCATCCCCAAGCAGGGGTGCGTGTTCCGGGAGCGCTGCCCGCTGCGCATCGCCGTCTGCGACACCGTCGACCCCGAGCCGATCACCCGTGACGCCCGCACCGTGGCCTGTCACGCGGTCGGGCGGCTCGCCACCCCGGTCGTCCCGAAGGAGTATGTGTGATCACCGCGAGCGGCATCACCAAGACGTACAAGCAGCGCGGGAACCTGCTCGGCGCCCGCGCGGTGCCCGCCCTGCGCGGGGTCGACTTCGCCATCGAGAGGGGCGGCGCGGTCACCTTCATCGGCGAGTCGGGCTGCGGGAAGACCACCCTCGGCCGGATCGTCGCCGGGCTGGAGACCTACGACGGCGGTGACATCGTCATCGACGGCACCCCGATGTCGTCGCTGAAGCCCCGGCACCGCGAGCCGTTCTTCCGCCGGATCCAGCTCATCCACCAGGACCCCTATTCGGCGCTCAACCCGACCCGGACCATCCACCAGACCCTCGCCGCGCCGCTGGCCCTGCGCGCCAGGCAGACCGGCCGCGACAAGGCGTGGATGGAGGAGCGGGCCCGCGAGCTGCTGGCCCTGGTCGGCATCGACCCCGGCTACGTGCTGCCCCGCTACCCGCACCAGCTCTCGGGCGGCATGCGCCAGCGGGTCGTGATCGCGCGGGCCCTCACGGTCGACCCCGAGGTGCTGGTCGCCGACGAGTCGGTCTCGATGATCGACGTGTCGCTGCGGCTCGGCGTGCTGGCCCTGCTGAAGGACCTGCGGGAACGGCTGAACGTGAGCGTCCTGTTCATCACCCACGACATCGCCACCGCCCGCTACATCGGCGGCGACGGCGAGCTCTACGTGATCTACCGGGGCCAGGTGGTGGAGAGCGGCCCGACCGAGAGCGTGATCTCGGGCCCGATCCACCCCTACACGCAGTCGCTGCTGTCGGCCATCCCCGTCCTGCACGGCGTGGAACGGCCCGGCCCCGAGCGGGTCGTGCCGACCGAGGCCCTCAACGAGGCCCACCCCGACACCGGCTGCCTGTTCGCCCGCCGCTGCCCGTTCCGCACCGACCGGTGCGAGGCCGCAGCCCCCGCGCTGGTCTCCGACGGCGACCAGCGGCACGCCTGCTACCACCCGCAGCGGCGCGACGTGATCCCCGTGGAAGCGGTCGCGTGAAACTCCGAGACGCCCTGACCTGGGACGCGGACGCCGCCGAGGCGCTCGTGGACCGCCTGGTCACGCCGCCGGACGGCCGCATATGGACGTCCTTCGCCAAGCAGGACGGCGTCGTGTTCGCCTCGATGTCCCACGGGGGAGATATCGGGCATGTCGACCTGCTGGCCGTCGATCCGGCCGCCCGGCGGCGCGGCACCGGGCGTGCCCTGGTGCTCGCGGCCGAGGAGTGGGCCCGATCCCACGGGGCCAGGGAGATGCGGTTCGCGGGCAACCCGCCCTGCTACGCCTGGCCCGGCATCGACGTCCGCTACACGCCGGCGTTGTGCCTGGCCGACAGCCTCGGGTACGAACGTTACCGGGCCGCCTGCAACATGACGGTCGACCTCCACGGCGACTTCTCCGTGGCCCCGGGCGACTTCACGATCTCCGACGACCGGACGGGGGTCGCCGAGTTCGTCCGGGAGAACTGGAACGAGTCCTGGGCCTGGGAGGCCGTGGAGGCCGAAGGCTGCTACCACGCCGAGGTCGACGGCGAGATCGTCGGGTTCGCCGCCTGGGGGGCGCGTCCCGCCTGGTTCGGCCCGATGGGCACCACCCCGTCGGCGCGCGGCCTCGGCGTCGGGACGGCGCTGCTGCGGCGTTGCCTGGCCGACATGGCCGCCGCCGGGCTGCCGGCCGCGGAGATCGCCTGGGTCGGGCCCATCGGTTTCTACGCCAAGGCCGTCGGCGCCCGCGTCGAGCGGGTCTTCTGGCTCTATCGCAAGGAGTTCTCATGACACAGTCACTCGGCGGTCTGGTCACCGAACAGAGCGACCCCCGGCACCGCCGCATCGACGAGCTCCCCACCGAGGAGATCGCCCGCCGCATGAACGCGGCCGACGCGACCGTGCCCGGCGCGGTGGCCCGGGTGATCCCGCAGATCTCCGCCGCCATCGACGCGATAGCGGCGCGCATGTCCCGCGGCGGACGGCTGATCTACGTCGGCGCCGGCACCTCCGGCCGCCTGGCCGTACTGGACGCCTCGGAGTGCCCGCCCACCTTCGGCACCTCGCCCGACCAGGTGTGCGGCATCATCGCCGGAGGCGAGAAGGCACTGGTCAGGTCGGTGGAGGGCGCCGAGGACGACGCCGAGGCGGGCGCGCGCGCGGTCGCCGGCGTGGGCCCGCTCGACTCCGTCGTGGGCATCTCGGCCAGCGGCCGGGCCCCCTACGTGGTGGGCGCGGTGACCGAGGCGGCCCGGCGTGGCGCGCTGACCGTGGGGCTGTCGTGCAACACCGGCGGACCCCTGTCGGCCGCGGCCGACCACGCCATCGAGGTCGTCGTCGGCCCCGAGGTGATCACCGGCTCGACCCGCCTCAAGGCCGGGACGGCGCAGAAGCTCGTGCTCAACATGATGTCGACCATCACGATGGTCCGGAGCGGCCGGACGTACGGCAACCACATGGTTGAGATGTCGCCGACCAACTCCAAGCTCGCCGACCGCGCCGCCCGCATCGTCAGCGACATCACCGGCACCGGCCTCCACGAGGCCCGCACCGTGCTGGAGGCCGCCGGTCTGGAGCTCAAGACGGCGGTCGTCATGATCGAACGCGCCGTCCCGGCCGACCGGGCCCGCGCCATCCTCGCCGACTCGGGCAACCGCCTGGACGCCGCCCTCCACCATGCTTGACCGCCTCCTGGCCTCGGCCGTCCCCGAGGTGGCGTCGGCGGCGGTGGCCGTGGTGGCGGTCGACGGCGAGCCGGTGGCCGTCGCGGCCGAGGGGGAGCTGGTCCGGTACGCCGACACGGCGCGGACCCTGGCCTCCGAACGGCCTCCCGTGGCGGCCGACAGCGTCTTCGACCTGGCGTCGCTGACGAAGTTGTTCACGACCGTGGTGGCGATGTCGCTGGTCGAGACGGGGTCGCTGGCCCTGGACGAGCCGGTGGCGACGTGGTTGCCGTCGTACTACGGCGACCGGCCACTGGTCACCCTCCGGCACCTGCTGACGCACACGGCGGGGCTGCCGCCGGGGCGGCGGCCCGACGGGGTGGCGCCGGAGGCACGCTGGGATTTCGTGCTCTCGGCGGGGGTGACCGGGCCTCCCGGGGTGTCCCACGTCTACTCCGACGTGGGAATGATCACGTTGGGGCGGGTCTGCGAGATCGCCTCCGGCACGTCGCTCGACGATCTGGTCCGGCGGGTCGTCGCGGGGCCGCTGGGGCTTTCCGACACCGGGTACCGCCCGCAGGCGTCGTCGCTGGCGAGGATCGCCGCGACCGAGTACAAACCGGAACGCGGCGGGGTCGTGCGGGGTGAGGTCCACGACGAGACCGCCCACGCGCTCGGGGGAGTGGCCGGGCACGCCGGCCTGTTCTCGACGGCGGCCGACCTCGTGCGGTTCGCCGAGATCCTGCGGACCGGCGGCGCCGGGGTCCTGTCGGCCGAGTCGGTCGCCGAGATGACCCGCGATCACCGGGTGGCGGGGGTGCCGTTCCGGCAGGCGCTGGGCTTCCGGATCGGGGATCCGGCGATCGCCGGGCCGCTCGCCGACGCCCACGGGCATTCGGGGTTCACCGGGACGTCGCTCGTCGTGGACGTCGAACGCGGGCTGACCGTGGTCGTGCTGACCAACAACGTGCATCCGCTGCGCGGACGGGCCGGGATCAGGGACCTCCGCAACGGCGTGGCCGCGTTCGGCCGTTCGCTGCTCTGACGACGAGTTCAGCGGACGGTGGTCCCGACTGACATTCAGTCTGACCCGTGATCGCGGGAGGGCCGGATCCCCTCGATGATCACCTTCCCCTGCCGGGGTGACCGCGCCGCCAGCGCATGGGCCGCCGCCGCGCTCTGAGGCGGGAAGACCTCGCGTACGGGAACCCGGAAGAGCCCCCGCTCGACGAGCGCCGCGACGTCCACCAGCCCATGACGGCCGTCGGCCTGCCCGGCCGGTTGTCCCATGGACAGGCGCACGCCTTTGGACGGACCCTCGAAGTCGGCCAGGGTGACGACGCCGTCCGCGCTGCCGGTGATCGTGATGAGGTCGTCCAGCACCCCGCCCCCGGCGACGTCGAGCGCCCTGTCCACGCTCTGTGAGACGTCTCCGAGGCTCACCGGCCGGACACCGAGGGACTCCAGGAACGGATGGCTCTCCACCCGCGCCGCCCCCAGCACCCGGGCACCCCGCGCGGCGGCCAGCTGCACGACGATGCTCCCGACCCCGCCCGCGGCGCCGTGCACGAGCAGGGTCATGCCGTCGCGGACGTCGAGCAGGTCCAGCGCACGGGTCGCGGTCTCCACCCCGGAACCCGCCCCGCCCGCCTCGTGCCAGGGCATCCGTTCAGGCCTGCGTCCCCAGAAGTCGAGAATCGCATACTCGGCGGTGGCCCCGCCGAGCGCGGCGAGGGCGACCGTGCCGAACACCTCGTCACCCGGGGAGACGTCGACGACACCCGGACCGACCTCGTCCACCACTCCGGCGGCGTCGACGCCCGGGATGTGCGGCAGCACGAGCTTCCTGCTCCCCGGGGACGTCCCGGCGCGCAGCGCCAGGTCGACCGGCGAGACGCCCGCCGCCTTGACCCTGACGCGCACCTGTCCCCGGCCGGGACGGGGATCCGGCGCGACACCGATCTCCAGCACGTCCGGCGGGCCGAATCGGTCGAACTGCACTGCCAGCATGATTGCCTCTCCTTCGTGGACGACACTGGGGTAGACCACGGTTCCGAAGCAGGTGTTCCGGAACAGGCCGAAGTGAGAGGAGGTGCGGGCGGAGTGTCTCGGAAAGAGAGGGTCGACGCCCGGTCGAACCGTTCCGCCATCGTCGCCGTCGCCCGCGACGCCTTCGCGCGCGAGGGCCTGGACGTGCCGACCCGAAAGATCGCCCGCCTGGCCGGCCTCGGCGTCGCGACGATCTACCGCCACTTCCCCACCCGCACCGACCTCGTCACCGCCGCCCTCGCCGACCACGTGGCCGCCTGCCGCGCCGACATGCGCGCCGCCTACGCCGAACCCGACCCGTGGACGGCCTTGGCCTCGGCCATCCGCCGTTTCGCGGCCCACCAGGCCCGGTCGGTGGGGCTGGTCCAGGCGCTGTTCGGGACGCAGGACGCGGGCGACCCGTTCGGTGATGACCGGCGCGCGAACGCCCTGCTGTTGCAGGAACTGGTCGAACGGGCGGGGGTTTCTCCGCCGGATGTACGGGTGGCGTTGCTGGCCATCGCGTCGGTACGGGGGTCGCGGGGGATCAGCCGGGAGGCCGCGATCGGAAGGCTGGTGGAGATGCTGCTGGCCGGGCTCAAGGCAGGAAGCTGACGACGTTCGACGCCACACCGCCGAGGGCTGAGTGAGGGCGGCTGGTGGCCGCTGATGATGACACGGTCCGGGATGTGATTCATCGGTTCAACGGAGATCGGACTGGCCTGCCTGCGCCTCGGTGGGCGGGAGTCCGTCCCCGCCTGCTTGATGACGTCGACGAAGAGTCCATCGTCATGACGGCTGCTATCCGACCGGCCCGGCTCGGGCAGCCCTTCACCCGCCGGTCCATCCGCAAGCTGGCCGCATGTCTGCCCCGCCTGCCCGGCCGGCCGCTGGTCATCATCCGGGAGGCCTTACACCCGCCGGAATCGTGGATCGACTTCGAGGCCAAGCTGGACCGGATCGAACACGCCCTGTCCCGGCGGCCGGAACAGACCGCCACCGCAGCTGCCCCACGCCGGCGCCGAGCATCAGCGGGTCGGCGAGGTCGGCCGCGAGAGGGCTTGTGCCACACGCAGGGGAAGCTCTGATATTCGCATCGGATGTGAACACGGCACCCTGAAGGGCGGGCTCAGGATCCGGTCTGTGCCAGCAGGACGATGAGCTGCAGCGTGCGGTAGACGGCCGGCATGGTGTCGGCGTCGAAGGCGACGGTGCGGCCGGTCCTGGTGATGCCGGGGATGAGGGCGGCCAGGTCCGCCGAGCGTGGCTGGTGCAGGTCGACCTCGACCCGGAGCGGCCCGGAGAAGGGAATCGTCGCCACGCTGTCGTGGAGTCCGATCGCTTGGCCTGCGGCTGTCCGCAGCCGTTCGCATGCCTCTTGCGGGTGGAGGGTGTCGGCGGCGTGCTGGCCGAGCCCTCGCTTGACCGGCACGGTGACCGCTCGGGGCACCAGTGCGCTGAACTCCGCGCAGGCGGCCTCGTCTCCGCTGGCCAGTACGACCGGCACGTCGTAGGAGGAGGCGAGCAGGGTGTTGATGCCGATCTCGCCGTGCGAGGCGCCGTCGATGCGGACGTCCAAGATGGCGTCGGTCATGGTGTGGGCCAGGACGGCGCCGCTGGTGCCGGCTCGGGCGTGGTACCCGACGAACATCGCCGCCTGGGCGCCGTTCTGCAGGCCCGCCATCATGCCCAGTTCCCGGGGCTTTCCGCGGATGAGCCGGGCGCGCCGGTCGAGGTCCTCAGGCAGGAGGTTGCGGTAAGGGCCGTGGGAATCGGCCACCCAGACCTCGGCCCGCGGTTCGGCGTTCAGCACCCCATCCACGACGGCGTTGGCCGCCGCCGTCATCAGTTTGCGGCCCCGCTCGTAGTCGTAGCGCTCCGGGTTGATCTCCACCGGGTGCACGATGCCGGCGATGCCCTCGAGGTCCACCGAGACCAATACCTTCATGGCCATGCGCTGTTCCCGGCTGCTGTCGCCGCATGCACGTCCACAACATCGCGCCAACCGAGCGGCGAATACGACACAGTCGAATACGTCACTCCACCAGTCAACGACTGATGATGCGAGCCCGGTTCATGCAGAGCTTGCGTATCACTCCAGAAGGCCTCTGACAGTGACGGGGCAGGTTACTGTGCGGGTCAGATCAGGGTGTCCACGTCCCGATGCGGTCGGTGCGACGGCGCTGCTGGGAGGCTGCGGGCACATCGAGGCCCTAGGCGCGATCGATGAGATGGCCGGCGACAGCGGTGCGGTGCTCGACGCTCTTGTGGTCGTCGTACTTGAACTTGGCCTGGACGGCCGCCACGTTGAGGCGCAGCCCGCGGATACCCGACAGCATCCGCCCGTAGGGCGGCCGGCCGACGGCCACCTCAGCGTGGTCGCCGCCGGGCTGGAAGTGGGCGAGCTGCCGGGTCAGCAGGTCGGGGCCGTCGGCGATGAAGTGGGTGGGCACGACGAGCGGCGCACCGCCGGGCGGGCCGTTGACGGCCAGCTGGCCGAAGTCGTGGCCGTCGGCGATCCACGCCTGCCACTCGGCGTCGTCCAGGCTCGCGTCCCAGGGCTGGATGAACATAGGGGGACCTCCGTTCAATCGATGGAAGGGTATGCCAGGCGGATCTGGGTCAGGCCAGTGCCAGGAGGCTGACGGCAACGGCCGCGATACCGAGGCCGGCGACCTGGGTGCGGCCGATGCGCTCGTGCAGGACGGTGCGGGCGAGCAGGACCGTCCCGGCCGGGTAGAGGGCGACGATCACCGCGACGACCGACAGATCACCTGAGCGGGCGGCGAACAGGAACAGCAGGTTTCGCGACCGAGTCGAGGATCCCCGCGGTCGCTGACAACACGTAGGCGGGCTTCTCCTCGCCGAGCCTGTGGAACATCACCGCGGCGGCGGCGAGCGTGACCGCCGAGGACACCGCCCTGCCGACGATCAGCGGGCCGACACCGCTGCCTGACGGCGCCTGGTGCAGGAAAATCAGCTGGAGGGCGATCGCCGCTCCCGCGCCGGAAGCCAGCAGCAGCGCCGTGCGAGAGGGCCGCGCCAGACTCGCGCCGCGCCCGGCCGACACCAGCACCACCGCTGCCAGCGCCAGCGGAAGCCCCACCATCGCGGCCATGGCCAGGTGCTCGCCTTGGGCGAGCCCGACCCCGACCGGCAGCACCGCCGACACCAGGGCCGTGACCGGCGACAGCACGTTCATCGGCCCGATCGCCAGCGTCCGGTACAGCAACGTGAACGCCGCCGCCGACGCGACTCCCGATGCCGCCCCCCACGCCAGCACACCGCTGGAGAACGACGCTCCCAGAGCCGGCCACAGCAGCAGCTCGACCACCAGGCTCGCCGGAGCGGCGATCATCACCGTCCGCAGCACGTGGGCCTTGCGGGCCCCGAGCCCGCCGAGGAAGTCGGCACAGCCGTAGGCCAGTGAGCTGCCCAAAGCCAGCAGCAATGCGATCACGACACCCTCCGGCGGTTCAATGGAATGACTTCAAAGTACAACCGAATGACCGACTTAGTCCAATGGAGCGACCGCGAGGTATATTCGAACGACCGGTTAGGGAGTTGAGCAGATGGCGGAGACCGACCTCGCACTGCGGACGGTGGCCCACAACGTCCGAGCCGCCCGCCTGCGCGCGGGCCTGTCGCTCGAGGAACTCGGCCGCCGCGCCCAAGTGTCCAAAGGCGCCCTTGCCGCGCTGGAGAAGGCCCAGGGCAACCCCAACCTCGCCACCCTCGTCCGGCTTGCCGACGCTCTTGGCATCTCCGTCCCCACCCTCATGCAGGGATCACCCGACGCACAGACCGTCCGGATCACGACCGCGCAGGAGATCACCCCGCTGTGGACCGGGGAACACGGCGGCCACGCCCGCCTCATGCTCGTCACCACCGGGCCCGCGCCCGTCGAGGTGTGGCGCTGGCGCCTGCACCCCGGCGAGGACTACCCCAGCCAGCCCCACCAGGTCGGCGTCGTGGAGACCATCAGCGTCATCGAGGGCGAGATGACCCTTGTCGTCGACGGCGTCGAACATCCGCTCGCCGCCGGGCAGACCGCGACCTACGACGGCGACTCCGCCCACATCTACCGCGGTGCGGGCACCGGACCCTGCGACCTCATCATGACCGTCCACCTGCCACCGAGCCCCGCCCGTTGATCCTCGTCCGGCAACCAGCCCAGCACAGCTCGCCTGCAGCGCCTCCTTGGGCACCCGGTGCGGAACAGTCAGCCTGCCTCCGCACACCCGCCGAGTCGTGAACGAATACGACACAGTCGAATACGTCACGGTGCCAGTCAAGGGTGAGCAATTGCACCCGATGCGAATACGGCACTCATGGCATGCGCCCCGGAGCTGGGCCTGCGCCGAGGGCTTTCAGCAGGGGCGGGATCCGCTGAAAGGGTGCGAAGGGCTGACCTGGGTGCGGTTCCACTGACAGCGGCCGAGGCAGTGAGGGGTCGACCTTCCCGGCTCCTCACATTTGGCCGACAGCTTGGGCGATGGCGAGGGTGTGCTGGTATTCGCGCCAGTGGGCCAGCTTGCCGTCCCGGGTTCGCAGCACACCGATGAACGGCGCCGAGGCGGTTACCCCGGTCGTCGTGTGGGTGCCGACCAATTCGTACTCGACCACGATCACCTCGGGGTCGGCGGTCTCGTGCACGACGACCTCGCGGCAGTCGTCGAATCGGACGGGAAAGGCCGCCCGTCCCGCCTGGGTGAACTCGAGCACCCGCCGCTTTCCCTCGGTGCGCGTGGGATGGCCGGGCGCGGCGAACGGCGTCTCGATCACGACGTCCTCGGCGAGCAGATCGCCGTCGTACGTGGGTCGGTTCGCGAGCCATTGAGCCCGCATGTGGTCGAAGATCTCGCGCGGTGTCATGTCGGCCTCCGGAGTATCGTGAGTCATGACTCGACTTGTGCTCGCAAGAATAGTGAGTGGAGACTCATTTTGGTAGAGGGATCACCGCTGCGCGCCGACGCGCAGCGCAACCGCGCACGCATCCTGGACGCGGCCGAAGTGGTCTTCGCCGAATCCGGCCCCCGCGCCTCCACCGAAGAGGTGGCTCGCCAAGCCGGCGTCGCCATCGGCACGGTCTTCCGCCATTTCCCCACCAAGAACGATCTGCTCGCCGCGATCATGAAGCGACTGCTGGCCCAGTTGGTGGAGGAGGCCGCCCAGCGTGACCTGTTCGGCTTCTTCACCCACTTGGTGGCCCAGGCCGCGGCGAGGAAGACCGTCGTCGACCTCCTCGCCGGCTCTGGGATGGACATCCGCCTCTCGGAGGCGCTCGGCCACCTGGAGGCAGCGGTCGGCGAGTTGCTGGAGCAGGCGCAGTCCACCGGCGCGGTCACTTCCTCGGTACGACTGCCAGAGGTCATGGCCCTGCTGGCGAGCATGTGCCAAGGAGCGGTGCACGGCGGATGGGACGAGGACCTGCAAGCTCGCACACTCACGGTCGTCTTCTCGGGTTTGCGCCGTGACCGACAGGACCTGCCATAACGGCACCAGCAGCGTCGGGACCACCAACACCACACCCACCAACTGGGCCAGGTTGGCCCCGGTCTGGAGCCCGTCCTTACCGCTCACCCCCCAGCCGACCCACGCCGGCAACGCGATCACACCTGCCACGCCGGCCCACCAGGTCAGCGCGTACCGCCACTCCCCGCCTCGCCGTGACGCTATCCGGGCCCGGCACACCCGCAGCAGGCACCAACCGTGACCAACCCGCATCCGCAGCGTGCGCGGACGAATACGACACAGTCGAATACGTCACGGTGCCGGTCAAGGGTGAGCAATTGCACCCGATGCGAATACGGCACTCATCGCATGCGCCCCGGAGCTGGGCCTGCGGCGAGGCTTACAGCGGGGGCGGGATCCACTGAAAGGGGCGCGAAGAGCTGACCGCCTGCCATGGTTCCTACGGCTGAGAGACTCCGGACCACTGCTCCGACGGCCCGGCCTCGCCGTGCATGCTGCGGAGGAGGTCGTGATGATAGGCCGCCTTATCCGCTGGGCCGCATGTCGGGAGACGCCGGGAATGGCGATGGCGGGTCAGGCGCCCGGGGCGATCGCGCAGGCGGAGACGCAATACCAGACGCCCTCACGCTTCTGGTACACGTCCGTGTACAGAGCTTCCTTATCCGCTCCGTCGGCGATCATCGTGTACGTCGCCGTGCCGTGGATCAACGCCACATCGCCGAGGATGCGGATCCTGGCTTCGCGGAGAGTCAGATCTCTGAAGGGCCGGGGCTTGGCGATGTATTCGAGGTACTCCTCAAGATCGCGGGTGACACCCGGTGTCTGCACGATGAAATCCTCGGCGAGGAATTCGCTGAAGCGCTTGGCGTCACTGGCCTGGTCCGCATTGACGTAGTCGAGGTTGAGTTGCTCGAGGATCGCCAGATCTTCGGCCGACTGCTTGGTGTCGTTCATTTCGCTCCTTTTTCACGCTTGGGCCGCAGCTTGGTTTTGGTTTTCGCGCGGCGGCACCGGCGTGAGTGACTGTTCTGCTCGGTCAGTGTCGGATGTGTCGCACCGCCTCACTCCGGCATCGGTCCAACCTGCGGTCCGCTATAGGTCTGACCGCATGGTTATCAGGACTATTTAGTCCAGATTATGACACCGAGGCGCTGTTGCCAAGTATGCGTACCCGGCTCTGATCGTCTCGCCCCGCAGCGTGCCTCGATCATGGCGGTTGCGCTGATCAGCCCCGTTACAGCCATCTCCGTCGACCCTCCTTCGGTCGTGGTCGGACACTCGAACCCGGCTCCTGACGTGATGCGTTCCGCTGACCGCTCGCCTGCCGGATCTAGTAGTAGGGTGGACTATATAGTTCAAGTATCAGTGTCTACGGCCTTCAGGCCACATTTCGCCAAGTGGATAGACTGAGCGCAGAGTCGGAATCCAAACAGGAGATCCCGATGCTTCATCCAGTCGCCACTTGAATGAATGATCTCGCCGCAGTCGCGAGAGATGGTCGGCCCCCGTCTTCGGCGAGACGGCGAGGGCATGCCACGTTTTAGTCAACGGCGATATCGCGTTGGCATCGTGCGCCGCGGCGCCGATCGACAATGGTCCCTTGGGACGGCGGCGCGACAGCCCGCCTGACTCGTGCGCGCCGCGGCGATTCCCGGCGATGACCCGCTTTCGAGCGTGGCGTCCACGACCATGACGATCGAGGTGGTGGCGCTGTCGATCGCGTCTTCTGGCCGGCGGGTTCACGATGCCGGAGCCCGGCGGCCTTGCTCGCCGCGTGGCCGGTCCCAAGACGATCTCGACACCGGCGGTCGCAAGGATCGCCGGAAAGGAGTGGATCATGCTCGCTCTCCTGGTGGACCACGACGTCCCGGCCGGGTTGCGGCTCGGTGAGACCGCGGATCCCGTCCCCGCGTCCGACGAGGTGCTTGTCGAGGTGCACGCGATCTCGCTCAATCACGGCGAGTTGCGTGGCGCGATCTTGAATCACGGTGAGGTGCGCGGCATCGCCCGGCAATCGGTGGGTTACGTTCCCGGGTGGGACGCCGCGGGTGTGGTGCGCATCCCCGCGGCCGATGGCTCCGGGCCGCCGGTGGGCAGCCGGGTCGTCACGTTCGGGCCGTCCGGTGCGTGGGCGCGGCTGCGGGCGGTCCCGGCCGCCGAGCTGGCGGTCGTGCCCGAAGAGGTGGACCTCGGAGCGGCCGCGACGCTCCCGGTGGCCGGGGTCAGTGCGTTGCGTGCGCTCCGCCGGCTCGGCTTCGTGACGGGGCGGCGGGTTCTCGTCACCGGGGCGTCAGGCGGGGTCGGGCGGTTCGCGGTGCAGCTGGGAGCGGCGGCCGGGGCGCACATGATCGCCTCGGTCGGCAGCGCGGCCCGCGGCGAGGGCCTCGCCGAGCTGGGAGCGGCCGAGGTCGTGGTCGGGCTCGACGGGGTCGAGCCGGGGCTGCACGGCGTGCTCGACAACGTCGGCGGCCCCCAACTCGCCCAGGCGTTCGCCCTCCTCGCTGAGGGCGGGTCGGTGCAGGTGATCGGCGCCACGTCCGGTGAGCCCACGGTGTTCGAGCCGTATGCGACGGTCGGGGAACTGCGCAGCATCCAGTCGTTCTTCATGGGCGCACAGCTGGCCGGGGACCTCGCCATCCTCGTGGGGATGCTCGCCGCGGGCCGCCTCGACCCGCAGATCGGCCGGCGCATGGACTGGAAGGACGTCGCCTGCGCGGTGGAGTCGCTCTTCGCCCGCCGGATCGCGGGCAAGGCCGTGCTCGACGTGAGCTGACCGGTCACGCGAGTCAGTCGGCGCGTTCGCGTGGTGCGCGGTCGGGTACCGCCGCGTGACCCGGGAAGCGACTGTCGATGAGTTCCTTGTAGTCGGGGTGGTCGGCGATGTAGTCGGCCACGAAGGTGCAGTAGTTGGTGAGTTTCAGACCCCGCGCCCGCAGGTCGTCCAGGGCGTGTTTGACCAGCCGGGTCGCGATCCCCCGGCCACGGTACTCGGGCTGGATGATCGTGTGGCTGAACGTCACGCGTTGATCGCCTCGCTGCGGGTGGTAGACGATCATGCCGACGACCTGCCCGTCGATGATGGCGTCGTATGATCCGCTGACGCCGTTCCTCTGTACGTCCATCTCGGTTTCTCCTTGTTCAGGGGCGAACGCGGACGATGGTCTTGCCCGTGGCCCGCTCGGCCGGGTTGAAGGCCGCGACGGCGTCGTCGAGGGTCGCGACGGTTCCGATGACCGTCCGCAGCCGTCCGTCTCGCACCCTCTGGACGATCTCCTTCAGCTGGACGCGATCAGCCTCGACGACGAAGTCGATCGCCCGTCCGTCGGCGGGCCGCGCTCCGGGCGGGCCGGCGATGGTCACCAGCGTTCCGCCGGCTCGAACCAGACCGGCCGACCGGTTCCCGATGTCTCCGCCGATGACGTCGAACACCAGATCGACCGCACCGGCGTCTTCCAGGGTGTCGTTCTCGAGGTCGACGAACTCGCGCGCGCCGAAATCGAGCGCCGTCCGGCGGTCGGCGGCGCGTCCGGTGCCGATGACGTAGGCGCCCGCCTCGCAGGCGAGCTGTGTCACCATCGAGCCGACGGCTCCGGCCGCACCGTGCACGAGGACGCTCTGCCCCGCCTGGACGTCTCCGTGCTCGAACAGTCCCTGCCACGCGGTCAGGCCCGAGATCGGCAGGCTCGCGCCCACCGTGAAGTCGACGTCGGCCGGCAGCGGCGCGAGGTTGCGCGCCTCGACGGCCGCGTACTCCGCCAAGGTGCCGTCGCGGGTCCAGTCGGTGAGGCCGAACACCCGCTGGCCCACCGACAACCCCCTCGTGCCGTAGCCGAGGGCGCTGACCACTCCGGCCAGCTCGTGGCCGGGGATCGACGGTGTCCGGTCACGGCCGAGGCGGTCGGTCCAGGTCGAGGGCCATGCCAGCTCCCCGGGAGTGAATCCCGACGCGTGCACCTCGACCAGCACGTCGTTCCCCGCCGCCTCGGGCCGGGGCCGCTCCGCCAGCACCATCCCGGCGGTGCCCGCAGCCTCGTCCATCACCACGATCGCCTTCATCCCATGCCTCCCGGCATCCGGTTCCCCTGATTTGAGGACTATTTAGTCCAGAAAATTCCTATGGAGATGCACGCTACCAGACAGAGGAGTCCAGTTTGACATACGTGAACGCGGCCTACCCGTGGAGCAAACCCGTGGACATCAATCATCGATGTGGGACCATATAGTCCATTCAGCGATATCAGTCAAACACGGTAACCTGAGGTCGTGAGCACGCCGGAGAACGCGCAGCCGGGGCAGCGGCTGACGCCACGTGGGGCCGCCACCCGTGCGCGCATCCTGGCGGCCGCTCTTGAGCTGATGTACGTGAAGGGCGTCAACGCGACCACGCTGGACGACGTCCGGGCCGCGAGCAACACCAGCAAATCCCAGTTCTACAACCACTTCCCCGACAAGGAACAACTGGTCCGCGAGGTCGTCGCGGCGCGCGCCGCGCAGATCCTCGAACGTGAACGCGGCAACCTCCAGCGCCTGAAGTCGTTCCGCGGTCTGGTCCGCTGGCGCGATGCGCTCGTGCAGCGAAACGCGTTGCGGAACGGCGCTTACGGCTGCGCCCTCGGTTCGATGGCCAGCGAGCTCGCCGACCAGGACGACCAGGCCCGCGCCACGCTCGCCCAGTCGTTCGTGGAATGGGAAGGGCTGCTCGCGGCCGGCCTGCGGCGGATGCGGGACGGCGGGGTGCTCAGGCTCGACGCCGACCCGGAGAGACTCGCCACGGGTCTCATGGCCGCCCTGCAGGGCGGATACCTCCTCGCGGAGACCGCACAGGACATCAAGCCCATGGAGGTCGCCCTCGACATGGCGCTCGACCACGTGAAGTCGTTCCTCACATCGTGACGGCGCGCCGTCGTCGCGTCTCTGTCTGGCAGACGCGGCAGTGGCTGCCGAATCGGGAGCAGTCACCGAGCTCCGCGTCGGCACCGCAGGCAAGGATCATGGTGGCGGAGCATCGAATCCGGACCATAGGGTCCTCAACTGGGTGATGGCGTCCTGCAGACACGATCACAGTCGGCTTCCGGGCCACCCACACCAACGGCGTGCCCTGCACCGTGATCTGATCGAAGGATCCAGCAGCCCGCGCCGTGATCGGCACTGAGTCCGGCGGCGGTTCGGATCAGCCCCGCCAGGGCGAGCGGCCGGTTGTGGGCGGGCCAGACGAATCAATGGGCTGACAAGCCCAAAAAGCGGCGCAAAGAGCTGCCGGGCACGAGGTAGAAGGAGGGAACCCATGAAAGCGATCGTCGCGATGGACCAGACCGCGGAAGCGGCCGGGATCACCCTCGCGGAGCGGCCTGAGCCCACACCTGCGATCAACGACGTCGTCGTGGAGATCCTCGCGTCGGGCTTCGTCCCTGCGGAGTGGGAGTGGCCCTCGACGTGGGTCGATCGCTCCGGTCACGACCGCGCCCCGGCGATCATCGGCCACGAGTTCGCCGGAGTGGTCTCCTCCCTCGGCTACGGCACGACGGGACTCTCGCTGGGACAGCGGGTGTTCGGGATCACCGACTGGCACCGTGATGGAACGCTCGCCGAGTACGCGGCCGTGGAGGCACGCAACCTCGCACCGCTGCCCGGGGACGTCGACTTCACGGTGGGGGCGAGTCTGCCCATCTCCGGCCTGACCGCGTGGCAGGGCCTGTTCCAGCACGGTCGTCTCCAGGCGGGGCAGACCGTCCTGGCTCACGGCGCCGCCGGCGCGGTCGGATCTGTGGTGACGCAGCTCGCGCGCGAGTTCGGCGCCTACGTGATCGGCACCGGCCGGGCGGCGGACCGCCAGGCGGCGCTCGACTTCGGCGCGAACGACTTCCTCGACCTCGACAACGAGGATCTGGGCGACATCGGCGGAGTCGACCTGGTCTTCGACGTCATCGGCGGTAACATCCAAAGGCGCTCGGCGAGCATCGTCCGGCCTGGCGGGACGCTGGTGTCGGTGGTCGGCTCCATCAAGGCTCGCCCTGCCGCCGGCCTGGCGGTCGACTTCGTCGTCGAGTCTGTTCCCGGCCAGCTGGTGGAGATCGTCGACCGGGTGCGAGACGGGCGCCTTCGCGCGCACATCGGAACTGTGACGAGCCTCGACGACGCCATCCCCGCGCTCAACCCGACCGAGCGGCGCAAGGGCAAGACCGTCATTCGTGTACGCGCCTGACCGGCCACAACCGCCTGATCGCGCTCTCCGGCGAAGGCGGCGGTCACCCTAGGGCCGGTCCCGCCCCGCTTTCGACTTCACCGTTGATCCGCATCGGCTCCCGAGCCGGCACAGCTGCGGGCTCGCCGGGCGACCATGTCCGCCCGCCCCGCATCGCACCCGTCCAAGCGGCGAATACGACACAGTCGAATACGTCACGGTGCCAGTCAACCCTCCGATATTCGAGTTGGCCGGACATCGATTGGCGTACCTTCACAGACAAGATCACCACGCGTTCGATGACCCTGCGTGCGCCGCCTGGTTTCACCTGCCGGTGCCGGGCGTCCCTACACTGACGATGATCAGCAGACCAGAACGGGGAACAGCGTGATCCATCAGCTGGCGCGTGCCGCGACCACCTTCACGGCTTTACTCGCGCTCGGTGCCTGCTCCGCTCCTCCCGCGAACCCCCTGCTGCAGGACCCGGCCCAGTGGCCGTTGGTCAAGCTCGCGGGTCTGGCCGACAACCCGGAGTTACCCGACGAGGCGGAGCGAGCCCTGGCGCAGATCAAGGTGGGTTCCTACAACCTGCTCGCATGGATCAACTCCTCGGGCCTGTGCGGACTGTCCAGCTCAGCGGCGACGGCCGGCACTGATGTGAACGTGTACATCGACCTGACCAAGTCCGAGGGCGGCCTGGAACGGCCGGAGGGATTCTCAGGACCGGTGGAGCCGACGGTGAGTGCCTACGGCACCAAGGTGCGCCTGTTCTGCACCCCGACCAGAATGCTCATAAGGATTTCTGGAGAGACCTCTGAGCCTTTTGTCTCCGGTGATGCGATTGCGAAGCTTGTCAATGGTGGGCTCAACGCCGTTGTCGGCTCAGCGGAGGCCCAGATGGAATCGCTGCCTGATGCGACCGTAACCCGGGGCGGATAGGGGCCCAGGCGCTGTCCGATATTCGCGTCGATCGCTCTCACGTTCCCCCGGCCCGGAGTAGTGCCGGGGCGGGTGCGGCGGCTCATGTGCCGCCAGGGCGGCGATCAGAGCCCATCAGGTGATGTCCCTGTCCGTGAGGTGAGGAGCGCCTGCGGGCTGGTGGGCGTCGCATGGTCGGAGGTGCGGCGCGCTCAACCGGCCTGCCTGGAACCGATCTTTGGGCCGGACTGGAAACCGAGCCGCTGGCCAGGTGATCTGTGCTGGGTTACCGTGCTCCCACATCTGTGCAGCAGGGAGGCTTCCCGATGGCTGAGACCACGCAGCCGCCCCCGCCCAGGCGGGCACGTGCCGTAGCGGATCCGCAGCTACCCCAGGCCGATCAAGTCCGGGCAACCCGGGCACAGGTCGAGAGCTGTCGCCGAGCGGAGAGCGAGGTTTCGGCCGTGCCGCGCCGCATCAGGCAGGACGACGCCGAACTTCCCTCCTAAGGCGCCGTCTGGCCCGGACGACGGCCGCCGGCGTGGTGGGAACGGCCGCGCATCCGCGACCCCCGATCCCCGCCCGCGCAATGGTTCACCCCCACGGGAGATCTATGTTCCGTAAGAAGAAGTCAGGGAAGCCCCAAAGCCCCCAGCCGGAGCAGAACGTGGAGCAGGACGACAACGATTCGAGGCCCCGGCCGCGACCACAGTCCTCCTCCCCACCGTCCTCTCGCCGTCCCTCTCCCGGCTCCATCCGCCCCGTGTCGCCGAGCCCGGAGCGGCAGGTGACGACGACCACCACCACGCGGAGCCGGACGCCTCCCCGGCAGGACCCGACGCACGACCTCAACGCCCAGATCGACGCCATACTCCGGGAGCTCGAACTCCCATCCCGGCCTGGGAAACGTCCCGATCTGATCATCGGAACGCTCACTGTGCCGGTCGACCTGACCGACGCGATGCGGGTGCCGAAGGGCGGCGAGGCGGAGTACATCGACGCCCAGCTGTCACAGTTGGCCGGCAAAGCCGTCCGGGCGGGAGAGGCGCTCATCGTCCAGGCGTTCGGGGGCGACCCGGCGGCCGTCGCCTGGTTCATGTCCGCCCTCTGCCTCCTGACGAGCAACCAGAAATCAATCCGCGAGTTGCACGGGGTGGGGCCGGCGGTGACCCGCCTGCGCAACTTCTGCGTCAAGGCCGACTGCCGAGTCGCCGTCGCCGACCCGCGTTTCCCGCAGCAGGTCGTCCAGGTGAGCGGCTGGCTCCAGGCCCACGTGCTCAGCACGCTCACGACGCTCCAGGACGACCATCTCCAGCAGCTCGACGCCATCTACAACCCCGGTCGGATCCCCGCCAAGGCCAACAAGTTCACGCCGCCGCAGATCGGCCCCCTGAAGCCGGACGTGCTGAAGGCGAAGCTGGTCGAGCAGCTCAAGGCGGTGGTGCGAAGTGAGCTGTCCCAGTGGCAGACCGACACGGGGGCACCGGCCGAGGCCCGGCCGCTGGAGGACATCCGTGCCGTGGCCGACTACATCCAGGGCTGGTTGAGGGATCGTTTCCCCAGTTCGCGCTGGCCTCGCCCGACAGCCGGTACCACACCGGGTTCGTTTACGGGCACATGATCCAGAGCACCCTGAGCAAGGTGGCCGGCTACGGCGGCCAGCTCGGCTGGTTGCGCAACCGCGGCGACCTGGTCGGCTGGGGCAAGGAGTGGGGCGCCCCCTACGTCGCGGCGAACTACAACCCGAACCGCGAAGCCGACACGCAACTCCGCGACAAGCTGCTGCTGGAGATGATGGAGGACGAGGAATTCGTCCCTGATCTGATCAAGGTGGTCCGGCTGACCGCCTCCCACTCACCGGGCAAGGTCACCTGCATCCAGCCGTTCTTCAAAATCGGCGTATCCAAGGTCGATTTCATCTGGGACCAGATCCACACCCTGATCCACGAGTTCATGCACTTCCTCACCCACCAGAACTTCCACGACGCGGCCAAGACCATCGGCTACCGGCAGGTCCTCGACGAGGGGGTCACCGAGCTCATCGCGACGGTGTACTTCAAACTGCTCGTCGACCACGCCCGCGCCGACGACCGGGTCGCCCGGGCCCTGCTCGGCGGCCGGCCCTTCGCGGAACCACCCGCGGGGCTCTTTTCCCCGGGCTACGGCAAGGCCGGTATCGACGCGTTCACGCTCGCCAAGATCACCTCCCTGCGCAATGTGCAAGCGGCCTACTTCCTCGGCGTGATGCCGGCCATCGGCCTGCGATGAACGGAGCCGGCATGACCTTGAGCAAGACCAAACGCGGCACGCCGACCGGCCCGGAGGACGAGGAACAGACCTTCCTCGACCTGGAGAGCAGACTGCGGCGGGGAGAACTGGCGGTCCCGTCCCGATGGGGCGACGTCGCCCATGCCGACCCGGTCGAACGCCGCTGGATCCTGCACGCCATGGACCTCGTCGCCAAGGCCGCCGAGAAGGCCGGGCCGCAGTTCGACACCTTCCGGGCCGCCGCCCTGCTGGTCGACCGGGCGCCTCGCCGCCGATTCGATCCCGGCACGGCAGGACGGTACTTCGAACGGGAGGTCATGTCGGTGTCCGGCCTGCTGGAGGCGACCCTTCCGGCCGCGCTCACCCCACCCGACGACGCCACCACAACCAGACTGGCCCGCATCCACCGGACCGCGCCTCCCCGGCCCACCCGCGTGGCACTGGCCCGCACACTGACCGAACGGGCGGCCTGGTGGGAGGCTCCCACCCGCCTCACAGACCTGACCTGGCTGCAAGGCGTGGCCTCCTCCCTGCAGCGATGGATGCGGGACGACGGTCCCCTCCACGCCGCCGTCCGCCCCGACGGCCCGCTGCACGACGGATTCGACTTCGCCCGCAGCGTCGCCGACGCCGGCGCCCGCGAGGACACCCCCGCCCACCGGCTGGCCCTGCTCCGTGACGAGTTCGGTTACCCGGCCGAGCCCGGCGAACAGTGGGACGACCCGGCCCTCGGCGTACTGCTGGCCAACTCTCCGGCCCATGTGACGACCGGGACGTGGACGTACGTTCCCGCGTCCGTGCCCGGGACCGGATGGGGGCCGGAGGAGGCGTGGCCCGGGCACCTCTACCGGTTGCTGACGCATGAGCTCCTGCACCGGCTGGCGCACCCGGCCTACCTGGAGAAGGCCGAAGCGGTGCCCGGCGGGCGGGTATTGACGGAGGACGTGGTGGAGCTGCTGACCGCCGAGTTCGTGGAGGCGTCGCGCGGTGATGCCGAACTGGGGCCGCTGGTACCGGACATCGTGGAGTCACGGCACAGCCAGGCCGCCGAGGAGATCCGCGAACTGGCCGGACCTGAGGGGTTGAAGGCGGCCTATTTCCTGGGACGCACCGAGCTCGTCGGCCTCACGTGAACGCGCCGCTCACCCCATCGACCCGCATGGCCTGCCCGAGAACGGGGCCTGCACGGGGACGGAAAGGCCACGCCGGCCGGGGGTGTGCCCCGGCCGGCGTGGGTTCCCGCCGCTGGGGTCAGTGGTAGGCGTAGATGTTCGCCTCGGGGTGGTTCTCCTGCAGCTCGCGGAAGTTGCCCTCCTCGCCCCACAGGGCGCGGTAGCCCAGGACGTTCAGCCGCTGGGCCTTCGAGTGCTTGTCGAAGACGACCCAGTTGACCGGCTGGAAGTAGTTGCCCACCTCGTCCGGCGTCGTGAGGGAGCCGGTGTAGCGGTAGGTCGCGCGGTCCGCCGGGAGCATGTCGTTGAGGTGGATGCCCGTGATGGGCTTCGACGCGCCGAGGGCGGGCGGGGACTTGATCAGGCGGTCGTGCTGGGTCTGGCCGAGGAAGGTCCTGGCGTCGATCATCACGCCGAAGACCACGTAGCCGGTGCCGGTCGCCTTGGTGTGCACGAAGTGGGCCTCGAGCGGCGCGGTCGCCTGGCCGGCGAACTTGTGCTCGGCGTGGCCGTGGAAGTGCACGTTGTTGAGGTTGTAGCGCTCGCCGCCGTAGGTGATGTACGGCTGCGTGCCGCCGGTGCCGATCACGAACCGGACGTCGTCGTGCTCGCTGATCTCACCCAGGGGAGCCTTGTCCTGGAAGAGGATCGTGCCGTCGACGGAGTTCGGGTAGTGGATCGTGATGGCCGGGCCGTGCCCGGGGCACGACTTCGACCGGTCGATCTCGATCGGGCTCTGCACCGCGGCGTCGGTGCCGTGGCCGACGCAGGGCTTGACCTGGGCCTGGACGGGGGCCGCGACGGCCATTAACGGGAGGGACAGAACAGCGGCAGCCGCAAGCGGCGCAAGACGGTAACGCACCAGTCGCCTTTCGGACGGAGGGAATGCCGGAATACGCCGTCTACGGACCGCCAACGGGGCAATGTCCGCATTTGGGACGACATAAAGGCATTGGCGAGGATAGCCCAGTGAGGTGAACCGACAGGCGGCGGGGTGGTGTTCAAAATGACCAAAAGCAGAACTTTCGCTGCGGGTGAAAAGGCGGCCCTGAACGGCCCGGCGGGAGGGTGCCGGGACGTGCGGGCCGGCCGGTGGATACTGCGGAAATGAGCAGGATGTTCGTCGCGCTGGTCCCGCCTCCCGACGTGCTGGAAGAGGTGACCCGGGCCGTGGCGCCGCTCCGGCACGCCTGGCCCGACCTGACGTGGATCGAACCGGCCAACTGGCACATCACCCTGGCGTTCCTGGGCGAGGTGCCCGAAGGGGCGAGGCCCGACCTGAACGCCCGGCTGGCCCGCGCGGCACGCCATCACGAACCGCTGCCACTGGCCCTCGGCGCGGCGGGGACGTTCACCGGACGGGGCGGGGTGAGCGTCTTGTGGCTGGCGGTGCGCGAGCCCGGCCGGTTGGCGCGGCTGGCGGGGTCGGTGGCGGCAGGGGCGCGGCGGGCGGGCGTGGGGCAACCTGACGGGCGGCCCTATCGGGCGCACTTCACCCTCGTCAGAAGCCGCAAGGGGGTTGAGCTGGGGCCGCTGGCCGCCGCCTTGAGCACCTTCGAGTCGGCCTTCTGGACGGCCGACCACGCCCAGTTGTTCGTGAGCCATCTTGGGCCGCCGTTGCGGTATGAGGCGGTGGAGACCTATCCGCTGGGAAAGCAGGCAGTGCGTTGAGGATGAGAGAGTCGGTGCCGCCTCATGGCGCGATCCGATGAAACGTGCCCGACGGTTGGTTCGCGACGGGCTGGTTTCCGGCTGATCGGTTGGTGTCGGCCGCTTGGGCAGGGGCTACCGGCTGTAACGACAGCGTGAGTTATCGTGTGGCGGTTTCCCTGAAAGGCGCAGTTCTGAGTAGAAAGTTCCCGCAAGGTCGGGCCTTATCGGCCACCTCGGCCCATGGCAGATCTCTAGTGGCGGTTCCTCATGCGGCCGGTTCTGAGTGACAACGGCAGTTCCCGTTCGAGGGCGCAGATTCACGTCGGCGGATGACGGTGGCGGTCTGCTCGATCGCAGCTCACTGAGGTCGGAATGCGGCAGCACTCGCCGTTTGACGAACGGCTGATCAAAGTGATAGGGGCAGGCCCCCGTGGAGTCGACATGGCTGGACTCTTCGTCACAGTTCAAGCGGACCACACCCGCGTCGATGGGCTGACCCGTCGACGAGTCCCGGCCAGACGCCCATCTTCCCCGGTCTGTAAGGCGCCTGTACATGCCTGCCTGCATTTCGAACCGTGACCGTCCACAAATGCGGAACCCTCGGTGAGGAGTTCTGTAACAATTCACCACACCGTCATGTCAAGAATTCCCGCCATCCGAAAGAAATGAAAGTTACACGCCGCCTTGACGCCCCCAAAAGTGCTATTTAGCCTTCTCCCACCGATGTCGAGGGCATTTCTCGGCGGGTGCGAAGGAGTGGGGCTTGAGCGAGCCGTCCGGTCACAGTGCGCAGTGCCGATCATGGCAGCCTCTTCCGGCCCGTCACCTCTAGCGGGGGTCGTCCATGAACGACCTCAAGATCCGGTTCTCGGGCGCGCGTTCCGGCCGGTGGCCCCTCACGGTGGGGCAGAAGAACGTCCTCGAATGGATCAGGACCGACGTCCCCGGCCCTGCGGACGTCCTCTCGGCGGTCGTGCGCGTCCCGAGGGCGGGCACGCTCGACGCCGTCGGCGCGGCACTCGGCGAGCTGGTCGGCCGCCACGAGGCGCTGCGCACGTTCCTGCGTGACGGGGAGCAGATCGTCCAGGCCGAAGGGACGCTGGTCGCCGAGGTCGTCGAGGCGACGGGGACCGAACGCGACTGGATGACGACCGGGGGGCGGGTGTTCGATCCGGCCGCCGATCTGCCGGTCAGGGTGCGGGTGGTCACCCGGGGCGGGGTTCCGTTCCTCATCGTGCTGCACGTCTCGCACGTCGCGGCCGATCTGTCGGCGATCACGGTGTTGCGGGCCGAGCTGACCGCTCTGATGGCGGGGCGGGAGTTGCCGGCCGCCGGCCATCATCCTGCCGACCGGGCCGCCTTCGAGCACAGTCCGGCGGGGCGGCGGCAGCTCGACGGGTCGATCCGGTACTGGGGGCGGCACCTGGAGGAGCGGCCGTTGTGCTCGCTCGGGCTGCCCCACCGGTTTCCCGACCGGCGAGGGCACCACCAGGTGCTGCTCGGGTCGCGGGCGGGGGCCGAGGCGGTGGCGGCCATCGCGGGGGCGGCGGGGGTGCGGCCGCTGGCGGTCGTGATGGCCGCGTTCGCGGCGTTGCTGACCCGCTGGACGGGGGAGCCGGGCTGCCTGCTCAACTGCCTGTGCAGCAACCGGTTCTCGCCCGAGCTGCGCGACTACGTCGGCACGATCTCCCAGGAGACCTGGATCCCGTTCACCGCGACGCCGTCGTTCCCCGAGGCGGTCGCGCGGATGAACGCGGCGGCGCTGGCCGCCTACAAGTACGGCCGGTACGACTCGGCCCGGCTCAACGCCGCCATGCGGGCGGCGGAGCGGACGCGGGGCATGCCCTGCCACCGTGACGTCGTCGTCAACAACACGACCGGGCACTCGCGGGTGGTCCTGCCGGCGTCGGGGCTGGAGGCCGGGGCGGGCGACCGGAGCTTCGACGCGCCCGTCGAGTTCGACGTCTACCGGCTCGACGGCAAGCTGGGCTGCGGGCTCGGCGTCGACGCCCGGCTCGCGACCGCCGACGAGGTCGCCGCGCTGCTCGGCGGGGTCGAGCGACTGGTCATGGCGGCCGCCGGCGGCGACGTCGACCTGGGCGAGTTCGGGATTCCGCGGGTGGAGCGGGGGGCGGGCTGGGCGCGGACGGAGGCGGGCTGGGTCGACGTCCCGGGCGTTCAAGGCGTGGCCGATCTCGTGCTCGGCGACGGGGTGGCCCGGGTCGAGGCCGTCGACGGGCGGCTCGTCGGGCACGTCGGGCCGGGGCTCGACCCGTCCGTGGCGGGCGAGAAGGTGCTCGCCGAGATCGTGCGGCAGACCCGTCACGGCCTGGTGGCCCCCGGCTCTTGGTTAGCGCAGGGTTAACGCCTCGCTCATCCGGCGCTGATCTTCGCGGCCCTAGCGTGGACGGAGCCGAATTCCAGGGGGAACCAATTGAGCAGCGACCTCGGCGGCATCGCCGGGTGGGTCATCGGACTGATGGAGACGCTCGGGGCGCCCGGGGCCGGGCTCGCGATCGCCCTGGAGAACCTCTTCCCGCCGCTGCCCAGCGAGGCGATCCTGCCCCTCGCCGGGTTCACCGCCGCCAAGGGTGACCTGTCGCTGACGGCCGTCCTGATCTGGACGACCGTCGGCTCGGTCGTCGGCGCGGTCGCCCTCTACGCCGTCGGCGCGATGCTCGGCGAGGAGCGCATGATGCGGCTGGCGGCCAAGTTGCCGCTGATCAAGTTGTCGGACATCGAGAAGACGCAGGCCTGGTTCGCCCGCCACGGCCGCAAGACGGTGTTCTTCGGGCGGATGATCCCGATCTTCCGGAGCCTGATCTCGATCCCGGCCGGGGTCACCCGCATGCCGATGGCGACGTTCCTGCTGTTCACGACGCTGGGCAGCGCCATCTGGAACACGGTGTTCGTGCTCGCGGGCTACTACCTGGGCGAGAACTGGAGCGTCGTCGAAGACTACGCGGGCGTGTTGTCCAACGTGGTCATCGTGCTGGTCGCCGTGGCCGTCGTCTGGTTCGTCGTCTCCCGGCTGGTCAGGCGCCGCGACAAGGTCGGCGGATAGGGTCAGGCCGGCCCCTCGCCCGAGCTGACGATCGCAACGGGGCAGTGGGCGTGGTGCAGCAGCCCGTGGCCGACCGAGCCGAGCACGGCCGCGCCGAAGGCGCCGAGCCCCCGCGAGCCCGCCACCACCAGGTCGGCCTCGCGCGACTCCTCGGCCAGCACGTTCACCGGGTGGCCGTAGACGCTCGTGTACTCCACCGGCACGCCCGGGTGCCGGTCGCGCCAGGCGGCGAAGCGCTCCTCGACGAAGGTGGTGCGCTCCTCGTACACGCAGTGGATCAGGTTGTCGTACATGGTGCCGACCGACGAGAACGGCGGCGGTTGCCAGGAGAAGACCGCCCTGATCCCGGCGTCGCGCCGCCGTGCCTCGGCGAAGGCGAACTCCAGCGCGACGTCGGCGTCCTCGCTGCCGTCGTAGCCCACCAGCAGCCGCCCGTGGGACGGTGACGACGGCTCGCGGACCACGATCACCGGGCCGGAGGTGTGCCCGGCCAGGCCGAGGCCGACCGAGCCGAGGATCATGCCCGTGAAGCCGCCGGTGCCCCGGCTGCCGATCACGACCGCGTCGGCCTTGGCCGCCTCCTCCTTGAGCCGGGCGACGACGCCGCCCGTCGTCAGGCCGGTGGTCACGGTGACCTCCGGGGCGCCGGCGCGGGCCCGCCGCTCGGCGGTGGCCAGGACCTCCGCGCCGTAGGTGTTCTCGACGTCGTTCAACTGGCTGAGCCGGATGCCCGTCCACGGTTCGCGCACGTGCACGAGCCGCAGTGACGTGCCCCTGCGGGCGGCGTCGGCGGCCGCGTAGTCCACCGCGGCCAGCGCGGACGGGGATCCGTCGACTCCGGCGACGATCATCGTTCCTCCGTCAGGCGGATCGGGCGGGCGCCGGTCTGGACCCGGATGACCTGGTAGGGCGGCACCCGGGTGTCGGTCCCGTCGTTGAACAGCGGGCTGCGGGGGAGCTGGTTCACGCTGACGTACAGGAAGCCGTCGCCCGCCAGCGCCAGGGTGTCCGGCCACAGCAGGCCGGGGGCGTGCAGGAGCGTCGACCAGTGGCCGCCGGGGTCGCGCCGGACGACGGCGCTGTGCTCGTAGGCGGTGGCGTAGACGGCGTCTTCGGCGTCGGACTCCAGGCCGTCGGAGGCGCCCTTGTCGCCCAGGTCGGCGACCGTGGCCGCCACCTGCTCGTCGTCGAGCGACCGGTCGACCAGCGCGTCGGCCGACACGCTGTAGAGCCGCCTGCTCGACAGCGGGCAGTAGAACAGGCGGGAGCCGTCGGCGCTCAGCGCGATGCCGTCGACGCCGACCCGGTAGTTCTCCCGCACGACCCCCTGCACGATCGCCCGGAACCCCGGTACCGCCGAGGTGCTCTCGTGGCCCCGGAGCCGGGCCCAGGTCTCCCCGGAGTCGAGGTCGACCACGATCAGCGCCCCTTCGGGCGCGCAGTCGGTGATGTACGCGTACCCTCCCGGCCCCCGCGAGAGGTCGAAGCGCACGTCGTTCAGGTACGTCACCGGGGTGGCCGCGGCCGGGTCGAGCCGGACGACCCGGACCACCCGGTCGGTGGCCGGATCGACCTCGACCAGCTTCGGCCCGTTCTCCAGCCACGGCTCGAAGGCCAGGCTGCCCGTGTCGAGCAGCCACACGTGCCCGGCCGGGTCGGTGATCACGCTCTGCACCGACACCAGGGTGTCGGCGGTGGCCCCGGGGCTCCACGCGTTGAACTCGGGGTCGGGATAGGGCACCGGTTCGCCCTTGACGACCTCCGCGACGGTGAAGGGCACGTCGTCGCCCCACCTCGGGAAGGAGACGAACAGGCGCCCGTCGTCGGTCACGGTCACGCCGGTCGGCATCAGGTCGCCGAATTCGGCGACGACCTCGTAGTCGGTCCCCACCCAGCTGCCGAGTGGGGAGGCGGCGGCAGAAGTACTGGAAGACATGGTCATCCCCTTCGTTGCCGAAAGCCCTTCCAGTATCTCAAGGGCCGTTTCGCCGCCCGGTGCCAGGTCGCTGCCGTCTTGACGTCAGACGTCATACGAATTAGCTTCCCCCTGACTCGGAGTGAAAGAAGGTAAAAGCGTGAAGTTGTGCCGGTTGGGGAGTCCGGGCGGTGAACGGCCCTGTGCCGTCGACGCCGAGGGGAACGTCTTCGACCTGTCGTCGCTGACGGCGGACATCGACGGCGGGTTCCTCGCCGGCGGGGGGATCGAGCGGGTGCGCGCCGCCCTCGCGGCCGGGGAGCTGCCGCCCGCCGCGTCCGGTCAGCGGGTCGGCCCGCCGGTCGCACGGCCGGGGAAGATCGTCTGCATCGGGCTGAACTACTCCGACCACGCCGAGGAGACCAAGGCGGCCGTCCCCCTGGAGCCGGTCGTCTTCATGAAGGCGCCCAACACGGTGGTCGGGCCCGACGACGAGGTGCTGGTGCCGCGCGGCAGCGTGAAGACCGACTACGAGGTCGAGCTGGCGGTCGTCATCGGGGCGACGGCCCGCTACCTCGCCTCTCCGGAGGAGGCGGCCGGGGTCATCGCCGGCTACACGATCGTCAACGACGTCTCCGAGCGGGAGTTCCAGCTTGAGCGCGGCGGTCAGTGGGACAAGGGCAAGTCGTGCGAGACGTTCAACCCGCTGGGGCCGTGGCTGGTCACGCCCGACGAGGTCGGCGATCCGCAGGCGCTCGGCGTGCGCCTGTGGGTGAACGGGGAACTGCGCCAGAACGGCAGCACGAAGAACCAGATCTTCGGCGTCCACCATGTGATCTGGTATCTCAGCCAGTTCATGGTCCTGGAGCCGGGTGACGTGGTGAACACCGGCACCCCGGCGGGCGTGGCCCTGGGCCGGGGGCCGGAGGCCTACCTGCGGCCCGGAGACGTCGTCGAGGTCGAGATCGACGGCCTGGGACGCCAGCGTCAGCGGATGGGGCAGGCATGAGCGGCGACTTCGACGGCCTCGTCGCGATCGTCACCGGCGGCGCGTCCGGCATCGGCCGCGCGGTGGCCGAGGAGCTGACCGCCCGGGGCGCGAAGGTGGCGGTCCTGGACCTGTCCGGCACCGAGTTCGTCTGCGACGTGACCGACGACGCGGCCGTCCGGCGCGCGGTCGCGGCGGTCGCCGACCGCTACGGCCGGATCGACGTGCTGGTCAACAACGCCGGCATCGGCGCGCAGGGCACGGTCGCCGACAACGACGACGCCGAGTGGCTGCGGGTCCTGGACCTCAACGTGCTGGGCATCGTCCGGATGAGCCGGGCCGCGCTGCCCCACCTGCGGAACTCGCCGAGCGCGGCGATCGTGAACGTCTGCTCCATCGCCGCCACGGCCGGGCTGCCCCAGCGGGCCCTCTACTCGGCCTCCAAGGGGGCCGTGCTCGCGCTGACCCGGGCGATGGCGGCCGACCACGTGCGCGAGGGCGTGCGGGTCAACTGCGTCACGCCGGGCACCGTCGACACCCCCTGGGTGGGCCGCCTGCTGGACGCCGCCCCCGATCCCGAGGCCGAGCGGGCGGCGCTGCGCGCCCGGCAGCCGCACGGGCGCCTGGTCGCCGCCGAGGAGGTGGCGCACGCCGTCGCCTACCTGGCCGGACCGGCGTCGGGGTCGACGGTCGGCATCGAACTGCCCGTCGACGGCGGGATGGCCGGCCTCCGCCTGCGGCCGGCGACGTCATGAGCGGCCTGCTCGTCGACCTGGCCTACGGCACGGACGGGCTGCTGGTGAACCTGCCCGCCGACCGCACCACCGTGATCACGCCGGTCGCCCGGCCCCCGGTGCCCGACGAGGCGGCCGAGGTGCTCAGGGCGCTGCGCGAACCGGTCGCGGGCCCGCCGCTGCGCGACCGGGTGCGGCGCGGCCAGACGGTGGCGATCTCGGCCTGCGACTACACCCGGCCGCAGCCCCGGCACCTGATGATCCCCGCGATCCTGGCCGAGCTCGACGGGCTCGTGTCGCTCGACGACGTGGTGATCCTGGTGGCCACCGGCACCCACCGCGGCAACACCCCCGAGGAACTGCGCGCCATGTTCGGCGACGCCGTCGTCGACGCCGTGCGCATCGTCAACCACGACTCGCGCGACGCGGCGTCGCTGCGCTGGATGGGCCGGTTCGGCAAGGACGTGCCGGTCTGGCTCAACCGCGAGTGGGTCGATGCCGACGTGCGCATCACCACGGGGTTCGTCGAGCCGCACTTCTTCGCCGGTTTCTCCGGCGGCCCCAAGCTGGTCGCCCCCGGGCTCGCCGCCTTGGAGACCGTGCTCACCCTGCATGACGCGGCCCGCATCGGCGACCCCCGCGCGACGTGGGGGATCACCGAGGGCAACCCCGTCCACGACGACGTCCGGGCCATCGCGGCGGGCACCGGCGTCACCTTCTCCCTCGACGTCGTGCTCAACCGGGAACAGAAGATCGTCCAGGCCTTCGGCGGCGACCTCGCGCCGATGCACTCCGCCGCCATGGCCGCCGCCCGCGCGGCCGCGATGCGGCCCGTGCCGTCGGCCTTCGACGTGGTCGTCACGACCAACGCCGGGTTCCCGCTCGACCAGAACCTCTACCAGGCGGTCAAGGGCATGAGCGCCGCCGCGCAGATCGTGCGGCCGGGGGGCGTCGTCATCTGCGCGGCCGAATGCCGTGACGGCTTCCCCGACCACGGCTCCTACCGGGAGACGCTGACCGGCGCGGCCTCGCCCGACGCGCTGTTCGAGGAGATCTCCGCCCGCACGGAGACGGTGCCCGACCAGTGGCAGGTGCAGATCCAGGCGCGCATCCAGCGGCACGCGCGGGTCATCGTGCACACCTCCCATCTGAGCGACGCCGACCTGGCCGCCGCCCACCTGGAGCAGACCCACGACATCGCGGCCACCGTCCGGGACCTTCCCGGGAGCGTGTGCGTGCTGCCCGAGGGGCCCATGACGATCCCCTACCTGGCGGGGGAGTAGCGATGGACATCGGGTACGCGCGGGTCGACCTCGACAGGGAGCGGCGGCAGGGCCTGCCCGAGATCGTCTACGGGCCGGGCAAGCAGGCCGGCGAGATCGCCGGGATCGTGAAGGTGCTGCTCGACCGGAACGACGGTCCCGTCCTGGTGACCCGGGTCGGGCCGGACACCGCCGGGCAGGTCCTCGCCGTCGTGCCCGGCGGCCGGTACGACGACGCGGCCCGGCTGCTGGTGTGGCGGTCGGCCCTGCTCCTCGGGTTCGGCGTGGCCGTGGTGACGGCCGGCACCGCCGACGGGCCGGTCGCCGCCGAGGCGGCGGCCGTGGCGAACGCGCTCGGCCTGGAGACCACGGTGATCCGGGACGTCGGGGTGGCCGGCATCCACCGGGTCCTGGCCGAGGTCGAGCGGCTCCGCGAGGCCGACTGCGTGATCGTGGTCGCCGGGATGGAGGGAGCGCTGGCGAGCGTGGTCGGCGGGCTGGTGGAGACGCCGGTCATCGCCGTGCCCACCTCCGTCGGCTACGGCGCCGCCCTGGAGGGCGTGACGGCGCTGCTGGCCATGCTGACCTCCTGCGCCGCCGGCATCACGGTGGTCAACATCGACTCGGGCTTCGGCGCGGCGCTGGCCGCCTACCGGCTCACCAGGCGGCGGTCGTGATCCTCCATCTCAACCCGTTCACCGGCCTGGCCGGCGACATGCTGCTCGGGGCCCTGCTGTCGGCGGGCGCCTCCGTGGACGTCGTCCGCCAGGCCGTCGCCCGGACCGGCCTGACCGGATGGCGGCTGGAGGCCGAGAACGTCCGCACCGGCGCGCTCATGGCCGTCCGCGTGCGGGTCGAGGTCGACGACGACGCGACCGAGCGCCCGGCCTCGGTGCTGATCGAGATGGCCGCCCGCACCGGCCTGCCCGTCGCGGAACGCGCGCTGAGGGCCATCGCCGGGGTCGAGGCCGAGTTGCACGGCCTGCCGGCCGGCGACGTCCACCTGCACGAGCTCGGCGGGCACGACACGCTGGTCGACATCGTCGGATGCGCCGCCGCGCTGGCCGACCTGGGCGTGACCCGGGTGCACTGCGCGCCGTTGCCGCTCGGGAGCGGCAGCGTCGAGACCCGCCACGGGGTGCTGCCGGTGCCCGCCCCGGCCACCCTCGCCCTGCTCCGGGGCGCCCAGGTCCGGAGCGGCGGCGAGCACGAGGCCGTCACCCCCACCGGTGCCGCCCTGCTGCGCGCGGCGGAGACCGTCTACGGCGGGACGCCGCCCATGGAGGTGCACGCGACCGGATACGGCGCGGGCACCCGGCGGCTCCCCGACCGCCCCAACGTCGTCGTCGCCACCCTCGGGCGCCCGCTCGCCGCCGAGGACCGGCAGGTCGTCCTGTCGACCAACCTCGACGACGTGACCGGGGAGCTGCTCGGCCACGTCATCGCGCGCATGCTGGCGGCCGGCGCCGCCGACGCGTGGGTCACGCCGGCGGTCATGAAGAAGGGCCGGCCGGCCCACGTCCTGCACGTGCTCACGCCCGTCGACCTGGCCGACCACCTGGAGACGATGATGTTCTCCGAGACCGGCACGCTCGGCCTGCGCCGCAGCTGGGTCGACAAGGTCACCGTCCCCCGCGTGATCCGGACGGTCGAGCTGTACGGCCGGACCGTGCGGATGAAGGAGGGCCCCTGGGGCGTCAAGCCCGAGTACGACGACCTCGCCCGCCTGGCCGCCTCGACCGGCAAGTCGCTCGGCACGCTGACCAGGGAGGCCCTCGACGCCCTGTGAGTCATCAGTGTGACCGTCAGCCACGCTTGCGCCGTGCCGCCGCGAGGATGAGGTAGGCGCTGGCCGTCCACGTGTACGCGCGGTCGCGCAGCCCCTCGCCGGTTCGCGCGTCGAAGTTCTCCGCGAACCCCGACCTCTCGCACAGGCGGCGGAACCGGTCGCTGATCTCGTCGGCCAGCGCGACGTGCCCGGCGCGGCGCAGCCCGTCCTCGATCAGGATCGTCGAGGGCGCCCAGATGGGGCCGCGCCAGTAACCGTCGTCCTGGTAGTGCGGCGACGACGGCAGTTCCGTGGCGGGCCCGAACTCCGTCAGGTGCCGTTCGATCCGGCCGGCCAGCACCGCGCTCACCTCGGGGGGCAGCTCCTCGCCGAGGACGACCGGCATCAGGTCGAGCAGGCTGTCGCTGCTCCAGGTCCGGCCGGTGAGCGCGCCCCGGGCGACGAACCGCTCGCCCGTCCACAACTCGGCCAGCAGGGCGTTCCTCATGCGGTCGGCGGCCTCGCTCCAGCGGGCCGCCTCGGCGGGGCCGGGGGCCGTGCGGGCCAGTTCGCGCATCTGGAGCACGAGGAAGGCGGCCAGGTCGGCGGTCTCGACGACGCGCTCGGGGTCGAAGGTGGTGGCGTTGTCCCACCCGCTGTCGTTGCCGTGCTGGTAGTAGGCCAGTTCGTGGCCGGGCACCCGCCGGGCGGTCAGCCAGAAGTCCGTCCACCGCGCCAGCCGGCGGTAGGTCTCCTCCGGTTCGGGCCGCCACTGAAGCCGGCCGAGGGCCCAGCCGTGGATGGGCGGCTTGACGAAGTTGTAGAGGATCTCGGAGTGCGTCACCGAGTCGGGCAGCGCGCCGGCGCCGTCCTGGTGGTCGAAGGGCAGCCGGAACTGGTGCCACGCGAGGTCGGGCAGCCCCTCGGCCAGGGCAATGGCGTTGAAGCAGTGGTCCCAGCTCCACACCTTGTCCATCCAGTGCTTGGACATCAGCACCCCGGGACGCGTGACGAAACCCGCCGGGCGGACCGTCGCCGACCACAACACGTAGACCGCCAGCTCCGCCGCCGGGGTGGCGTCGTCGCGCCAGGGGGCCACCGCCGCGGCGAAGGCGTCGAACTCCGCGCGGGCCGCCTTCACCACCTGCTCGAACGTGTCGGCCTCGACGTAGGGGGCGCGGGCGGTCTCGTACTCCTCGACGGCGATCTCCCAGTCGCCCGACAGGGTGACCCCGCGTTCGGCGCCGCCGAGCGACTGCGCGCCCACGGGCTCGGCCGCACCGCGCAGCACGGTGATCCGGTAGCGGCGGCCGGTCTGGTAGAGCGTGAAGACGTACGACCCGTCCGCCGGCTCTTCATAGAAGTACGGGCCGCTGAACGGGGTGAGCACGGGATCGGCCGCCATCAGGCCCAGGCCGAGGCCGCGCCCCCGGATCCGCACCGTGTCGGCGTTCTCGTAGGCGAGCTCGATCCGGTCCTCGCCGTGCTCCCACAGGAGCTGCTGCGGCGTGGCGGTCAGCGCCGCCTCCGGGTCGACGACGAGCCGCAGGACGGCGTGCATCCCGGTCTGGTGCGAGACCAGGTGCACCTCGTCGGCGTACGTCTTCTCGGCGATCACCGGGGAGAAGCCGAACCAGGAGCCGCGATAGCTGAACGGGATTTCCCGTAGGGAGAACACGGAGGGGTGGCCCTTCTCCTAGAGGTCAGTCCTTCACGGCGCCGGCGGTGACCCCGGCGGCGACGTAACGCTGGGCGATGACGAGCAGGACGGCCGCCGGGATCGACGCGACCACGGCGGTGGCCATGATCGCGTTCCACTCCTGGTTGTTGTGGCCGATGTAGTGGTAGATGCCGAGCGTGATCGGCTGGTGGTCGCCGCCCTGGTCGAGGGTCGAGGCGAAGACGAAGTCCGACCACGCCCACAGGAAGGCGAACAGCGAGACGGTGACCAGGGCGTTGCGGCTGAGCGGCAGGACGATCGACCGGAAGGTCCGCACCGTGCCCGCGCCGTCGACCCGGGCCGCCTGCAGCAGCTCCTCGGGCAGGCCCGACATGAACGCGGCCAGCACGAGCACCGCGAACGGCACGGCCAGCGTGGAGTCGGCCACGATGAGCCCCGGCACGGTGTTGAGCACGCCCGCCGACAGGAAGACGGCGTAGAAGCCCATCGCCATGATGATCCCGGGGATCATCTGCGCGGTCAGCAGGAGGAAGCCCAGCACCCCGCCGCCCTTCGGCCGCAGCCTGGCCAGGGAGTACGCCGCCGGGGCCGCCACCACGAGGGTCAGCACGACGGTGCCGAGCCCGACGACCAGGCTGGTGGCGAGGTAGGGCAGCTGCTGGTCGAGCACCGCCCGGTAACCCTCCAGCGTGCCGTGCACGGGGAACCAGTTCGGCGGGTCGCGGCGCAGGTCGGCGTCCCGGGTGAAGGAGACGTTGACCATCCAGTAGACCGGGAACAACATCACGGCGGTCAGCACCAGCCCGATCGCCGTCTTCACCCGCCTCATGACGGCGCCCCCCGGTGCAGCGTCCGGATGTAGACCAGCCCGAACACCAGCGCCATGACGATGAGCAGGTTGCCCACCGCCGCCCCCGGCCCGAACGACGGCACGAGGTTGCCGAAGCCCAGCCGGTACGACCAGGTGGCGAAGGTGGTCGACGACCCGCTCGGGCCGCCCCTGGTCATGATCCAGATGATGTCGAACACCTTCAGCGTGTAGACGAGGCCGAGGAGCAGGGTGATCGCCGACACCGGCCGCAGGAGCGGGAAGGTGATGCGCCAGAACCGCTGCCGGCCGTTGGCCCCGTCGAGCGCCGCGGCCTCGTACACGGCGGCCGGGATCGCCTGGAGGCCGGAGTAGAGCACCACCAGGTTGAACGGGACGCCGATCCAGATGTTGGCGACCGTCACCGACCAGAGCGACCAGTCGGGGGAGGTCAGCCAGTTCACCGGCCCGAGCCCCAGGAAGCCGAGCGCCGCGTTGACCACGCCGGACTCGCTGTTCAGCAACCACGACCACGTCGAGGCCGACACGATCAGCGGCAGCAGCCAGGGCACCAGGAACAGCGCCCGCAGCGTCGCCGACAGCGGGAAGTTCTTCGTGAAGAACAACGCCAGGGCCAGGCCGATCGTGAACTGGAAGACCAGCGAGACCACCGTGAAGACCACGGTGTGCCAGAGCGCCGGGCCGAACGTCGGGTCGGCGAACACCTTCAGGTAGTTGCCGAACCCGGCGAACGGCGCGTCGCCCCGCACGAACGACCGCACGGTGTAGTTCCGCAGGCTCAGCTCGACGTTGCGGTAGAGCGGATAGGCGTAGAAGACCAGCAGGTAGAGGCTGACCGGGGCGAGGAACGCCCAGGCCGCCCACTGCCCCGGACGCGGCGCCCGGCGGGACGGTGCCGGAGTGGTGAGGGCCATGTGCCGGCCGTCACTGCGTGGCGCTCGCGGCGGCGCGCTGCGCCTCCGTCATCGCCTCCTGCGGCGGCTTGGACGAGCTCAGCGCCGCCTGCACGGCCCCCCACATCGGCTCGGAGATCTTCGGGTACTTGGTGCCCAGGTCGTCGCCGGTGCGCCCCTTGGCCACCTTGACGGCCTCCACCCAGACGCCGAGTTTCGCGTCGGCCGCGACCTGCCGCTGCTGCACGGCCTCGGTCGGGGCGATGTAGGAGAGCGTGGTGGTGGTCTTGAGCGAGTTCTCGCCGTTGGTCAGGCAGGCGACCAGTTTCTGCGAGGTGGCGTACCTGCCGGTGTCCTGCTGGACGGGGATGGCGACGAACTCCCCGCCGGTGGGCGCGGGCGCCGGGCCGCCGGTCCGGGCGGGGATCGGGATGACGCCGTAGGGGAAGCCGGCCTTCTCGGCGTTGGCGAGTTGCCAGGTGCCGTTCTCGGCGAAGGCGTAGTCGCCGGTGGCGAACTCCTGCCAGCTCGTGGTCTGGGTGTTGGTGATGACGGAGTTGGGGGCGTACCCCTTCTTCAGCCAGTCGGCCCAGAGCGTGACCGCCGCGACGCCTTCGGGGGAGTCGAGCTTGGTGAGGTTCGCGCCCGCGCCCCAGAACCAGGGGAGGAACTGGAAGCTGCCCTCCTCGGTGCCGATCGCGGAGAACGTGATGCCCTTGCCGCCCGACTTCGTCACCTTCTCCAGCGCCGCCGTGAGCGTGGCCCAGTCGGTGACCGAGGCCGGGTCGACGCCCGCCTTGTCCAGCACGTCCTTGTTGTAGTAGAGCGCCAGGGTGTTGGCGCCGATCGGGACGCCGAAGGTCTCGCCGCCGCTCTGACCGGCCCCCAGGAGGTTGGGCGAGACGGCCGAGACGTCGAGCCGGTTCTCCGCGGTCGTGGTCAGCACGCCGGCCTCGGCCAGGGTGGAGACGACCGGGTTGTCGACGATCAGCACGTCGGGCGAGTTGCCCTGCTGCGCGGCCAGCAGCGCCTTGTTGGTCAGGTCGCTGGTGTCGTAGCCGGTGCGCTCGACCCCGACGCCCGCCTGGGCGCCGCACGCCTCCAGCAGGCGCACCCACTCGGAGCCCGTGTCGTACTGCGGATAGGGATCCCAGATCGTGTACGCCGCCGCGGCCGTGGCCGAGGGGGCCTCCTCCACGGCGGAGGGGGTGGAGCAGGCGGCCAGCAGGGCGAGTGCGAGGCCGGTGGCGAGCCGGCCGGACGCGGAAGATCTCATCGGGGGGTGACCTCCCTTGGTCGAACCGATTCGACGAATCGGTTCGACCGAAGATAAGCGGGTTCCTCGTGGACGTCAATGGGGGTCGCCGAGCCGAATTGTGGAACGATTCGACTACGATGCTCGAATGAACATCGGGGAGATCGCCAAGAGGGCGGGAGTGTCCCGCAGCACCGTGTCCTACGCCCTCACGGGCCGCCGCCCGGTCTCGCCCGAGACCAAACAGCGCATCCTGGCGGTGATCGACGAGCTGGGATACCGCCCCAACGCGGCGGCGCGCGCCCTCAAGGAGGGCCGCACCCGCACCATCGGCCTCGTCATCCCGCCCGCCAGCACCCGCCTGACCGACATGCAGCTCGGCTTCGTGGCCAGCGTCGTCGACGCCGCCGCGCGCGCCGACCTCGACGTGCTGCTGTCGCCCTCGGGAGGCGAGCACGACCGCTCCTTCGAGCGCGTGGTCACCGGTCAGCGCGTCGACGGCGTGATCGTCATGGAGATACGGCTCGAAGACGACCGGGTCGCCCGGCTGATGGCCAGCGGCCTGCCGTTCGTCGGCATCGGCCGCACCCGCGACCCCGACGGCATGTCATGGGTCGACCTCGACTACGAGACGCTCATCGCCCGGTGCGTCCACCACCTCGCCGACCTCGGCCACCGTGACATCGCCCTGGTCAACCGCAGCGCCGAACTGGTGGCGGCCGGATACGGCCCGGGGCACCGCGCGCGGGCCGGCTTCGACCGGGCGCTCGCCGAGCGCGGCCTGCGCGGCGTGGCCGTCTGCTGCGCCGACGACGCCCAGGCCGGTCAGGCCTGCACCGAACACCTGCTCGCCGAGCACCCGGAGCTGACGGCGATCGCCACCGTCAACGAGGCGGCGGCGGCCGGGGTCTACCACGCGCTCGCCCGGACGGGCCGCGAGGTGCCCCGCGACTTCTCGATCGTGGGCGTCGCCGCCCGGCACTGGGCGGAGAACCTCCATCCGCCGCTCACCGCGGCCGACGTGCCCGCCGTCGAGCTGGGCGCGCACGCCGTCGACCTGCTGCTGGGGCGGATCGCCGATCCGGCCGCCCCCCACCGCCATCTGCTGCTCGCGCCGCCGATCTCGCTGCGCGCCACGACCGGCCCGGCCCGGCCGTAACCGCGAATCGATTCGTTTCACCCCTCCGTCACTCCGTTGACATCGTGTCGTAACGCGACCTAATCTGCGGTCGAATCGATTCGCTACCCAGCCCTCGCGTGAGATCACCTCGCCCCCAGGAGTAGCCCGATGCGTACCCGAATACGATCCGTGATCGCCGCCTGCGCCCTGGCCGTCACCGGACTGGTCGTGCCCGCCGCCCCCGCCCTCGCGGCCGACGAGGCCATCACCGTCAACTTCGCCAGCACGGGCGCGAGCCCCACGTACCGCGCCTCCGGCTGGATCTACGGCATGACCGAGAACGGCACCGGCCCGGCCGACCACTTCTACCGCGACGTCAAGTTCCGCGCCATGCGCGCCGGCGGCGCCCAGCTCCCCAGCGGCGGCTGGGTGTCGGGCGGGTACGACCGCCGCTGGAACTCCACGCTGGCCCAGGCCCGCCGCACCATCGCCCTCGGCGGCCAGTTCATCCTGCTCCCGCACGACCTGTGGGGCGCCGACGGCGCGGGCATCTCCCGCTTCCCCGGCGACAACGGCGACTGGACCGACTACGACAACTTCCTGACGCGCGTCATCGACGACGTGCGGGCCGCGGGCATCACCGTGCAATGGGACCTGTGGAACGAGCCGAACATCACCCTGTTCTGGAACCGGCCCCAGTCCCAGTACTTCGAGTTGTGGCGCCGCAGCTACCAGCGGGTCCGCGCCGCGTTCCCCGGTCACCTGATCGTCGGGCCGAGCTGCGCGTGCGTCCCGTCCACCTCGCACGCCTTCTGGAACGCCTACCTCGACTTCATCAAGGCCAACAACGTGGTGCCGGACATCATCAGCTGGCACTCGCTGCCGGGCGACCCCGTCGCCAACGTGGCCGCCGCCAACACGACCCTGAACTCGCGCGGCATCCCGCACCCGAGGCCCTACCAGATCAACGAGTACGGCGCCCCCGACGAGCAGAACCCCGCCGACGGCGCCTGGTACATCTCCCGGCTGGAACGCGCGGGCGCCGACGGCCTGCGCGCCCACTGGGGCGGCGGCGGCAACCTGCACAACGACATCGCCAACCTGCTCATCCGCAACAGCGCCGGGCAGCACCAGCCCAAGGGCGAGTGGTGGGTCTACCGTTTCTACGCGTCCCAGACCGGGCAGAGCGTGGCGGTCACGCCGAGCAGCTCCTACGACGCCTACGCCACGAAGGACACCGGCACGGCCAAGGTGCTGGTCGGCGGCGGGCGCACCACCGGCAACCTCGCCGTCACCCTCCAGCGGCTCGACACCACCAGCGGGATCGTGCAGAACAACCAGGTGCGCGCGATCGTGCAGCGCATCCCGAACAACAACGGCGGCGCCGTGCAGGGGCCGGTCACCATCTCCAACTCCGTCGTCACCCTGTCGGGCAACGCGGTCACGCTCAACCTGCCCAACACCGCGATCGCCGACGCCCTGACCGTCACCCTCGTGCCGCCGTCGGACGGGAGCTTCACCTCGGTCGCGGTGGCCCAGCACTCCCAGCAGTGCCTCGACAACCCGAACTCCTCGACCGCCAACGGCACCGTCCAGCAGCAGTTCTACTGCGAGGGCGGCGACCAGCAGCTCTGGAACTTCGTCCCGGTGAGCGGCGTCGCCAACACCTACACGGTCGTCAACCGGCAGAGCGGCAAGTGCCTCGACGTCAACGGGGTCTCCACCGCCGACGGGGCGGCCGTCATCCAGTGGACCTGCACCAGCGGCGCGCAGAACCAGCAGTTCACGCTCCGCAAGGTGACCTACGGCGGCAACGACGCGCACGACTACCAGCTCCTCGCCCGGCACAGCGGCAAGTGCGTGGACGTGAGCACGATCTCCACCGCGCCACGCGCGGCCGTCCACCAGTGGACGTGCGTCGCGGCGGGGCAGGGCAGTCCGCTGAACCAGACCTGGCGACTCTGGGGACGCTGACCGGCCCGCGCGAGGCCCTGCCACCCCGGGGGCGGCAGGGCCTCGTCGTGTCATACGGAGGCGATGGTCCACTGGTTGTTCGTGTTGGTGTTCGGCGCCCACATGCAGACGGTCGACCCGGCGGTGGCGTTGCCCATGCCGTCCAGGGCGGTGCCGGTGCCGCGGTTGATGATCTGGTGGCGGCCGTTGCTCGCGGCGGCCAGCCGCCATTGCTGGTTGTTGCTGCCGGTCCAGGCGGCCTGGCGGGCGTTGGCGCCGTTGGCGGTGTTGCCCCAGCTGTCGATGACCATGCCGTTGGTGCGGTTGACGATCCGGTACCAGCCGCCGCCCAGGTCGACCAGCTGCCACTGCAGGTTGGTCGAGCCGTCGTAGTTCCACTGCTTGACCACCGAGCCGGAGGCGACGTTGCCGCCGCTGTCCAGCACCAGCCCGGTGGTGCCGTTGACGATCCGCACATACGAGGTCGGCTGCTGCGGGGTGCCGGTTCCGGTCAGCCGGTAGGTGCGCCCGGCCTGCCCGGTGAGCGAGACCAGGTCGGATTCGGGTTTGGTGAAGGTGACCGCCGTGCCCGTCTCGGCGTCCACGACCTGGACGGTGCCGGTGAAGACGGTGTTGCGGACGCGGGCGGTGCCGGCCCGGTCGAAGCGGACCAGGATCTCGGTCGCGCGGCCCGAGGTCCAGGTGGTGGCGACGGTGTAGCCGCCCCGCCCGCGCAGGCCGGTGAATTTGCCGCTGGGCCAGGCCGAGGGGAGTGCCGGCAGGACGTGGAGTTCGCCGTTGTGGGATTGGAGGAGCATTTCGGCGATGCCGGAGGTGGCGCCGAAGTTGCCGTCGATCTGGAAGGGCGGGTGCAGGTCGAACATGTTCGGCGCGAGGCGGGCGGTGGTGACCAGCAGGCGGAGCAGGGTGTGGGCGCGGGCGCCTTCTTCCATCCGCGCCCAGTAGTTGATCTTCCAGGCGAGGGACCAGCCGGTGCCGTCGTCGCCGCGTAGTTCCA